>JAFVCP010000148.1 GCA_017479185.1 Clostridia bacterium
ATGGGCGACGACAGAATAGAATATTTGAAGAGCCTGTTTGAAGACGTTAAACTCGGCTATTTAGGACAGATATTCCTCGATATGGAAGAGGGTGAGCCTTGGACGTTTAACGGAGATGACGTATTACTCATAGTAAGCGACGTTCTCGACGTAACGGTAGGAGATATCCTTGACGTAGTCGAATACGACGGCGAACTTACGGACAGAATACTTCTTGCGGTAGAAAAGATAGCGGATAATACGAGAAAGTTCTACGACTATGTAGAAGTCGAAAACGTTCGTAATATTAAAGTTCTTGAAAAGTTGCTTGACCAAACCGTCTACCACTTCGTAGAAGAGGTAATGGGCGAAGACAGAGTAGAATACTTGAAGAGCCTGTTTGAAGACGTTAAACTTGGTTACTTAGGACAGATATTCCTCGATCTTGAAGAAGGAACGCCTTGGACGTTCAACGGCGAAGATACGCTCCTTATTTTGAGTGATATGCTCGACGTAACGGTGGGCAATATCTTAAATATAGTAGATTTCGAAGGCGAACTTACGGATAGAGTGATCTTCGCGACTAAAGAGATCTTCGGCGAAACTAAGACTTTCGGAAGATATCTGGAAGAGATACCGCTTGTAAAAGAGAAGTCGGTATTCAGAGGAATTTGCGAAGAAGAAGTTTACGATTTCGTCGTCGGAATTTTAAGCGAGGACAGAGAAGATTATCTCGTGGAACTTTTGGGCGATATCTATTTCGGCGGCTTGTTCGATATAATCGAAACGGCTAAGTACGACGAGGATAATAAAGTCTGGGTACACGAGGACGGAGAACCTTATAAACTTATTCTGAGCGACTTATTCGAAATTCAAATAAACGACGTTTTGGATTATGTAAAAGAATTTGCGGATAACGGAACCAACAGCGGAGTTTATAAGACTGTCAGCGGCATATTTACCGACAGAACGCTCGACGATTACGTCAGCGACCTCGTGGAATACGACAATAACGGAATAGAGAAACTTCTCGCGCTTAAGATCGCGGAAACGACGGGTATTGCTGTGGGCGAAATATCTTCGCCGGCTCCCGAGTTTATCGGAATAGATATCGTCGATTATATCCTCGATTTCACCGAAGAGATCTACGTCGGAGATTTTGCGAATAAAACTTACGACAAAGAGGAAGGACAATGGTATGACAATGGCGAAGCCGTAAGCGAGCCGCTTAATACCATAGACAAGATAAGCGTTAAGTTTATTCTTATGGCTGTCGGCGGAACCATTTACGCGCTCCTTTATCCCGATCAGGTCAAGGAGATGGTAGGAGCGTATCGTTTGGGCGAATTCCTCGCGGAGCCGTATAATAACGCGCTTGCCGATTTCGACACGAGCGCAAGCGGAAACAGAGAGGACGGATACGACGTAACGGGAAGTTTCGCGAGAGTCGTTGAAAGGACGTTTAATATTACCGTAGGTGAAATACTCGATAATATTACGAACCTGCCCGGATGGTTCAAAGATACTTACTTTGATCTTACGGTAGGCGATTTCACTTACGACCTTACGAGGAGATACTTAAACGACGCGCTCGATCTCGGAATAACTACCGACGCTGAAACCAACGTGGTCGCGAACGAAGGAAAATTCGTAATGACCGCGTCGTTAAAGACATTCTTCGAAATGACTTTCAACCTTACGCTTAACGAGATAGTCGACGGCTTCGGCGATTTCGGAGAGTTTATGTCCGAAACCTATCTTACGCTTAAAGTAGGCGATCTTACTTACGATCTTATAAGTAAATTCGTCAAATTCGTAGGTTTAGAGGGTTACGCGTTCGAGAACGTCGAGGCAAACGGCGGGGAATACGTTACCGATAAGAACTTCAAGAGGATACTCGATATTACCTTCAACGTTACCTTGCAGGAGATTTGGGACGCGTTAAAGGGCGGAATGAGCGGAATAGCGGGCTTTGTAAGCGATAAATATTTCGATACTTACGTCGGAGATTATACTTACGATCTGCTTCGTAAAGTCCCGTCGGCGGTAGGACTGAACGTTACCGGTTACGCGTTCGAGAACTTCGAAGATAACGGAAGATATACCTTAAACGCAAACTTCAAGACCATACTCGAAATAGTTCTCAATCATAGAATAAGGGATATTTACCAAGCGGTAAGAAACGGCAAGAGCGGAATAGTAGACTTTATAAGCGACAATTATTTCGATACTTACGTCGGAGATTATACTTACGATCTGCTTCGTAAAGTTCCGTCGGCGGTAGGACTGAACGTTACCGGCTACGCGTTCGAGAACTTTGAAGAAAACGGAGCGTACGCGTTGAACGCCAACTTCAAGGCGGTAATGGACAAAACTCTCAATCTCAGGATCAGAGAGATCTATACCGCGGTAAGAGGCGGATTAAGCGGTATCGTATCGTTTATCGAAGATAAATACTTCACGATGCTCGTCGGCGACTTCGTATACGATTTGTTGAGAAAGATCCCCGATCCTCTCGGAATAAACGTAAACGGATACGCTTATGAAAACTACGAGGCTAACGGAAAGTATAAACTCGACGATAATCTCAAATGGGTAGTCAATGAAACCTTAAATATTCCGATTTCCGAAGTTTATACCGCGGTAAGAGGCGGATTTGACGGTATCCTCGATCTTGTGGACGAACATTACTTCAAATTGACCATAGGTATGGTCGTCGGAAGTTACCTCGTAGATACGCTCGAAGCAAGTAATTGCGTAGTAACCGAGGACGAAAACGGAGTATGGACGGCGGAAGGCGCTTACGTCAGAATAATCGAGAGATTGTTCAACGATATAACCATAGGCGATATTTACGATAATTCGGACGATATAGTCGGCGCGATAGTTTACGATAAATTCGGAGATATTCTCGTCGGAGAATTGTTCGGCTATCATAAGACCGAAGGAGTCTGGTACGACGCGGACGACGAGGAGATATCTGTAAGAGGCAACTTGCCTAACGTGGTATTCGGAAAACTTTACGAAATAACCGTCGCTCAGATAATAGATCAAGACGTCGATCTTATGGAGATTTTCGGAGGCGTGTATATCGGAGATATTCTCGAATACGAACTCGGCGATGACGGCGTTTGGAGAAAGAACGGAGTCGCGGCGAGCGGAATAGAGAAAAATCTCGTCAAACTTACAATAAACGACCTTATAAATTCCGACGACTTACTTACTACCGTTTTGGGAGAAACCACCTTCGGAGAACTTATGGGTTACGAATTGACCGCTGAAAACAAGTGGGTCAAAGACGGTAAAGAAGCGAAGGGAATAGAAGCGAACCTCGTAGGCAAGTCTGTCGTATCCGTGATAAGATCCGACGATATGATAGGCGAGATCCTCGGCGATATAAGCCTCGGCGAAGCGATGAGTTATACCGCAGTTTATAAGACCGTAGGAGAGGACGAAGTCATCGATTATTGGTATAAGGACATCGATACGGAAGCCAACAGAGAAACGAGTCCTCTCCTTGTAAGACTTTATACTATCATACTTAAAGACACCATTCAAAACGGTATCAACCTTCACACCGTATTCGACGGCTTAGGTCTCGGCGATATAATGGGTTATACTTACGATGAGTCGCTCAATAAGTGGATGAAAGAAAGAAACGGCGTTTTGGTCGTAGCAGACGTTCTCGATCAGAGAATAGCGAGCGTTGAGATGAACGACGTTTTAGAGGGCAGATTCGATATCAACGACATCTTAGGAGATCTTTACGTCGGCGAACTTATGAAGAAAACGCAAGTCTACATAAAAGAAACGCCGGCAAGTGATGAGCCGGAAGATAACGGATATTATCTATCTTCGGAAAGCGGCGATTATCTTGAAAAAGATAGTTCCGCCGGGGTGTATTATAAAGAAAACGGCGAAATATTCTATAAGAGCAATACCGAAGAGTATTATTACGTTGTCAGACCTTCTCACGGCGTATGGGGTAGAAAAGTAAATACATGGCTCGAAGAGGATAGCGTAAACGGTAAAGATTACGGTAGCGGAACTAAGATGTCTATCGTTACCGGAGCGCAGGGCGTTATAGCGATGACTCCGCTCGGAGAGATATTAAACGGTGAAGTCGATATTCAGGATAAGATTTCTTCTCTTAAACTCGGCGACGTAATAACCGTTGACGATAATTCGCCTGCGATCGTTAAACTCCTTAAAGATACGCCTCTCAATAATCTGACCTCCGAAATCAATGGTATTTCCTTGGGTAAGGTTATGGGTTACACCAAGAGAAACGACGGAAAATGGTATGATTCTTCCGATAATCAGCCGTCGAATATGATCGCATGTATGGCAGACTTTACTGTTGCCGACCTTTCGACTGAAGACTTCTCGGATAGACTTATATCTAAACTTCAAGAAACTATGACCGTCCTCGATATTTTCGGTAAAGACGATGATAACGACGGAATTAAAGAAATGCCGACTACGGGATTCGTAAGTTTACTTGACGAGGATTGGAAACTCGGCGATCTTCCCGGACATATGACGACTCTTATAAAGAACAAGAGCCTTACCGAACTCAGAAGCGCCGAAATATTAGACGCATCCTTGTTCGAGGCGACGTCGCCGATATCTATACTCGAAGGATACGACGATCCCGATACGACGGAAGTTGAAACCGGTTACGACGGCGTAAGCCTTTCTAATATCGATTCCGCTTTGAAATCGAGTATGAACAAGGCGACGCTCGGAAAACTTGCGGATTGCGGCGTCATAGACAGTTCTGATATGAACGACAACTTCGGGACCATATACGATATGGCGAGAAGCGACAATTACCGCGACAGATTCAGTCAAGACGTTCAGGATAAAGCGGCGGCTGCAAGTAGCGTCGAAAAATTCTGGAAATCTCTTACGATGGACGAAGTTATGAATTGTATGGGCGCTGCGACCAGCGGAATTACGGTCAATCCTTAAAAAATAAACGTTTGCGGGGCGATTTTGCCCCGCAAATCGTTTAAAAACGCTTGACAATATTTATAAAAATTTGTATAATTTAAAAAGTATAAGCGTTATTATGCTTATAATACCTTGCTTGCGGCGATAGTCCGTCAAGCCGAATAAGTCCGGGAGGTAAAAAAATGAACAAGTACGAAGCGCTCTACATTTTAGATACTGCTTGCGCCGACGAAGAAAGAGACGGTCTGATCGCCAAATTCGAAAACGTCGTAGTAAATAGCGGTGGCGTAGTAGAAAAGAGCGATAAGTGGGGAGTTAAGAAACTCGCTTATCCTATCAACTACAAGTCGGAAGGGTTCTACGTTCTCATGTCGTTCGAAAGCGATCCTAACGCCGTTCAGGAATTGAACAGAGTTATGGGTATTTCCGAAAACGTTATGAGAAGTATGATAACCAAACTTTAAAAGAAACACGGAGGAACTTATGAATAAAGTATATCTTATCGGAAATTTAACGAGAGATCCCGAAATGTCGGAAACGGGAAGCGGCGTAGTATTTTGTCGTATCGGTTTAGCGGTCAACAGACCTTATTCCGGAAGCGACGGCGAAAGACAGACCGATTTCTTTAATATCACGGTCTGGCGTACCCAAGCCGAAAATTGCGGCAGATACCTTAAAAAGGGAAGCAAAGTCGCGGTCGTCGGCAGTTTGCAGAACCGCAGTTACGAGGATAAAGACGGGAATAAGCGTCAGGTTACCGATATTATAGCGAATGAAGTTGAGTTCCTTTCCGTCCGTAATCAAAACGACTCGTCGGAGGACGAGGCCGTCGCGTCTGCGCCGAGGGCGCCGAGAGCGACGAGTAAGCCCGTTCTCGAACAAGTCGACGACGATCAATTACCGTTCTAAAATTTATAAGGAGTAAACTGAAATGGAAGAAAAGACTACTACCGTTGCCAAAAAACCTATCAGAAAGGCGCCGAGAAGAAAGGTTTGCGCTTTCTGCGTAGAAAAGGTTGCGACAATAGATTATAAAGACGTTGCGAAACTCAAGAAGTACGTTACCGAGAAGGGCAAGATCCTTCCGAGGCGTATGACCGGCGTTTGCGCTAAACATCAAAGACTTCTTTCTTCGGCTATCAAGCGCGCGAGAGTTGCCGCGTTGTTGCCGTTTAAGGGCGAATAAGAAAATAAAAATTTTTACGGCGTACGAAATTTTCGTGCGCCGTATTTTACGTTTTAAAAAGATTTTCGAATTAAGTTAAAGCCTTTTCTATTATGGGAATAATTCTGATCTCTCCCTTTTCGTCGCTTAGTTCCGCCGAACAATGGGTTCCTTTAAGAAGATAAAAATCGTGAGGAATATTATAAGAATCCAGAGTTTTATCAAACATTTGGTTTTGTTCTTTTCTGCAATACATATCTTCTTCGTAAGTTATTATCGAGAGTTTAGAACCGTAATCCTTATTTTTCAAAAAATATATAGGAGCGGTTTCATCTACTCTTATCGCGTAAGTTTCAAGTCCTCTCTCCTTTAAAACGTTAAAGTGCGCCGTAGGCTGCGCGCTGTCGATAACAAAAGAGTAAAAGTCTGCCGACGACGATCCGTATTTCGCCAAATATCTTTCGTCGAAAAACAGCATAAGCGCAATATAAGCGCCTGCCGAACCGCCGACGACGCATATTTTTTCGCCATAGCCGTAGGTTTTTATATTGTCCTTTATAAATTTCAAGGCGATCGCGCAGTCGTCGATGAATTCCGGAAATTTTGCTTCGGGGTAAAGAGAATAATTTATAGATATCACGGAATAGCCGTTGTCAAGCAGTTTTTCGCGCATTTCTTTCGCTGCCGTTTTATCTCCCGACGAAAGGCTGCCGCCGTGTATGTAAACGACCGTTTCTTGCCTTTGATTTACGAATACGTCGAGTTTATTGGAATGTTTTTGTCCATAGGCTACGTTAATATAAGATCGCATAGTTTTTCTCCTTTTAATCGTAGTAACCGGCGAATTTTCTTCCGTTTTCTCTGACGACGAGTTTTCTGCAATAATATCCTTTCGAAGTTTTTAAGTAAAGTACCGAATTTTCAACGGCGACGGCGCAAGGCTTGAAGTCGTCGGGGAGATCCAATATCCCGTCGATAAGCCCGAAAGATCTCACGCACTGAATGCCCATAGTCGTCAAGACGAACAACCTGTCGTTTTCGTCTACGTCCATATCGATAGCACCCGCGTTCTTTTCGCCGGGAAGGGAATGAAGATAAGCGTGAGTTAAAAGCCCTTCGCTCGGATATCGGTCGCTTCGCGCGGAATAGATCGTGAGAGGGGCTTTCCCCTGTTCGGCTAAGTCCAATACGGCGTTCGCGTTTTCTTGGTTTAAACCGTCGTGTTCTACGAGTAAACCGAGGTCGCGATCGGAAATATCGGGAACGGCTATTTTATAGCCGAAAGTTATTCCCGGTTTATATTTTACGCCCGTATGAGTTCCTTCGCAATAAGTATAGTTCATATTTTCTCCTCTCTCCGACTTTATAAAATAATTATAACACCGCCGCGGATAAATTGCAATCAAATAGGGGGTTTACTTTCATTTGACAAATCTTTTTTAATCTATTGATTTTTAGGAAAATTTATGTTATAATACGATCAAACATATCTTTATTAAAATAGGAGCATTATATTAAAATGAATAAACCGAGGGTTATTTTCCCGTTTGTTGAAGCAGGTTTCGGGCATATTATGACCGAAAGAAGCATAGCCGACGCGTTTGAAAAAAAATACGGTGATTTATGCGAGGTAGTAAGAACAGATTTCTATAAGGAAAACGCGACAGAAAGTATGCGAAGATTCGAAACTTTTATGGCGGATCAAGTTAAACTTTACAATACTCATTTGTTTACTGGCTGGGGAACGAGTTTTTTAAACGTCGTTTTCGGATCATACGTTTCGACCTGGTTCGTGGTAAACGGAATAGACAAGCAGGGCTATAAGGATTCGCTCGTCGCGATGAAAAATTTAAAGCCCGACGTCGTTGTAAGCACGCATTGGGCGACCAATTACGTCGCGAGGCACATAAAAGAAAACAGACCTTTGACGGTCGTATACGTTCCCGACGCTCACGTCAACGGTTGTTTCCGCTATCCTTCCGATCTTACGATGATCTCGGCGATAGAGGGATACAATACCGCGAAAAGAAGATTTTGGAGATTTAACAAAGACAATTTTAAACTTGTTCCTTTCGCTATAAGAAAAGAGGCTTTCGAGGTCGAAAAAGATAAGGCGAAATTAAAAGAAAAATTAGGATTGGACGAAAGGTTCACCATTCTCGTAATGGACGGCGCTTACGGTATAGGACTTATGGAGTCGCTCTGTAAAAAAGTTGTCGAGGAAGATCTTCCCATAAA
Organism: Clostridia bacterium; assembly: GCA_017479185.1. Classification (GTDB taxonomy): domain Bacteria; phylum Bacillota; class Clostridia; order Christensenellales; family Borkfalkiaceae; genus UBA10281. Next base: position 8,339 of record JAFVCP010000148.1, read on the forward strand.
CGTCGTCGCCGTATGCGGAAAAAACGACGAGGTGTATAAAAGTCTTTCATCGTTAAAGACCAAAGGTCAGACCAATCTGATCGTTTTCGGCTTTTTGGAAAATATCCTCGAATATATCGCCGCCGCCGACCTTTATTTCGGCAAGAGCGGAAACGGGATCGCGGAGCCGACTTTCTTCGGTCATCCGGCGATAGTAACGCATTGCGCCAACTATATAGAGGACAGGATAGCGCAGCACTATATAAATATAGGAAATACCAAGAAAATTTTCACCGCGCCCGCCTGCGTCGACTTTATTAAAAAGGCGTTAAACGGCGGAGAGGAATTTTTAAAGATGAAAGAGGCGGCGAAAAACGCCCCGCCGTTCGGCGCGGAAAAGGCTGCCGACGAAATTTTCGAACTTATAAATAAGAAGTACCATTTAAAATAATATGCTAAAAATCAGAACCGTCGAAAGGGGCGGGATAGGCGAAGAGATCGGTCTTGAAAAAGGGGACGAAGTTTTAGCGTTCGATCATCATAAAGCGGTCGATATTCTCGATTATCTCTATTACGACGCAAGGGAAAAATTCGTAATAACGGTAAAGCAGACCAACGGCGACGTGTCGGACTGCGAAATAGAGAAAGACGACGACGAACGCCTCGGGCTTGTTTTCGAAAACGACAATCTCGAAATAAGGACCTGCCGAAACAACTGCATATTTTGCTTCGTCGACCAGATGCCGAAGGGTATGAGAGAAACTCTCTACGTCAAAGACGACGATTACAGGCAAAGTTTTCTTTGCGGAAATTTCGTAACCCTTACGAATATAACCGAAGAGGACGCCGAGAGGATAATAAGGCTAAAACTCAGCCCTCTATATATTTCGGTGCATACGATGAACGGCGAACTCAGAAAGAAAATGATGAGAAACCGTTTCGCGGATAAAACTATCGATTATATAAAGCGCTTTGCCGCCAACGGGATAATTATGAACACGCAGATAGTTATGGCGAGAGATCATAACGACGGCAAAGAACTCGAATATTCGGCGAGGGAACTGTTTAAACTTTATCCCAACGTCAGGACGATGGCGGTAGTTCCCGTCGGAATGACTAAATTCCGCGAAAATCTCACGAAAATAAGGGATATCGATAAAGATTACGCTCTCGAAGTCATAGATCTTATACGGTCGCTCAATAAAGAGTTCGGAATAAATTTCATTCAGCCCGCCGACGAGTTTTATTTCAGGGCGGGAATAGACGTCGAGCCTTATGAATTTTACGGGGAGTTTCCCCAAATAGAAAACGGCGTCGGAATGACGGCGAAATTCAAAAAAGAACTTATAGAAAGCCTCGAAAAGAGGGAAAATAAGGCGAGGATGCTTATAATGGTCGGAACTTCGGCTTATCCTTTTATCGACGCAATGGCGAGGATAGTCGAAAATTACGTCGACGGACTTAAAGTATTCGTAAAACCCGTGGAAAATAAATTTTTCGGTTCTACCGTAAATTGCACGGGGCTTCTGACGGGCGGCGATCTCGTCGAGGCGGCGAACGGGTTTAAGGAAGATTACGATTATATAGTTCTTCCCAAACACGTTTTGAAGGAGAAGTCCGATATTTTCCTCGACGGAATGACGGTCGGGGAAATGGAGAAAAAAACGGGCAAAAAAATTATAGTATCGGACGGCAGCGGAGAGGGATTTTTCGCTTCTCTATCCGGCAAAAAGGAGTTGTAAAATGAGTAAACCGTTAGTTGCTATTGTCGGCAGACCTAACGTAGGCAAATCTACTTTTTTCAATAAAGTTACGGGCAAAAGGATATCCATAGTCGAAAATACTCCCGGCGTAACGCGCGACAGGCTTTACGGCGACGCCGAATGGTGCGGAAAAACTTTTACTCTCGTCGATACGGGCGGGATCGAACTCAAATCCAGCGACGAAATGTGGCAGCACATAAAAAAACAGGCTGATATAGCGATAGAAAGCGCCGACGTGATAATATTTTTCTGCGACGCGAAAACGGGGCTTACGGCGGCGGATTACGACGTCGCGACTATGCTCCGCAGATCGGGCAAGCCGATAGTTCTCGCCGTAAATAAACTCGATAATTATAAAGAAGAAATCCTCTTCGATTTTTACGAATTGGGGCTTGGTCAACCTATCGGTATCTCGGCGGAGCAGTCGCAGGGGATCGGCGACCTTTTAGACGAAGTATGCGCCGATTTTGCGAGGATCGACGAGGAAGAGGAAGAAGAGGGGCTTAAAATCGCTATCGTGGGCAAGCCGAACGCGGGAAAGTCGAGGCTTACCAATCAACTTCTCGGTTATGACAGGACGATCGTGTCGGATATAGCGGGAACCACGCGCGACGCGATAGATACGCCCATAACCGTAGACGGAAAGAAATACGTTCTTATAGACACGGCGGGAATAAGACGCAAGAGATCGGTCGAGGAAGACCTCGAATATTACAGCGTTCTCCGTTCGCTCGGCGCGATAAGAAGGGCGGACGTTTGCCTTATCGTCGTCGACGCTTCGGCGGGAATAACCGAACAGGACGTAAAGATCGCGGGTTACGTTCACGAACAGGGCAAACCGTCGGTCATAGTGATGAATAAATGGGATAAGATAGAAAAGGACACTCACACTATAAACGAGTTCGAGGAAAAACTCAAAAATCAACTTTCGTTTATGGATTATTATAAGTCTGTGTATATTTCGGCGAAGTTCGGTCAGAGGGTAAGTAAAGTTCTCGGTCTTTGCGAAGAGGTCTATTCGAATTGCCAAAAGAGAATTACGACCGGTACCTTAAACGAAGTTTTGATGGACGCAGTGAGGGCGACCGAACCGCCTACGAAAAACGGAAAAAGGCTCAAAATATACTACGCGACGCAAGACGGAGTTTGTCCGCCTACCTTTATCTTTTTCGTCAACGATTCCGAACTTATGCACTTCTCGTATAAGAGATTTTTGGAAAATACTTTGCGAAAATCTTTCGGTTTCGACGGAACGCCCATAAGGCTTTTCACAAGGCAAAAAAGCGACGGCGAATAATTTTTTAATAAAAAGTCATATTCAGAGAAAATCTCCCGTATACTGTATCGTAAGAACAAATGGTTTTTCCGTCTTACGATTGGGAGGTTTTTTTAATGGAAAAATACGACGTTTACAAGGATATTGCGAAGAGAACGGACGGTGATATTTACGTCGGGGCGGTCGGCCCCGTAAGGACGGGAAAATCGACGTTTATAAGAAGATTTACGGAAATTTTCGTCCTTCCAAACATTTCCGCCAAGAATAAAAAGAAAATAGCGACGGACGAATTGCCCGTTTCGGGAGAGGGGAAAACGATAACCACGACCGAACCTAAATTTATTCCGGGCGAAGGGATAAACGTAACATTTAAAGATAAGACCACCGCGAGGGTAAGGCTTATAGATTGCGTCGGCTATATCGTCGACGGATCGATCGGTTACGAAGAAGACGGCAGTCCGAGAATGGTAAAAACGCCTTGGAGTCAGGATCCGATGCCCTTCAACGACGCCGCCGAGATAGGCACCGAAAAGGTCATCTCAGAGCATTCTACGATAGGGATAGTGGTTACGACAGACGGAACTATCACGGATATTCCGAGAGAAAATTACGTCGCGGCGGAAGAGAGGACTATCGAAAAATTACAGGCGATCGGCAAGCCCTTCGCTGTAGTAATAAACAGCGCCTCGCCCGAAAGCGACGATTGTAAGGCGCTTGCGAGAAGGATCGAAGACAAGTACGGCGTAAAACCGATAAGAATGAACGTTTTAAGCGACGGAGAAGATAAATTCGCCGCCGTATTCGAAGCCGCGCTTACCGAGTTCCCCCTCAAAACCGTTGACGTGGAGTTCCCCGATTGGCTGAAAACGATGCCGCCCGACAGCAAGACCGTAGGGCAGATAATAGAGGCGGTAAAACTCGCGGCGGTAAAAGCGGTAAAAATGAAAGATCTCGAAGTGTTCGAAGAAGCGGTCGCGACGGTGGATAAAATCATACCCGAAAAGACCGAAGTGATAGCGGGAGAGGGAAAGGTCAAAGTTTTACTCAGCGCCGACAAGAGCCTGTTTTACGACGTTATCGGCGAAGCCGTCGGAGAAACCGTGGACGGCGAATATAAACTGATGAGCGTCGTGAGCGAACTCGCCGAAAAGAAGAGAGAATACGACAAGATCGAAGAGGGAATAAAAGAAGCGGAGAAAAAAGGGTACGGAATAGTCGTTCCCGATTACGCCGACGCGGTGGTTTCCGAACCCGAAATAGTTCGTAAAGGTACGGGATACGGCGTTAAAATAACCGCCGAAACCGAAAGCGTCCACGTTATAAAAATCGGCGTTAAAACGACTATAAGCCCGCTTTCCGGCACGAAAAGACAATGCGAGGAGTTCGTAAAATACGTACGCGAGCAGGCGGAAGGAGTAGGACTTACCAACGTAAACGTGTTCGGCAGACCTCTCGGACAGATCGTCGCCGACGAGATAAATCTCCGCGCGGGAACGATGCCCGACGAAACGAGGAACAAGATGACGAGATCCCTTTCCAAAATGGTAAACGAAGGAAAATACAGAGTGTTCTATATAGTGTATTAAATCAAAGCCTCGCCGTTGTTTATCGGCGAGGCGATCTTTTTAAAAACGGAAGCAAATAGAATTTGCTTCCGCTTCGTAAATCATAAAATTTATCTCGTTCTTTGATCTCCGACGAAAAAGAGGGCGACGGTCCCCGGACCGGTATGACTTCCTATTGTCGTGCCTATGTCGAACACCCTCACTTTATCTTTAAGGGCTGGAACTTTTTCTTCGACGAGTTTTTTAACGAGCATAGCGTCGCTTTCGCAGGCGGAATGACTTATAAAGCATTTTCCGTCGTAATCGGCGCCGTTTTCGGCGTGTTCGAGCATTTTTTCGACGATAACCTCGCTTACTCTCTTCTTTCCCCTTATTTTATGACGTGGAATAAGTTTTCCCTCGTCGTTCATATTGAGAAGGGGGCAGATTTTAAGTAAAGTTCCGAACCACCCCGACGCTTTGGATACCCTTCCGCCTCTGACGTAGAAAGTGAGATCGGTCGAGAAAAACCAATGGTGAAAACGAAGCCTGTTTTTTTCCGCCCAAAGGGCTATTTCTTCGGCGGACTTTCCTTCGTCTTTCAAGTCGGCGAGATATTCCATCAAAAGACCGTAACCCGACGAGGCGCCGAGCGAATCGACGACGTAAATTTTAACGGGGTATTTCTCTTCGATCTGTCTTTTTGCAATAAGCGCCGAATTATAACTTCCCGATATTCCCGAAGAAAGGGTAACGTGTACGACGTCTTTTCCTTCTTTCGCGAACTTTTCGAAATGCGCGTAATATTCGTCGGCGTTGACTTGCGCCGTTTTGGTCATTTTGCCGTTTACCATTTCTTTGTAAAAATGAGAGAGCGGCATAGTCTTTCCCATATCGTCGAGATATGTCCTGTCGCCGAGCGAATAGTGAAAACTGACGTATACTATTCCTCTGTTTGCAAGATATTCGTCGGTAAGGTCGACCGTCGAACAACAACTCAATATAAATTCTTTCATAAATTCACCTCGCGAAAAATTTTAAGTCATATCGCGGCGGCTTGATAACTAAATTTTCGAAAGCCGCGCTTCCGTTTTATTATACTACCTTTTCGCCTTAAATAGGTTCTACGATTTTACTATCGCGATAGAAAGCGCGAAACAGCGTAAGTAGAGTAAAAATTCGTCGCTCTACCGTGAGTAGAGCGGTGTGATAATCGACTTATACGGCGGTTTTTATCTGTAATCGAAAAAATTTTTCCAAAAAGAGGAGTAAAAACGAGTCAAAAAGGATATTCGACGTTTTTCGCAGAATGTTTTAGGTTAAAAGGAGTTTATTCGGATAAAAAAACCGCCCGCGTTTTGACGCGAGGCGGAAATAAGGAAAAACGAATGAGCGGATATGATTTAAAGGGGTTTGAAGGCGGTCGACGGAGCGGCGTCGGGATTTATTCCGATCTCGGTGTCGTCGTCATTACGATTGCGGAGTTTAAATACGGGGTTTTCTTCCCTCTCGTATCTGTAATCTTCGCCGCAAGATTCTATTCTGTCTTTTATGACCTTGTGGCCGGGTTCTTCTTTTATCGGCGCGGTAAATACCCCGTTATAGGAGAAAAATCTGTGTTCTTTTTCGAGGTTGTTTACGCTTTCGTAATCTTCCCCGTCCCCCGTGAATTGCACGGTGTTTTTGAGGATCTCCCTGACGTAGTCGATGTTTTCGTGAAGGGCGAGAGGCTCCGGGAAGTCGGGCGACGGAATGACTTCGAGATGATCCTTGCCCGCGTACTTTTTAAGAAGTTCTTCCGCTTTATGAAGGTGGGAAATCTCGGTTTCAAGACACAATTCCCATATCTTTTTTATTCGCGAATCGGTTTCGGTCGAGAAATTGGAAAAATATACGAAACATTCGGCGTATTCGTGCCATAAGAGTTTTTCGAAGAAGTTCATATTCGTATCTATTAAACAACCGTATTGAGTAACGTGTTCTTCTTCCACGAAACTTATCTCTTCAAAGAGTTTTCTTCCCCTGTCGTTTCTGTAAAACGCAGCCTGATTCATATAATAATTCATCGTCTGTTGTTCCGCCGCCGTTATTATCATAGTGTTAAGATTGGTTTGCGTATTGTTTTCTTTACCCACGATAGGCGCCTTTACGTTGTCGGACGGGTGCCTGTGATGGGCGTGAGTGGGGCGACCCGGCATTATTTCGGTGTATTTGCCCACCAATCTTTCGGCGTGGATACCGTCGTCCATATCGAGCAGATCCGCGTAACGGTAAAGGTGGTCGAAATCTTCTAAAAGGGCGAAATCGAGGGCTTTTTTAACTTGAAAATTTTTTTCTTTCTGCGCCATTTCCGCGGTAAGGTCGACGGCTAATTGTTCGTAAGCGATGGTCGTTTCGAGGGCGGTTTCGTCGGCGGGTTTGAGCATTGAAAGTTTTTGCTGTTGTTCTTTTTCGATAAATCTCGCGAGAGAAATATCTCTCCTTAAGTCGAGGTCGGAAATATATCTCAAAGATTGATGCGAAAACCAATTCGCTTCGTATTCTCCGCCCACGGCGAGAATTATACGCGCCTTTGTGTAGGGCGACGCCTGATTTTTGTCGTAAGAGGCGGGATATAAAGATTTCAGGTTTTCAAGATAGGCTTCGGGTTTTTTCGCTGTTTCATTAAACGGATTCATATTAACACTCCTTTGCTTAGTGTTTTTGACTTATTTTTGAGAGTTTATACTAAAACGATCAAAAAAAGTTGCTTTTAATTTTCCGATTTGGTATAATCTATTCGTAAGGTTTCTTACGAAATAAAAAAAGGAGAGATGTATTATGAAATTTGATAAGTGGTTTAACAGTCAATCGACTTTGCTTAAAGTTATCCTTCTTATTATTCCTTTCGTTGGTTGGGTAGTCGAATTGCTCGTAAGGCTTTCGGTTATGCTTAAAACGAAAAGCGTTCTTCACATTGTAGTGTTCGTTTTATTCCTCGTCGTCGGATGGGGCTGGATACTCAACGTGATCGACCTCGTTTACCTGATTTTGAAAGGTCATCTTATTTTTGCTGAATAATAAGTTAGATCAAAAGGCGGGATTTTCGACTTAAAGACGGAAATTCCGCCTTTTATGTATTTTCATCGTTGACTAAAAAGGCGTAAAGTGGTATAATATATACCGTAGACTTAAACACGGAGGTAAATATATGCCGAGCGTAGGCGGAGGCGGCGGGGGCGGCGGCTTCCACGGCGGAGGATTTTCCGGCGGGGGCGGCGGCTATCACGGCGGTCATCATCACGGAGGAGGATTTTACTTTTTCGGCGGGGGATTGATCTCCCGTATCGTTTCAATAGTTTTTATGCCGCTCATTTTTATGGGCGTGGGTATTTTTATATTCGTTTTGGGGCTTTCGGGGCTTATAAATCCCCGCTCGACCTCTATCGATTACAACGAAACAACTTTCGTAAGTCTTGCGATGAATAAATACGCGGAATATTACGGCGACGACGAAAACGAGATATTGTTTGTCTTGCTTACGAGTTCCGAACCCGAAAAAGACGGTTATTACCAAATATCCATCGTCGGAGATAATATTCGTTCCGAAATTTCGGCAATGTTCGGCGGAGATACTACCTTTTACGGGCGGGAGTTCGACAACGCAATGCCGAAAGCGTATACGAATTCGGGGCTTAACGCGTTCAGATCGGCTCTTTCCAAAACGGGAGAAGCGATAGAATATATGGACTTAAAGAGCAATTTCTACATCCCGTTTGAAGATAAATATTCTCCGCGGTTCGAAAACGAAGCCGAATATATGAATATCGATCAGACATATCTTGTTCCTCAACTCGAAGAGTTCAAGGAAAAGACAGGCATAACCTTTTCTATATACGTACGGGATATGGACGAAGTTTTTTCGAGGGAAGGCAACGGCTTTTTCTCGCTGCTGATCTTCGGCGCGATATTCTTTGCCGCGGGCGCGTATATAGCCTATCTCGGAGTAAAAACCATAACCAAACGCAGAGAGGATAAAGCGGCTAAACGCTCTTTCGACGATTACGCGAGGGAAAGAGAGGACAATTCCTCTAAAAGAAAAAAGGGAGATGAAAACGATCCCTTCGATTTTTAAAAAAAGGCGTTAAAAACGCCTTTTTTTATACCCGAAAATTTAACGTTTTTCAGGAATATCAATAAATGACATAAATTCGATAATAAAAGAGAGGAAAATCGGTAAATAACGGCGTATAATCGAAGTATACAATAAGGAGAACGAATATGAGAAAATTGAAATGCGCGGTCGTCGGTTACGGCGACAGAGGTAGTAGATATTCCGATTACGCTTTAAAATGTCCCGACGAACTCGAAGTGGTCGCGGTAGTCGATCCGAGAGAGGTGAGAAGGAATGCGGCGAAGAAGGCTTTTTCGCTTCCCGACGAAAAGGTTTTTGTCGATATCGACAAATTTTTAAATGTGAATATCGATTGCGATTTTGTCATCAACGCGACGATGGATCAACTTCATTATATAACGGCGACCAAACTTATAGACAAAGGTTTCGACCTTCTGCTCGAAAAGCCGATAACGGCGGTTCCCGACGAACTCAAAGATCTTTACGAAAGATCCAAGAAAAAAGGAACTAAAATAGTGGTTTGCCACGTTTTGAGATATACCCCCTTTTACAGCGAGATCAAAAATATTATAGAAAGCGGGAAAATGGGCAAGGTCGTAAACCTTCAATTAAACGAACACGTCTGGTACGGTCATTTCGTCAACGCTTACGTCAGGGGCAAATGGAAGAGTAGTAAAGAATGCGGGAGCGGACTTTTGCTCGCCAAATGTTGCCACGATACCGATCTTATTTGCTGGCTTAATAACGGCGCGAAACCCGTAAGCGTGAGTTCTTTCGGTTCGAAGAGCCTTTATTCGGAGAAAAACGCCCCCGAAGGTTCTACCGAATATTGTTACGATTGCCCCAAAAAAGGAGAATGTCCTTTCAACGCCTACGACTTCGAACTCAAACACGACTTCATACCTTTTTATACCTGGATAAGGATAAATAAGCCCCTCGACGAAATTACCGAAGAGGAAAAGATCGAATATCTTAAAACCGACGATTTCGGCAAGTGCGTTTACAGATCGGGAATGGATATAGTCGACAGACAATGCGTTTCGGTCGAGTTCGACAACGGCTCGATAGCGACTTTGAATATGATCGCGGCGGGAAATTCCGCGGGAAGGCATATCCACGTCGTCTGCGAATGGGGCGAGATAATAGGTTACGTCGAAGAAAATAAATTAACGGTAAGATATTTCGACAAAAAGAAACTCGCTTTCGATACCGAGATCGTCGACTTAAACGAAGTAAACAAATTAAAGGGTAACGACAACTCGGTTACCGGGCATTACGGCGGAGATCATTTCATTATGAAGGATCTCGTGAGATTTCTTCAGGGCGAGCCTGTTTCTTCGTCGACTACGACGATAGAAGATTCGCTAAGCGGACATTTCGTGGTCTACGCCGCGGAAAGGGCGAGAAACGAAAGAAGGGTAGTAGATATAAAAGAATTTGAATAAAAAAAATTTTTTGGAAAGGAAATAAACACAAAAAACGAGTTCGGCATTAACCGCACTTCCATTAGGGATTTTTAGGTAAGGCTGTCCTTTGAGAATTAGGCGTGGCGTGATGCCACGCCTTTTCTCTTGTTTGTTTTAGTCGAAGTCGGGGATCTCAACGGCTCCGACAAAGTTGTACATGATTTCGATTGTGTGCCTGTAATGTCCGTCAACTTTTTGCTTTTCGTAGATCAGCACCTTGTCTATGAACGCTCGCAGGATCTCAGGCGTCAATTCCTTAAAGTCGCTGTATTTGTCCACGAGAGAAACGAATTTTATGATTTCTTCGGTCTTGTTCTTGGACTTTTCCATATCCGCTTTTAATACGGATACCTTGTCCGTCAACAACCGCTGTTCTGTTTCGTAGTTCTCGCTCATCTTCATATAGCGTTCTTCGGAAAGTTTGCCCGCGACTTTGTCTTCGTAAAGACTTTGAATGATCTTATCAAGCGTTTTGATTCTCGATTCGGATTCTTCTATCTCTTTCAAAGACGCTTTCAGTTCGCGTTTGGACTTGGCGTCGCTTCTGCGCATCAGATCGGAAACAAACTGCTCCTTGTTCTCGCTTGCAAAGCGGACGGTATATTGCAAATCGTTTTTGATCATCTCGGTCACGGCGTGGACCGTGATCTGATGGGACGTGCAAGTTCGCTTTTTCTTCTTCCGATACGAAGAACAGTTGAAGTATTCCGCCTGTTTTACTGTCGAGCAACGGCAAAGATACATCTTTTGCCCGCAGTCGGCGCAGTAAAGCATTCCGGACAGTACACTCATTTCGCCCATATCCGTCGGGCGACGTCGGCTTTATCTGATCTTTTGAACAATATCGAACGTTTCTTGGTCAATGATCGGCTCCTGCGTGTTCTCAAAGATGACCCAGTCTTCTTTCGGCACATTGATACGTCTTTTGGACTTGTAGGATTTCTTATAGAACTTGAAATTGACCGTATGACCGAGATACTCCATATTTTCCAAAATTCCCGCAATCGTTTTCGGATTCCATATCTCCGATTCTTCTTTTAACTTCAACGACGTGGGTAGTTTGTATTTATGGAAGTGTACTACGGGTGTGTCGATTCCTCGTTCAGTCAAAATCCTTGCAATCTGCGACGGTCCGTATCCTTTGACACACAGACTGAATATCTCTCTGACGATTGCCGCTCCTTTCTCTTCGATAATCCATTTCTCTTTATCGTCCGGATCTTTGATGTACCCGAGCGGAGGCATGGTAGTAAGATGTTTTCCGGCGTTTCCTTTTTCCTTGACTACTGCCCGTATCTTTCTCGAACAGTCCTTTGCGTACATCTCGTTGAGGATATTCTTGAAGGGTGTGATGTCATCGTCGGGGTTGGTTTCGCTGTCCACTTGGTCGTAGATGGCGATGAACCTTACGTCCGCTTCGGGCAGATAATACTTCGTGTAATATCCCACTAAAATATGATCTCTGCCAAAACGGGACATATCCTTGACGATAACCGTCGCGATCAGTCCGTCGTCAATGTCCGCAAGCATTCTCTTGAAGTCAGGTCGGTCGAAGTTGCTGCCCGAAAAACCGTCGTCAACGTAGTATCGGATGTTTTTCAGTCGGTGTTCGTCGGCATATTGCTTCAATAACATCTTCTGATTCTTGATACTGTTGCTGTCTCCGGCAAGGTCGTCGTCGCAACTTAATCTACAGTAGAGTGCCGTCCATTGTTCTTCCGCGTTCTTTGTTCTTTTATGTTTGTTTTGTTGTTGCAGTTGCAAATTCATTGTTTATTACCTCCCGAATTGCAACTTCCAAACGGTTCCGTGTTGATGAGGCTGTCTGCGTTCTGCTCGATCAGCCTTTTTGTAATGTCAAACGCCGTTTCTTTGGCGTTCGGTTTTTGTCTCGCAATGATGGTATAAACCGTATTGCCGAGTTTTCTCTCCCTGATTCTCATAAATGAGCCGTTGGGATCGTCTGTAAATATGACAATTTTGTTCGCTTCTATGCTCGTAATAATTCTCCCTTATATTGATAGATTTTATTACGCAAAACATAGCAGGAAAGACGTTACGGCTTCTATTTCTCTTTATTATTCAAACTGCCGTCTTCTTTCTTTTTCTTCAAGGCTTCGTACCCCTCGCGGATAAGCGTAACCTTTGTGATGTGATTTTCCTGTAAGAAAGCGTTGATCTCTTCAAATAGCGGTCTTGGGATCATTGTCCCAAAGTTGCCGCTGGCTTGCTTTCTCTTTTCTTTCACTTTCTCCTCGTACTTCCTGCGTGCCTTGCGCACAGGGGTATCTTCCTTTCTTTCCATAAAGTCCTCCGAAAAATATGTTTCGTATCAATACATATTATACTCATTTCGGTCTGCTTTGTCAAGGTCTTATGGGGAAGAAGATAAATTTACCCTGATTATTTGCTCGAATAGTTGTTATTCGGGCGATTTTTGTTTTGACTTAGCCGTTCTCGTTCAATTTCTTGCTCGATTTCCCTTAACCGATTACGCGGCAGGGGAACGGGCACGGCGAATAAGTCTATGAACGATTGCATTGCCGACGTCGCTTTGAAGAACGTCCTCGCATACGCTTCCGGCTCGTGTTGCCTGACGGCAAGCATTGCGTTCTTGGCGACTTGCGCTTTCCGTTCAAATCCTTTTGCTTTTTGAAGTTGTGAAAACAAGTCGCTGTTATCCTTGGCAAGACGAACGTTCTCACTTTCAAGCCGTTTGTTCTCGATGGTCAAAGCAATTACTTGTTCTTTTAATCCTCTTTTGCCGTGAGCAACGTCGCCGTTCTTGGCTTCTTCTAACGCTTTGCTGTAATCCGCCTCTTTGTCGCGTTCGGCGATGAGTTTATCTCGTTCGATTCTCGCTTGTTCCGTCTGTTGGATCGTCCTGTCAAGATATTCTCTTGCCGTAGCGTTGGCTTCTTTTAAGTCCTCGTTCTCGGCTCGTGCGTCGGCTGTCGCTTGCCTGACTACTTTGTTATAAGTTTTCGGATCGACGTGTTTGGCGGCGCTTCCGACTTTCCCGCGGGATAAATTCCACTTCTTGCCGACGTCTTCATATACGGCGGTCTGTAATTCCGCTAATTTCCCGTCAAAGTAGTATTTAGCGCTCAAACGATTATCGGGCGTGATCGGTACGAAGTTGATATGCAGGTGCGGCGTTGTTTCGTCCTTGTGGACAACAGCGGATATGATATTTTCTTCGCCGTAACGTTTCTTGACAAAGTTCACGCAGTCGGTAAAGAAGACGCGTTCGACTTGCGGCGGCATACCGTCAAAGAAGTCTTTATCCGACGTCATCACGAACGACACCATTTTGATTGCGTCGTCTTTTACTTTCCGTTTCACTCCCGCTTGCCTGATTCTTTGGTCGATAAACTCCGTATAGCCGTTGTCGGGCGGTGGGACTAAATGATAGTTGTTCTTTGTGCGACTTGTGTCAATCGTTTCCTTTCCGATACGGACATAGCCTTCCTGCCGTTCATTTTCCAAAGCGACTTTGGCAATATCTCCTTGTGGATATTTTTTCATATTCAATACGATATAAGATATAATGGTTTCCTCCTGTAAATTTAGATTTTGTTGCGTGCGAAATAGGTGTGTAGAAACAGACATCCCGACTTTGTTCGGTGGACAAAAAGCCTCGCAGAGCCTACGACCAAACAACGTTTGGTGTAGTAGGCTACACCTATTTCGCTTCTTCTCATTTTGCTTGACTTTTGCTTTCCCGAATAGGTCTTTTTGCAACCACTTTCACAAGCGTTTAACGACCGCTTGCAAGTCGGTCAATCAATCATAATCATCACCGTCCTTTGCTAATTTTTCCCTTCACTTAAAAGGGCGTTTTTGGGGTAAAAGTCAAGGTTATCCTTAAAACTTTTTTACCACAAAAAGAATGCAAAAAAGCCGCCGATAGTTCCTACCGCCGACTGCTGAATTGTTCTATTCGGTTGTCTTATTTCACTTTAACTGCTGTTCATAATGCCTCCTCCCGAAACAAAAAGTCCGTACGATTTTCACCGTCGCCACTTGGCGCAATTACACTCGTACGGACTTTTATTCCGCTATTATATTTAGTTTGTTTTACTCGTAGTATCGAAAAAATGGTATGACAAAAAGAACCATCATCGCCACCTTCAAAAAATTGAAAATGACTCCGGCTTACGCTCGCTTATTGTCATAAAACAGTATAACAATAAAAACCCATCGTCGCAATCTCTTAAAACCTTTACTTACTCACAAGGATTGCTCCGGGCGCGCGCGGGGACACTTCCTCCCACGCAAGACGAAACTTGTTCGTCAAATCCCTTAAAAAGGGCACACAAAAAAATACGATACTACTCGTATTTTACTATTATACTACGAGACTTTCCTTTTGTCAATACATTTCCGAACATTTGTTCAAGATTTTTTTGAAAAGATCAGGGCGCCGCTAATAGCAACGCCCTGACTGTTCGTTGATATTAAATTGTAGAATAACTGATAGATATGTTTTTATCGTATTGTCCGTAAAAACAATGTAAGTGATAATTTAATTTTCCTTGCGCTTACGCCAAAGCACCACAACCGTTATACCGATAAGTACAACAAAGGCAGATGCTGCGACTCCGCCTATTGTTCCGAAACAGCCATGACCTTTTCTTGTGCTGTCTGAGGTAGGTGCGTCTTCAAGCACTATCGCATAGGTCGAGAAGTGGTTGGTTGCAAAGGTGGCAACGCCGTCTGCAAACGTTGCGTTCATATCCGTTCTCGTGCCATCGTCGGCGACGTAGTAGACTTTGGCAACTTTGCCTGCCGGTATTTCTTGCGTAAACGGCAAGGTGACGATTGCTTCACCATCTGCAAACGTTGCGCCCTCAAGCGTAACTTCAAGCACCAATTCGGCATCTTCCACCGTCATATCTTCGGTAACCACTTTGACCGAAAGGCTGACTTCCGCATCGCCGATAGCGTTGACTGCATCCGCGTTGAACACAATCACGACTTCTTTGTTGTCTTCGGTCGTTGCCTTGATCTCAACGGAGCCTTGCTCCTCTTTGGCTTGCTCGAAGATTGCAGTCACGTCTTTGGCTTCTTCGGTTACGGTTTCTGTGTAAGTCTTGGTGCCGTCCTCATTGGTGGTAGGCACGTAAGGCAGAGCCGGGATTTCTCTCGTCTCGATCTCGCCGCCGACCAAGCAAGTACGAGTTTCTTCGCCCTTGACACCGACTTGCGCTTCTTTTGTTACCGTCCATTCGCTCCAGTTGTGATCGACGGTGGCAAGCGTCTCTTCCTTGGTGTCGGTGTAATCACCATAAGTAGCCGTGTAGGTTCTGATACCGGTAGTTTCACATTTAGGCTCGGTGGTCACAACGCTGGTGACGGTCGCATCACGCAAATCAACGTGTTCGCTGTCATTCTCGCAGATGAACTTCGCCTTTGCTGTGAAGCCGTCCCACACGAAGGAGTCGA
>JAFVCP010000149.1 GCA_017479185.1 Clostridia bacterium
CGTTTATCTTTCTCTTATCCTCTATATCGTCCTCTATTATCGCGGGAACGGTACAAAGGTGCATTTCGCCAAGCCCCCTGTTTCTCACCCTTTGACGAAGTCCGTCGAGAGCCTCTTTCGCCTCTTTTACTCCGCCGAGTTCTTTGATGAGTTTTCCGAGATTATATATGGTAAACATTATCTTGCCGTTTATTCTCGTATAATTGGGCTTGGTAAAATATTTTTCTATAAAGTCGTCGGTTATCCTGACGAACGCCGCGAGATCGACGGCTCCGCTCTTTAACACGGGGGAAACTATGAGCCGCGGCGACGGGTGCGCGTATATCGCGTCGTGATTGCACCACATTACCGAAAATTCGAAATCTTCGTTCCCTTTCGCTTTTAAGAAGCCCTCGTCAAGGCATCTCGCGCGGTACGGACCGTCGTCGTAATAATAGGTGTCGAATATAAATCCCTTTATTCCGTATTTTTTGGCGCAGGCTATCTTTTTCGCCATAACCTCTGGATCGGCTTCGTCCTCGTAACCCCAAAGAGGTACTCTCGGCTGATAATGCCCTTCGAATCGGGGTCTGGCGCACTTGGTAACTTCCCACTCCGTCCAACCCTTGCCGTGCCATACGTCGTTTCTCGCGTCGACGTGCCAATTCGGAAAATAATAAGCGTACAGGTTTACTTTATTCATACAACTCTCCTTCTCGCCTTAAAAACAAAAACTTTTCGTTTTGATCCGGCTTATTGACAAAATAAATTTTTTGTATTACAATATTTTCAGTTCCAAAAACGAGGTAACCGATATGTTGTTCGATAAGATAACCCCTTTCGTGAGGTTCGCCGCCAAACAAAATATGTCAAACTGTTGGTTCAACGACGGTAAAGAGATCGTCGGTTTCGATCAACGCATATATTTCGTACTGAGCGGACACGGCTCCGTTAAGATCGGCGACGAGGTCTACGATCTCTCCCCCGACACTTTCGTTATGTGGAGAGCAGGCACTCCTTACAGGTACGTTTCGGAAAAGAAGAACCCCCTTATCTGCGTAACCTGCAATTTCGACTTCACTTTCCGATCGAGCGACGCCGTTACACCCGTCGCCCCGAGCCTTGTCAAAGAATTCGACAAAAGCGGTCTTTTGGAAGAAAACGTTCGATTTTCGGACGCCGAATCTTTAAACGGCACCGTCTTTTTACCAAACGCCTCGGATCTGCGCCCGCTTATGCTCGAACTCGAAGAATCTTACTCTTTAAAACGAAAATTCTCGTCGCTGAAATGCAATAATATAATTCAGGAAATACTTTTGAAAGTCGCGTACAGGACGGAAAACGATCTGTCGAAAAACAACGAACTCGTTTCGGCGGTAACCGACTACCTTCGCGAGCATTTCCGCGACAACCCGACCAACAAAGAGATCGGAGCGAAATTCGGCTATCATCCCAACTATATAAATTCGCTCCTTATAAAACACACCGAAATGACTATCCATAAATACTTGTTATACTGCAAAATGACTTACGCCGTACAACAACTTCTGACTTCCGATAAGAACGTTTCGGAGATAGCGAACGAAATAAATATTCCCGATACACAGTATTTCGCAAGACTGTTCAAAAAATACTACAAAAAGTCGCCGTCGCAATTCCGCTTTAACAAATAAATGTTTTCATTTATAATTTTAACACGGCTCCTTGTCTTTGTAAATAGATAAAACAAATGAAAAAGTGGACAAAATAAATATTTTAAAAATATCGATTTTGCCCGTTTACCCCTTTAATTTTAAATTTTCGGCTCGAAACGCCGACAGATCCCGAAAAAAACAAACCGACGGTTTACCCCTTATCCCATCTCGTTTTTTCAGTATCTTAAATAAAAAAACACCGAGCGAACCGCTTTTTTCGCTCGGTGTTTTTTTATTTATTCTTTTTAAAATCGTTTACCCAATTTCGCATATAATAGAAGATCTCGTCGGAAACGCCGTGTTCGAGTTTGCAGGCGGCGTCGCGTATCTTATCTTCGGGAATATTCATAAGCGTAAGAAGATCGACGAAGGTAACGTAACGATTATATATCATCTCCGCCCTTTCCCTTCCTTCGGTCGTAAGCGATACGAGATAGTCGTTTGTGATCGCGATATCGCCGTCGGCGACCAACTTTTTCAACATTCCCGTTACGCTCGGTTTTGAAATATTCAATTCCGCGGCGATGTCGATATTGCGGACGCTACCCTTCTTCTTGGATAAAAGATAGATGGTTTTTAAATACATTTCTTTGCTTTCGGTCCTACTCATTGTTTTTCTCCTTTCATTGCCGAACGAAAAATCTTCTCGCGAGTTCTCTTTCTCCGACTTCGGAAATTTTTCCGTCCTCTATGACCGCCGCCCTGTCGCAAAGCGCCTCCGCGCATCGCAGATCGTGCGTAACGGTTATCATCGTATTACCCGTTTTTTCGTGCAACTCGTTCAATATTCCGACAAGTTCTTTAAGTCCCGCAAAGTCCTGACCTACCGTCGGTTCGTCCAAAAGCAACACTTCGGGATCGCTCGACGTCGCGGCGGCGATGGATACTCTGCGTTTCTGCCCTTCGGAAAGAGATTGAGGATGACGGTCGGCTATTTTTTCAAGTCCGAACCGCCTGACGATCTCTTCGGCGTACTCCGGCGTTTTCGCGTTGTACGCGATCTCCTGCCTTACCGTCGGCATAAACAGCATATAATCGGGATTTTGATGAACAAAACTTACGATATTATACCATTTGCCGCGCCTTTTGTCAATAATACTTTCTATTTCTCCCTTCGATTTCTTATTCAGTTTGGCTATTATACGCAAAAGCGTCGTCTTTCCGCAGCCGTTTTCGCCCAATAACAGCAATCTTTCGCCCTTTTTTATATCGAGGGTAATATCCTTTAATATCTCCCTTTTTCCCGCGGAAAATCCCACGTTTTTCAGTTGAAACACGTTCTCTTCCGTCGCTTTGCTTTGTCCGTCGTAAACGATGGTCTGCGCCTGCGACAAAAGATAGGATTTTTTATCTTCTATCTTAGTAATTTCTCCGCCCCTTATATTCCAAACCGTATCGACGAACGGCAAGACCATATCGAGGCGGTGTTCGACCACCAAGACGGCGTACCCCTCTTTCGCGAGGGATTTTAAGGTGTTCATCAAAAGTCGGGCGCCCTGCCCGTCGAGATTGGCGAGAGGCTCGTCCAATATGAGTACTTTTTGCCCCGTCGCAAACGCGCAGGCTGTGATAAGGCGTTGTTTTTGCCCGCCGGAAAGCGTTCTCGTCAACCACTCGGGGTTTAATTTCATCCTTTCGCACGACTTTTTTACGCTTTTTTCTATCTCCTCTTGCAAAAAAGCGAAATTCTCGCACCCGAACGCTATCTCGTCCTCGACGACGGAATGAATTATCTGACTGTCGGCGTTTTGTAAGACTACGCCCACTTTTCGGCACACTTCGCCGAGTTTTTTATCTTTGACGCTTTCGCCGCCCGCAAATATCTCGCCCGTAACCTCTCCCGGCGTTACGTTGGGAATAATACCCGAAGCGAGCGACAATACCGTCGACTTCCCTTCCCCCGAAAATCCCGCGAGAAGAGCGACTTCGCCGTAATCCACGGAAAAATTCGCGTTTTTCAATATCTCGTTGTCGTATCCTTCATAGCGGAAGGTTACGTCTTTAAATTCTATCGCTTTCATAACGCCACCGTAATGATCGCCCCCGCGACCAGCCCCAATATCAAAATCGCGTCCGTCGCCTTGAATTTCGGCGTTTTATAAACGGTCGTCTGCGTCTTTTCAAGAGAAAAACCTCTCGTTTCGACCGACAAAGCAAGCGTATCCGAAATATTTACTATCCTCGTTACGAAAGGTATCAGAAAGGCTCTGTAAAACACTTTGGGACTGAGCAAACTCCCCGCCCCTCTCGTTTTCATCGCCTCGCGGACTCTTTTGGTTTCAAGCCTTAAAAGAGGGGTAAAATTCAGGGCGATGAGCATTCCGAGTGTTACGCCTTTCGGCGCTTTCATTTGATTTAAGTTTCTCGTCAGATCGACGGGCGCTACGCTCATACCCGGTATGACGGCCGTTCCTATTACGAGAAGCCTTACGCCCATCGCGTTCGCCCCGCCGACGTCCCTTCTCGCGAGGTAGGAGATACCGCCGAAAACGCACGCGAAAATAAGCGTTACGGGAAAAACCCGCAGGCAGGCTCTATAACAGCCTATCGCGCCGAGCAAGAGAAAGGCTCCGCCGATAAAG
>JAFVCP010000150.1 GCA_017479185.1 Clostridia bacterium
AACCAAGGTGGAAATGGTCAAAAAAATAGAGGTTAAATAATGTTGACCGTAGAGGAGACCCTTTTACACTTAAGAAAAGCCAAGCAGGGGGACGAATGTTCGAAAGAAATATTGCTCGAAAATAATTCTCTTCTGATTAAAAGCGTTATCAAAAGATATAAAAATAAGGGTATAGAATTCGACGACTTATATCAACTCGGTTGTATCGGGTTTTTAAAGGCGATAAAGAATTTCGACGAAAGTTTCGGCGTCAGATTTTCGACCTACGCGGTACCTATGATAGTCGGGGAAGTTAAAAGATTTCTTCGCGACGACGGCGCCATTAAGGTTTCGAGAATAATAAAATATCAAGCGAAACTTATAAATTCTTATATAGAAAAATATACTTCTGGCGGGAAAGAGGTTCCTACGGTCGACGAGATCGCCAAAGCGTTGAATATGGAAAAAGAAGATGTGGTACTCGCTCTTGACAGCGCTAAAATGCCGATCTCTCTCTCCGAACAGGTAGACGACGGGAGCGATAAAAAACTCGAACTTATCGACAAGATTGCCGCTAAAGAGGACGAAGACGATATGGTTGATAAAATTCTTCTTGAAAGTATGATAGAAAAACTTCCCGAAAGGGAAAGAAAAGTTGTATTTATGATGTATTACAGAGACAACACACAAAGCGAGATCGCAAAGGCATTAGGGGTTTCGCAAGTTCAGGTTTCGAGAATAGAAAATAAAATAATAGAAAAATTAAAATCTTTTATAAAATAAATTTTACGGGTATTAAAAACCGCGATCGGTTCATAATAATCGTATGAAAAATTATGAATTCGGAGCAGCGGTTTCCGACAGAAAAGAGTGTGTTTATAAAAAAGGCGCGGAGAGAATAAGGCGTTTTTCGAAAACGAAGGAGCGTAATTATGATTGACGAAACGGCAAAAAAAAGATACGCGGAATTGGTTTCGTTTTCATCGCCCAAAACCAAAGAAGCGAGAAGTATTTTCAGAGCGTTTTGGGTGGGCGGAACAATTTGCCTCGTAGGGCAATTTATAAGGTATTCGCTCCAGATTTTTTTAGGACTTTACGGCGACGAACTCGCCGGAGCGACTTCCATCGTCCTTATATTTTTAGGGGCTCTTCTTACGGGGTTGGGAGTTTATGACAGAATAGGTAAATTTGCCGGCGGGGGATCCATCGTTCCCATAACAGGGTTTGCCAATTCGGTCGTGTCGCCGGCGATGGAGTTCAAGTCGGAAGGTTACGTTTACGGAATGGCGGCAAAAATGTTCGTTGTTGCGGGACCGATAATCGTTTTCGGCGTTACGGGCGGCGCGATAGTCGGAATAATCTATTATATAATCGGTCTGTTCGTATAAGCAGACCTTTTTTTATTTGTTTCGATAAAATTGCTTTACATTTTTTACCTTTAATGGTAAAATATATTTATCTTTTGAGATAATTTCAGAGGAAAATAAAATGAGCAACGTAAGCGAATTTATCAAGAAAATCAAAAACGAAAAGGGGATGACCGCCAAGGAGTTGTCGGAAAAAAGCGGTATACCGCTCGGAACCTTAAATAAAATTCTTTCTGCTTCGACTAAAAGCGTCAAAGCCGAAACTCTTTCCAAAATTTCAGACGCTTTGGGACAAGCGATAAATATTTCAAGCGATAATCCGCGCGTGGAAACGACTAAAAATTATCCGGAAGGGTTTTTAAGAGTCGCTGCGGTTACGCCTGATCTCAGACTTGGCGATATTTCATATAATACGGAAGAAATAAAAAGGGTGTTTGAAAAATCGGCGCAACTCGGCGCCGGGGCGATTGTTTTTCCCGAACTGTGTTTTTCGGGATATACTTTATCCGATCTTTTTTATTCGAACATTATATTAGAAAAGTGCCAAAAATCCCTTTTTGAAATCGTTGATTTTTCAAGAAATTACGATTTGTTCGCGGCGGTTGGTTGCCCTGTTTTAAAAGAAGGGAAAATATATAATTGCGCGGTGGCGTTTTGTAAAGGAGAGATTTTGGGAGTGGTTCCCAAAACTTATTTGCCCGAATACGACGAGTTTTACGAACGCAGACAGTTTTCTCCTGCCGAAAATGAAAATTCCACTATTTTAATAGGCGATAAAAGTTATCCTTTCGGCAACAAATTGATTTTCATAAATTCTAAGCGTCCTTCTCAAAGATTTTCAATCGAACTTTGTGAAGATCTTTGGGTTTGCGCTTCTCCGTCAACCATACATTCCTTAAACGGTGCGAACGTGATTTTAAATTTATCTGCAAGTAACGAGGTCGTTTTTAAGGCGGATAAAAGAAAGGATTTCGTTCGCGTACATTCCGAAAAGTGCGCTTGCGCTTACGTTTACTCCGACGCGGGGCAAGGAGAATCGACGACCGATCTCGTTTTCGGCGGGCATAACATAATTGCCGAAAACGGTAAAGTTATCAAGGAAAATTTACCGTTTACAGACGAAAAGATCTGCGTTGCGGATATTGACACCTATTATCTCGATTTTATAAGAAGTAAAAAGTGGCAAAGCGCTTCGGATATTCCCGTTTGCGATAAAATATATTTCTCTTGCGATAACGAAAGCGACGGTAAATTGAGAGAGTTTTCGCGTTATCCCTTTATTCCAGAAAAAAACGACGAGAGAAGATTTCTTGCGTTCAACACGCTCGAATTGCAGACTCGCGCTTTATCTGCGAGATTGGAAAGATCGGGCGCGAAAACCGCCGTTATAGGGGTTTCGGGCGGGCTTGACAGCGCTCTCGCGTTGATAGTTTGTTACGAGGCGTTCAAATTGCTTAAACGCCCTGTTAAAAACATAATCGCAGTAACTATGCCGTGTTTCGGAACGAGCGATCGAACTAAAAACAATTCCGTACTTCTTGCTGAATCTTTGGGTATCTCCGTAAGAGAAATAAATATTTCTTCATCGGTCAGATCTCATCTTCTCGAAATAGGACACGACGGCGAAACTCCCGACGTAACCTTTGAAAACGCGCAGGCGAGGGAAAGAACGCAGGTTTTGATGGATATATCCAATATGACCGGCGGATTGGTTGTCGGTACGGGGGATATGTCGGAACTCGCGCTGGGCTGGGCGACTTATAACGGCGATCATATGTCTATGTACGGCGTAAATTCGTCGATCCCTAAAACTTTGGTAAGGGAGATCGTAAGAGCGTATGGCGAAAGGGGTAGCGAACGACTTAAAAACACACTTTTGGATATTTTAGATACTCCCGTAAGCCCCGAACTTGTTCCTGTCGGTAAAGGCGGAGAAATAAGTCAGAAAACCGAGGATATCGTAGGACCGTACGTTTTACACGACTTTTTCCTTTATCATTTTATTTCAAGCGGATATTCACCCTCGAAGATATACTATATCGCTTTAAGGACTTTCGAAGGAGAGTTCGACGGAAAAACCATTTATAAATGGCTCGATAAATTTATTCGCAGATTTTTCTCACAGCAATTTAAACGTTCGTGTTCTCCGGACGGGGTAAAGACGGGCAAGTTTTCTCTTTCTCCGAGAGGGGATTGGAGAATGCCGAGCGATTGTAGTCCGAGCGTTTGGCTAAAAGATCTTGAAAAAGTAAAACCTTAAAGAGTTGCAACTCAAAAAAATCTCTCGAAACAAAGCGTTTTCGAGAGATTTTTTACCGTTTTATTTTTTTACGCTATTACATTTTATCGTCAAATTCAATTTCGAATTGAAAATTTTATCTTTGAATTTTTCATAATTATTATAATCGAATTTAAAGAGTGTTTCGCCTATTTTAAAAACGTCGCATTTTTCTTCCTGTGTTTTAATGAAAATCGATTGTATTATTTCTTTAAGTTCAAGTTCCGCGGCGTTAAGAACGGCGTCCGGTATATCGACTATCGCGGAGAGCGATTTCAGATCTCCCGTTTTGTTCGCGTCCCTTAACGCGAGCGTTGCGTTTAACGAAATATCGAGAGTTAACCCGTTTTCGTCCGCGATCACTTTTTTATTGCTTGAAAAATTTTCGATATTAAAGGTAGCGTCGGCTTTTTGTCCGAAGATTTCGATATTTTCCAACGTCAGATAGGCTTCGAGCGTTTTTTTGCCTAAAATATTAAAAATCAACGTTTGCGAGGGGTTAAGTTTTCCCTTCGACATCCCTTTGTCGAAGTAACAGGTTTGAGTAACGTCGAACAGGGAAGTCGTCTGCGATTTTTCCGACTCTCCCCCGGCGGTATTCTTCGCGTCGGTGTCGACCGTTTTTATATATGGTGCGTATGAAAAACCCGAAATGCCGTAATAGCCGCAGGCAAAGTCTTTTACGTTTACCATAGCGACGCAGTCGGTTTTGGCTATTTGTTTTACGAGGATCTTTTCTATCGCGAAAGAAGATACGCTGTCAAGGGGAGAAGTCGCGGATAAAACCTCTTTTGCTTTCCCCTCGCAAATCGCGACGAGAGCGGAAGAGGGGACCTTATCTGTTCTTACGAAAACGCCGAGTATATCCATTATATCGGTATCGAGAACCTTCTCCCCGAGAATTATTAGTTGACAGTAGGTTAAAAGGGGATACCATCCCGTGTTTTTTCCTACGTTATCCACGGCTTGCGCTATCGTCTTTCCCTTGCCTTCTATCGTGGTCTGATCGTTTAATACGTTGGCTTCTGACGCGGGATCGGGAGTCGCTATCTGTGTTGAAACGATGTATCCTTCGCTTTCGTCTATATCTATACCGAGAGCGACGATTATCGCCGTTTTTTCAATGTCTATAACCCCGAAATCGTTTGAAAAGAAGGTCGCCGAAAGTCCGATGATCGCGAGAAAGAGGGCTTTGCTTTTTATTTTATTCATATAGTAATCGTTCTCCTTTGATTTGTTTTTCCCCTTTAAAAAACGCTAAAATTATCGGGAATATAAAAGATACGACGGCGATCGGGTATACGGCGTAATCGGTAAAAAGGTCGTAAAATACGAAAATAAGATCCGATGTCGCCGTTATGAGTATAAAAGATAGTAAGTTTACCACAATAGGCGCGATTATTTTGTTTTTAAAAGAAAAAGTTTTTTGCAAACACAGCGAGGCGAAAAACAGGGGAAGCGCCGCGGAAAATATTTGAGAAAACGAAATCAGTATCGCCGCGAAATAATCTATTCGCCCGACGTTTATAAGCGCGACGCTTATCATTCCCATTTCAACGGGCGGAAAATATTGCCGTTCGGTCAAAACTCCGTATTCGCCGTAGGTCGCTCCCGCGTATAAAAGAGTTAAAACCATTGAAAGGAGATATGCCGAAATGATTTTCAATTCGGTCTTTTTTTCTCTCTTTATCCTGCCGACAAGAAGTAGATAATAAATGCTGTCAAAATGCCATAAAGCGGTTTTAAGGCTTCCGCTTAAAACCAATCTCGGACGAGCGAGAACGGGTAGAAATTCCGTTATATCGACGTTGGGAAGGGTAAGCGCGATAAGGCATAAAGACCCTACGACGGTAAACCAGACCAATACGTCCGAAGCCCTCGCCAAACCTTTGAGTCCTTTATAAGAAAAGTATATCGATAAAATGAAAAACGGAATTACGTTCGCGTATAAAGGCGCCGTTTCGTAAAGCGTTTTTTTAATATATTCTTCGTGTTCTATAACGGGCAGATAGGATTTAAGAAAAAATATCGCGAAAAAAATAAAATATATTATTTTAGCCGCCGGAACGCCTATCCTTTCGGATAGTATTTCGAAAATGGTTTTTCCGCCGAATTTTTCGTCGAGTTTAAGTGCGATAAAGATAAATACGGCGTTTACCAGCATATCGGCGGCGATCGAAAACAATATCCCTTCTTTCGCGTATTCAGCCGTAATTGACGTCATAAAGATAAGTTTTGACGCCGTTATCAAACCTATCGTCATAAAACAAATTTGCCTTACGGATATTTTAAAATCATTCATTGGTCTTGCTCCTTATTTTATTCGGAGAACCGATCGATTCGGGGCGACGGAGCATTTCGTCGATTCTTTTCATAGTAATACCGTCTTGCAGGTCGTTTGATATTAGCGGGGAGTATGGGGCGAGGTAGGGCGAACCGTAATTTTCAATTGTCGACAGGTAAATAAGAATAATACCGAAGCAGACTATTATTCCGTAAACACCGATCGAACCCGCGAACATCAGGAATAAAAGCCTTAACACGGAAGTGGATTCTACGATATCGGGAACGGTGTAAATGCAGATCCCGGATAGCGCCATTATCAGTACCGCGGGGGTTGAAACGATACCCGCGTGAACGACGGTTTCCCCCAAGACGAGCGCGCCTACGACGCCGATAGCCATACCGACGTATTTGGGCATTCTTACGCTCGTTTCGTTCAGAATTTCAAAGATCAATAAGATAAAAAACATTTCGAGGCTGGGAGATAGCGGAATGCCTCTTATGCCGTTTACGATAGTCAAAAGAAAGTTTAATGGTAAAAGTTGGATATGGAAGAGTTGCGCGGAAACGAAAAACGCGGGCAGAAAAATCGCTATCGCGAGAGAAACGACTCTTATTCCTCTCGCGAGATTTGCTCTGAACGAAGAAATATAGTAATCTTCCGCAGACTGAAAATCTTCTATCAGCATATACGGAAGGGTAAGCGCGAAAGGACTGCCGTCGACGAGTATGCCGACTCTCCCTTCGAGTAACCTTTCGATAAAAACGTCCGGTCTTTCGGTGGTTCCCACTTGTTTGAAAAGGGAATTTTTCCTTTCGTTGAGAAATTTCGCGACGTAAGAACTGTCCGGTACGCCGTCGATAACGATCTCGTTTAATTTTCGCCTTATTTTATCAGTAACTTGTTTTTTCGCTATTCCGTCGATATATAAAAGGCTTACGGACGAGGAAGTAATGGTTCCGATTTCGAAATTCTCGATCCTCAATTTTTCGCTTTTAAGATATCTTCTTATAAGGCTCAGATTTGTCTTTATGGTTTCGGTAAACCCGTTTCTCGGACCTTTAATGGCAAAACCCGTCGGCGGTTCCGAGATAGAACGCGTTTCGTATTTTTTTAAGTCGACGGAGATCGCGCCCGTTTGTCCGTCGATAAATATAACGGCGTTGCCGTTTAATATCTCCTTAACGCATTCGGTTGAAGAAGTTATGATTTTAACGCTTGCAAGCGTTATGATCTCGGAAAGTTTTTTAAGGTCCGATATCTCTTTTTCTCTTTCGATCCTTGCAAGAACTTCAAGTCCGAGAAGTTCTTTGTCGGTTATCGAGTCGACGTAGATCGCGACGGCGTCTTTTCCCGCTACCGAAAAAGAAAAGAAAACGACGTCGTCGCTTTCGCCTATTTTGGTTTCGATCAGATCTCGGTTTAAATTCAATTCAGAAAATAATTCCATAGGTTACATTGCTCCTACACGGAATTATTATCATTTTTCTATCAAAAATATCTCGATAATATAAAAATTTTATACTTATTTTCGCTTTTCGTTTTTTTAAAGCGAAAAATTTGACGAATCGGCCGTTTTGTGTTAGGATAAAGACGAAAATTTCGATAAGGAGTTTCGATATGCAGTTAAACGAAATATTATCTCAATTTGAAATAAAAGGAAATTATTTGTCCTGCGAGCCTTACGGAAGCGGGCATATCAACAGGACTTATCTTGCCAGACTTGAAGAAAACGGCAAAGAAGTAAAATATATTCTTCAAAAGATAAACTCCAATTTGTTTAAAAACGTCGACGGGTTGATGAATAATATTAAACTCGTTACAGAATATAACAGGGGAGAGATAATAAAAAGAGGGGGGGATCCGAATAGGGAAAGTCTTACGATAGTAAACGCGAAAGACGGAAGATCCTATTTAAAAACGCCCGATAACGAATATTACAGGGTTTATATATTTATCGAGGGGGCGAAGGGTTACGACGTCGTAGAAAAACCCGAACATTTTTATGAAAGCGCCGTCGCTTTCGGTAAATTCGCGCAACTTCTCGACAGGTTCGATTCTTCCAAACTGTATACCGTTCTCCCCGATTTTCATAATACCGTAAAAAGATTTGAAAATTTTAAAAAGGCGATCGAAGAAAACAGGGCGGGTAGAAAAGACAAAGTATTAAAGGAAATAGAGTTCGCTTTAAGCAAGGAAAACTTGGTTTCCAAAATCGTCGATCTGTTAAATAGCGGTAAAATGCCCACGAGAGTTACTCACAACGACACTAAATTAAACAACGTACTTATCGACGAAAAGACGGATAAAGCGGTATGCGTTATCGATCTCGACACTATGATGCCGGGAAGTATATGTTACGATTTCGGGGATTCTATAAGATTCGGCTGCAATCCTTGTCTTGAAGATACGCCCGAAACCGAAAAGGTGAAATTCAGTATGCCTTTGTTCGAGGAATATACTAAGGGTTATCTCAGCGTATTCGGTAATACTATAACCAAAATAGAAAAAGACAATCTTGCCATGGGGGCGGTCTTAATGACCTACGAGTGCGGGATAAGATTTTTGTCAGACTATCTCGACGGCGACGTTTATTTCAGAACTTCGAGGGAAAATCAAAACCTCGACAGAACGAGGACCCAATTTAAACTCGTGTCCGATATGACCTCGCGCTTTGATGAAATGCTCAATATCGTGGAAAAGTATTGACGAAATATTTTTTTTGTGGTAAACTTTAACAGTGTGATACACCAAAAGGGGGAACGGCTTATGGAAAAGAACAATAAGTTATGGATATTGATAGTTACCGCGGTTACTTTGGCTTTGCTCGGCGTTTTGACGGGGATAATCATTTCTTCGGTTTTGAAATCAGGTTCGGATAAAAGTAAAGAACAAACGACGAAACCCAACTCGCCCGAAGTTTTAGAGCCTTACGATAATTACGCCGACGATATTTTCGACGATATAGAATAAGAATATAAAAGACGAGTCGCTTCGCGCGACTCGTCTTTTATATTAAGTTCAACAATTCTTTCAGAGAAAAGATCTCGTAAGTTGGGGAAAATTCACCTTTTATTTTTTTATCGGTTCGGTTTAAATAACAGGTGTCGACGCCTGCGTTTATTCCAAGACCGATATCGGAAAGCAGGTTATCTCCTACGATCAAAGATCTTTTTTTGTCTACGAAGGGTAATTCGCGTAAAATATACTCGAAAAATCTTTTATCGGGTTTCGTATAACCTATTTCGTCGGAAATAAAAATACCGTCGCATATTTTATCGATCCCGCAAATTTTTATTTTTTTTCTTTGTACTTTTTCGATCCCGTTGGTTATGATATAAATTTTAATCCCTTTATTTTTTAGCGATTTAAGTATCTCGTCCGAATTTTCAAGGATCATCGCAGTTTCGGAGAGGTATTTTTCGTATCTTTTCCCAAAGTCAACAGCCGAAACATTTATAAAACCGATCGCGTTGAAATATTCTTCGAATCTATCTACGACGAGTTTTTCTTTGGTCGTTTTTCCGAGCGAATAATCGTCCCAAAGTTTTTGATTTATCGTCGAATACAGCGTGTAATTTCTTTTTTCTTTGGGGAGTCCCATATCTTCGCTCGCTTTATCGAGGCTTATTTTCGCCGAGGCCTGAAAGTCGTAAATCGTGTCGTCTAAATCAATAAATAAAAATTCGTATTTCATTTTATCAAAAACCCAAAAACTTTTTGTTATATTTTATCATTTTTCTTTTATAAAATCAATCGAAAAGTTGACTATTTTTTTTATATCGTCTATAATTATATGAGAGGAAATCAACGTGAAAATAATCGAGAAACTTAACCCTCCCTGTAAAGACTATATATGGGGAGGAAACAAACTTAAAGGTTACGGAAAAATTTCGGACGGCGACAGGATCGCCGAAACTTGGGAAATATCCTATCATAAAGACGGCAAGTGCCTTACTGCTGACGGACGCGATATAGTCGAGGCGTTCGGCAAAGAGGGGTTAGGAAAAAATTGCGACGGCTTCGAGTTTTTCCCTACGCTTGTCAAACTTATCGACGCCGCGGATAATCTTTCCGTTCAGGTCCACCCAAGCGACGATTACGCGCTTAAAAACGAAGGGCAGTTCGGTAAAACCGAAATGTGGTATATTGTGGACGCCGAAGATGGCGCGGGAATATATCTGGGATTGAAAAAAGAGGTGTCGAAGGAAGAATTTTTAAAGGCGACCGAAAACGGAACCGTTCTGGAACTCCTTAATTTTTATCCCGTAAAAAGAGGCGAAAGTTATTTTATAAAATCCGGCACTTTACACGCGATAGGTAAAGGGGTTTTGATATGCGAGATCCAGCAAAACAGCAATCTCACTTATCGCGTTTACGACTATAAAAGAAAGGGCGCGGACGGAAAGGAAAGACCTCTTCATCTCGATAAAGCCCTGAAAGTTATCGATTTTTCGGCTTTTAACCGCGAAGAGAAGAGTTTTGCAAGTAGAAACGGTAAAATTATCGGAATAAACAAGTATTTTACGGCGACCAAATCCGAAATAAGCGGGGAAGGGAAAATACGTATAAGCGATAACTCGTTTTGCGGTTTGACTGTGGTTGATGGCGAAGGTAAAATAGAAAACATTTCGGTAAAAAAAGGGGATACCGTTATGATTTCCGCGGGATACGGCGAATGCGAAATTAAAGGAGAAATAGAATTTATAATGACGGAAGTAAAAAAATATTATGTAGGTATAGATATCGGCGGTACGTTTATAAAAGGCGGAATAGTAAACGACGACGGGGAGATAATAGTCTATAATAAGGTTCCTACGGAAGTGGGAAAAGGAGAGCGACAGGTCTTATCGAATATAGTCGGTCTGATAACTACGCTTTTAAAATCCGCGGGAATGCAGACGAGAGATATAGAAGGCGTAGGGATGGGCGTTCCGGGAATGATA
This sequence comes from Clostridia bacterium, assembly GCA_017479185.1. Classification (GTDB taxonomy): domain Bacteria; phylum Bacillota; class Clostridia; order Christensenellales; family Borkfalkiaceae; genus UBA10281. The sequence goes on from JAFVCP010000150.1 coordinate 10,855, forward strand.
GACAGCAAAAGCGGAGTGGTAGTATTTTCCAACAATCTTAAATGGAAAAATTTCCATATCGCCGACGTAATCGAAAAAGAAGTGGGAGTAAAAGTAAAAATCGCAAACGACGCTAACGTCGCGGCGCTCGGAGAGGCCAAATTCGGAGCAGGCAAAGAATTTGAGGATAACATTATGTTGACGCTCGGAACGGGAGTAGGCGGCGGGATAGTTATAGGAAATAAACTTCTCGAAGGCAATAAGTCGGCGGGCGCGGAACTCGGACATATGGTCATAGAAGAAGGCGGAGAACTCTGTTCTTGCGGCAGAAAAGGCTGTCTTGAAGCATACGCTTCGGCGACGGCGTTGATACGGGAAACC
>JAFVCP010000151.1 GCA_017479185.1 Clostridia bacterium
AAGTTTTATTATGGCTTTACTCTCGCAAGTTCTCGCTTATTTTCAGGGAGAACCGAGAGCCTATTATTCGTATATCGCCCTCTCGCCGTCGATAGCGCTCGTTTCGGTCATCGCATGTTTCAGAGGATATTTTCAAGGTCTTAAAAATATGCGACCGACGGCGATCTCGCAAATAACCGAACAATCGGTCAAACTCGTATTCGGCTTATTATTATGTTCCGCCTTCGGTTCGACGCCCGAAGAAAAGGGAGCGCTCGCCTGCCTCGCCGTAACGCTCAGCGAAGCGGGCGCGGTAGTTTATCTCGCTTTTATTTACGGAAAAAACAAACCCCCAATATCGAAAAATTCGGCAAAATTTCCGACGAAACGACTAATCCTGACCGTTATCCCGATAACACTTTCTTCGATCATCCTTCCCGCCGCGAGGCTGTACGACGGATTTACCATAATAAATATTTTAAAAACTTATTTACCCAACGCGCTTTCGCTTTACGGCGTTTATACGGGAAGCGTCGAAACCGTTATAGGCGTTCCCGTTGCGGTTTGTTACGGTCTTGCCGTCGCCGTTTTACCGTCGGTCTCACATTTGATTTCGCAAGGAAAAATCAATAAAGCCTACGACGAAGTTGGAAAATCTTTGCTGATAACGTTGATATTATCTTTTTCGGCGTCGATAATCGTCTTTTTTTCAGCCGACACGATAACCTCTTTGCTTTTCGGAAAATTCAACGTCGGCGAGCGGGAAATAACTTCGAGGCTGCTTTCGTCGGCGGCGTTCAATATCGTTCTTTTGTCCCTTATACAAACCGAAACGGGTTGCCTTATCGCTCTCGGCAAAACCTACTGTCCTTGCGCGACGCTCTTCACGGGGCTGCTTTCTAAAATAATTTTACAACCGCTACTTCTTAAAATCGTGGAAATAAATATTTTTGCGCCTTTAATTTGCGATATTTTGTGTTATTTTGTTGCAGTTTTTTTAAATTTGGTATATATTATTATCTGTAATAACAAACGGAGAACCGAAGATGAACTTAACGATCATAGGGATAGGAATACAGGCGGGAGATCTCTCCCTCAGGGCTTATGAAAAAGCAAAACAGGCGGACGAAATATTGCTTCGGACTTCTCTCACCGAAAGCGGCAAATATATTCTCTCTACCGATCTGAAAGTTCGATCGCTCGATGATATTTACGAAAAATCGAGAAATTTCGACACTTTAACGAAAAATCTTGCGAAAGAAGTTCTTTCTGTCGCAAAAAATAAAAACGTTGTTTATATGGTAGACGGGGACGTCAACTCGGACAATACGTGCAAAATAATTCTCTCTAAAAGAAAGGATGCAGAAATAATCAACGGCGTTTCGAGAGCGTCGGCTTACGCTTCCCGTATAGGGTTTTCCCATTATACTTCGATATCCTCTTACGATATTGAAGATCTCGATCTCTCGCTTCCTCTTATAATCACGGATATTGACGGGAGTTTTATCGCGGGAAAGATCAAACTTGCCCTATCCGAACGTTTTGGCGACGAAATAGAGGTCTATAAGATAAATTCGCAAAAAATCAAAAAAATAAAACTCTACGAATTTGATTTCGACGACGATTTCGACTACTCTTCCGCTCTTGCCGTAGACAAACTGAGTTTTTTGGAAAAAACGCGATTTTGTATTGGCGATCTTCACGAAATACTTAAAGCGTTAAGAGCCGAAAACGGCTGCCCGTGGGATAGAGAACAAACTCCCGACTCGATAAGAATGAATACCATCGAAGAAACCTACGAACTTCTCGACGCAATTCAAAAAAGAGACGATGACGCCATCGTGGAAGAACTCGGCGACGTTCTGCTTCAAGTTATGTTTCAGATCCTGTTCGGAGAAGAACGATCGGCTTTTACTTACGACGACGTGATCTCGTCGATCTGTGAAAAACTGATTTCAAGACATACTCATATATTCGGAAAAGACAAGGTTTCGTCCGCAGACGAGGCTCTGTCTTTATGGGATAAGAACAAAAGAAAGGAAAAGGGGTTCGATAACGGCTCCGAATATATCAACGCCGTTCCCAAAAACCTTCCCGCCCTTATGAGAGCGCAAAAAGTCGGAAAAAGGGCTTCTAAATACAACTTCGATTTTTCGAGCGACAAACAGATCGTCGATAAAATATTCGAAGAATTAAAAGAGATAGAAGAGGCGACGGCTATTGGCGATCAAGCCAAAATAAAAGAGGAATACGGAGATCTTCTTTTCTCGGCGGTAAACCTCGCGAGAAAAGCGGGCGTTGACGCGGAAGAGGCTCTGACTATTTCGACCGACAAATTCGTCCTGAGATTTACCAAACTCGAAAAAGCGATTTCCGACGACGGAAAAAACATAAAAGAACTCTCCGAAAAAGAGATAGACGAATATTACGATGAAATTAAAAAAGGTTAAAATAAACCGAATAACTACCGAAAACAATCTTTTTCTCGCTCCCCTTGCCGGGTTTTCGGACTTTGCGATGAGATCGATATGTCTTTCGTTCGGCGCGTCGCTCGCGTTTACCGAAATGGTAAGTTGCAAAGGTCTTATTTACGGAAACTTAAACACCGAAGATCTACTCTTTACCACCGACGACGAAAAGATCAAATGCGCGCAAGTTTTCGGCAACGATCCCACGATTATGAGAAAAGCCGTCGAACTCCCCTCGATGGAAAAATTCGATATAGTCGACGTGAATTTCGGTTGTCCGATGCCAAAGATATTCAACAACGGCGAAGGAAGCGCGCTGCTCGACAAACCCGAACTTGCCGAAAAAATAATTTCCGAACTTAAAAAGACGGGAAAAATTATAACCGCCAAAATACGCATAGGTATCCTGACAGGCAAACCACTTGCCGTCGATTTCGCAAAGGCTCTCGAACAAGGCGGAGCCGATATGATTACAGTACACGGACGCGCGAAAGACAAAATTTACGCAGGCGAAGTCGATTATGATACGATCGCGGAAGTAAAAAGGGCGGTAAATATCCCCGTCATCGCAAACGGTGGGATATTTTCGGCAAACGACGCCGATAAGATGATAAAAAACACCGACGCGGACGGCGTTATGCTCGCGAGAGGCGCCCTTGAAAAACCTTGGCTTTTCGCAGAAATTCGCGGAGAAAAAGTCAATATATCCAAAAAACAAATCATAAGAAAACATATAGAAAAACTTCTTACTCGTTACGACGACGAAGTCGTAGCCGTAAATTTCAGAAAACAAATATGTCTTTACCTTAAAGGCGAGCCAAACTCCGCGGCGTTAAAAGAAAAAATTTTCGCATTGAAGAATACGAGAGATATTTTAGCCGCCGTAGACGATTTCTTCGCCTCGTAACAAAATCCTTTGCTCTTTAATATTATAGAGAGTGGAGAAAAAGATTTTGAAAGTTAAAGTTTTGACGGATATTTTTAACCTTTCGTCCGACGGAGCCGACGTTATAATCGCCCCTTGCGACACCCCGACCGTTTACTACAAAAGGGAACTTACGGGAGAAACTTCTAATCTCAAAAAACTCGCGAAACTTACCGAAAATAAAAATTTTGCCCTTATATCCCCTTTCGACACCGATAATTACGGCATTGTCAAAAGGTCGGCGGGAGTCTTTTCAGACGGTAAACTAGTAGGAATAAGCGATATGACTACGGCGTTCGAGGACAGCCAGTATATGCCCTCGGCGTCATCTTCCCTTTATCAT
>JAFVCP010000152.1 GCA_017479185.1 Clostridia bacterium
AAAACGCGGGTATTTCGAAATCGGAAATAACGGGCGTGATAATGTCTTCGGTCATTCCCTCGCTCAACTATACCATACAGCATATGTGCAGGGATTTTCTCGGTTTAGAACCTATCGTCGTCGGCCCGGGGGTAAAAACGGGACTAAATATAAAAGCCGATAATAGCAGAGAAGTCGGAGCGGATATTATAGTTGACAGCGTTAGTTCGATAAATCGTTTCGGTAAAAAGGGCGTACCGATGATATGTATCGATTTCGGGACAGCGACTACTTTCGATATTATTTCCGAAAAAAACGAACTTATCGGAGTCGTCATCGCGCCGGGTATAAAAGCCTCGCTCGATTCTCTCGTGAACACAACGGCGGCATTGCCAAACATTACTTTACAAACTCCCCCTTCTATCATCGCGAAAAACACCGTCCATTGTATGCAGGCGGGAATAATATTCGGGTTTGCGGGATTGGTAAACAATATCGTTTCGAAAATCAAAAAAGAATTGGGCAGGGAAGACGCTTTCGTGGTTGCGACCGGCGGAATGTCCGGGATAATTCAGAAGGAAGTAAACTGTATAGACGTGGTCGACAGAACTCTTACGTTAAACGGGTTAAGGGTGATATACGAGTTGAACGGGGGTAAGTAAAATGTCGATTGCCGTAAAAATCGGAAACACGGAGATCGGCGGAAACAACAGGGTCGCCGTTCAATCTATGTTAAACGTTAAAACTTCGCTCGTCGACAATGTGGTTTCCGAGGTGGAACGCCTTGCGATAGCGGGGTGCGATATCGTTCGCGTTTCGGTCAAAGATCAAGAGGACGCGAAAGCGATCGCCGAAATAAAAAAGAGGATCGGGATACCTCTCGTCGCAGATATTCATTTTAATTATAAATACGCTCTCGCCGCAATCGACGGCGGTGTCGACAAGATAAGGATAAACCCCGGCAATATTGGAAGCGAAAGGAACGTCGAGGAAGTCGCGAGGGCGTTAAAATCGTCGTCCGCGGCGGTAAGGGTCGGCTCCAATACGGGGAGCGTTGAAAAAAGTTTGCTCGAAAAATACGGTAAAAACGAAATATCTCTCGCAGAGAGCGCCCTTAAAAACGTCGCTATCCTCGAAAAATACGGAGTCGGTAATATCGTTATTTCCGCGAAGGCTTCGAGCGTTCCTCTTACCGTTAAAACGTACAGATATCTGAGCGGAAAAACCCAATATCCTTTACACGTCGGCGTAACCGAAGCGGGAACGATGAATATGGGCGTGGTAAAGAGCAGCATAGGTATCGGAGCGCTCCTTTTGGACGGTATAGGCGACACGATAAGAGTTTCGCTTACCGCAGATCCCGTTGAAGAGATATACGCGGCGAAGAGGATACTTCGAAGCGTCGGGTTGGATAAAGATTTCGTCGAGGTCATTTCCTGTCCGACTTGCGGAAGGACCGAATACGACAGCGTGGGATTGGCCGAAAAGGTCGAGCGACTTACCGCGGGGATAAAAAAACCGCTTAAAATCGCCGTTATGGGTTGTGTCGTCAACGGCCCCGGAGAGGCGAAAGATTGCGATCTCGGAGTCGCGGGCGGAAGCGGTTATTGCGTTTTTTTTAAAAACGGAGAAATATACGAAAAAGTACCTTTCGAAAAGGTCGAAGAAGAATTTATAAAGGAACTCGAAAAAATTGTCTGATAAAGCAGCGGAAATAATCGACCGTATAAGAAAGACGGTCGAAAAAGCCGATAGGATAAAATTAAAAAAAGTCTTGGTTGACAGGTCGACGGATAAAGTGTCCTTCGAGTTTATCAACGATAAAGCGATAACCGAAGAGGGCGTCGAAAAAATCAAGGCGGCGCTTGCCGATAGCGTTCCCGAAAAATTTGCCGATTTTACAGTAGATATTACTAAGATCGTCGCCGATAAAGAACTCGTTGAAAAGAAGATAGACGAATTTATAAAAAGTAAATTCGTATCTATTGCCCATCACGCCAAGGATATGACTGTGGAAACCTTTTTTTCGGACGGCAAATGCGAATACGTTCTGAAATCAAACGACGATATGGTCGATTATCTCGTCGGAAATAAAGTCGTGGAAAAAATCTCCGAATATCTTTCCGATAATTTTTGCGACGACTTTTACGGAAGAGCCGAAGCGGTCGGGACCGCGGAGATAGACGCGTCCGTTTTAAGCGAAACCGAATCGCAGGCGGGTTATGAAAAAATAAAATGCAGAACGATGAAAGTTATCGACCCTATAAGGCTATGGGGAGAAGAACTCGAACCGTACGCGGCTTATATCGCGGACTGCGAACTTGCGTACGGAAAAGTCAGTTTTTGCGGCGTTATCACTTCGATAAATCAAAAGGAAACCAAGACGGGTAAGACTTTCTATCTTATCGAGTTGGACGACGGAACGGGCAAAATAACCGGCAAGATCTTTATGACCAAGGAAAAGGAGAAAAAGTTCGATAAGATCAATGTCGGTAGTACGGTTTTAACGGGCGGAGAACTCTCCGTTTTTAACGGAATGCCGAGTTATAAAATCAACGATCTCTCTTTTTGCGAGTTGCCGACCGATTTCGTTCCCGAAGAAAAGCCGACGAGGGGAGCGCCTGAAAAATATTCTTTGGTTTTTCCCTCTCCGCTCGTCGATATGACGCAAAGAGATATGTTTTCCGTTGAAAGGGAGATCCCCGAATGTCTGAAAGGAGTTACTTTCGTCGTCCTCGATATAGAAACGACGGGCACGAGTTATATCGGCGGAGATAAAATAACCGAGATCGGCGCCGTTAAGATCGAAAACGGAGCGATCTCCGAAAGTTTTCAGACTTTGTTGGATCCAGGTGTCGAGATAAGCGAAAAGATTATTTCGCTTACCGGAATAGATAACGAAATGGTAAAAGGTCAGCCGAAGTTCGAAGAAGTCCTTCCCGACCTGTATAAATTTTGCGACGGCGCTATAATAGTCGCGCACAACGCGGAGTTCGATTGCGGATTTATTAAATTTTACTCAAAACCTGAAGGGTATGAGTTCAAAAACGGAATTATAGATACTTTGGCGTTGTCGAGGGAAACTTTGCCGGGACTTAAAAATTATAAACTCAATACAGTGTGCGAATATTTCGGCATAGAGTTTTTGCACCACAGAGCGCTTTCGGACGCTCACGCGACGGCAAAAATGTTTTTGGAATTGATTTTTATAAAAAAATGTTTACCGAAATTGCTTTAATCGCTTGCAAATAGTCTTAAATTATGTTATAATTTAAACACTGAATATGATTTACTTGTATTTGGGAGTGGACGTTCCACTCTCAAATTTTTATGCGGAGGCAAAATGAAGTTCAAAAACAGCGACGAGATACTTGCCGCGATAGAGCCGCTCGCTTCGTCGATGGGTATCGAGATCGTGGAGATAGAGGCGAAAGTTACGAAAGAGCCGTATATCACTATATATATCGATACCGAGGACGGCGTGGATCTCGATACTTGCGAAAAATTTCATAACGCCGTCGATCCTGTTTTGGACGAGATCGACGCGTCCAACGGCGCCGCGTACACTCTCAACGTATCCAGCCCCGGTCTTGACAGGCCGCTAAAAACGGACAGGGATTTCGAAAGGCGTTTGGGACTTGACGTGGAAGTAAAACTTTACGCGCCTCTTAAAGGCGTAAAATATTTCGAAGGCGTTTTGGAGAATTACGACGGGAATAACGTTACGATAAAACTTCAAAGCGGCGAAGAACTGAAATTACCTCTCGCGAGGATTGCTAAAATAAACGAAGCGGTCAGGTTTGACTGATAAGGAGAATAATATGAAGAATAAAGATTTCTTTCAATCTATCGAAGATCTTGAAACTGAAAAGGGCATAAAGAAGGAATTGCTTTTGGAAACGCTTACCAACGCGCTCGTCATCGCCTATAAAAAACACACGGGCGACGCGAGGGACGTCGTTTTAGAAACCAACCCGGAAAAAGAAACAGTGAAATTTTTTGCCGTAAAGACGGTAGTCGAAGAGGTTACCGATCCCGATAAAGAAATTTCTCTTGAAGAGGCGAAAGAAATAAAAAAGACCGCGAAGGTCGGGGATCAGTTCAAAGACGAATTCGTTCCCAAAGAATTCGGGAGAATTGCCGCGCAGACCGCTAAACAAGTCGTTTTTCAGAAACTGCGCGAAACCGAAAGGGATAATACTCTCGCGGAGTTCGAGGATAAAGAAAACGAGATCAAGGCTTGCACGGTAAGAAGAATAGAAGATAAAAACGTTTACGTCGAAATAGGCGCGGGAGAGATAGAGGCTTTAATGTTGCCTCAGGATCAGGTTCCGAGCGAGAATTACAACGTAAACGACACCTTGATGGTCTACGTCAAAAAGGTCAGAAGCGCGGGCAAAAACGCCCAGATACTCGTATCGAGAACTTCTCCGGGGCTTGTAAGAAAACTTTTCGAAAACGTAGTGCCTGAGATCGCTCAAGGTATAGTTTCCATAAAAGGCATAAGCAGAGAAGCGGGACAGAGAACGAAGATCGCGATCGTGAGCAACGATCCCAACGTCGACGCTTTGGGCGCTTGCGTCGGAAATAAGGGAATGAGAGTAAACGAAATAGTCAAAGAACTTCGCGGCGAAAAGATCGATATAATTTTATGGAGCGAAGATCCTCTCGAATTTATCGCGAAAGCGCTTTCTCCCGCAAAGGTGTTGAAGGTGAGCGCTATCGAAGGCGAAAAGGTCGCGAGAGTAGTCGTTCCGGACGATAAACTTTCGCTCGCGATCGGTAAAGACGGTCAGAACGCAAGGCTTGCGGCAAAACTTACGGGCTGGAAGATCGACGTAAAGAGCGAAAGCAAGGCTAAACTCGAAGAAGGAGAATTCGACGACGTCGAAAACGGCGAGATCGAAGAGGAGTTCTGAAAATAATATAAAACTTTCGGGGAATTATGGCAGATAAAAAATATCCGATCAGGACGTGCGTTGCGTGCAGACAGGAATTTAACAAAAAAGACCTCTTGCGTATCGTCCGTAACAAAGACGGTGAAATTTTCATAGACGAAAGCGGGAAAGCAAACGGAAGGGGCGCGTATTTTTGCGGAAGAAAAGAATGTTTCGCAAAATTAAGCAAATCGAAAGCGCTTGACAGGGCGTTCAAAACGAGCGTGCCGCCCGAAGTTTACGATGCGATCGGGGAGGTCGTCCTTGAACGAGGAAAATAAGATATTGACTTATATCGGGTTCTCCGTAAAGAGCGGGAATATCGTTTACGGGCTTGATAAAGCGAACGAGTACAAAGGCAAAGCGTATCTCGCGATAGCGAGCAATACTCTTTCCGAAAGGTCGCTTCGCGCCGCTGTCGATTTTGCGGAAAAAAAAGAAATGTCCCGTTTTAAAAAGCGTTTCTCGCTCCGTAGAGGAATTGACGAGGCGGAAGAACTGTAAATTCATAGCGCTAACGGATAAAAATTTATCTCGCGCAATATTGGACAACGTCCGGACTGATTTCGTATATATCGGGAGGCAATAAGGGTAAATATGGAAGAAAAGAAAGAAGATATTTTAAAAAATTTAAAAAAGATAAATTCACTTTCCGGCGAACTTGCCGAACTTCTTTCGAAGGCAAAAGCGGTGAAAACGCTTTCGGTTAGCATCAATAAGAAGATCGCGGCGAAGGAGAAGGCTTTAAAGGCGGAAGAAGAGGCGAGAAAAGCCAAAGAACTCGCCGAAGCCGAAGCCGAAGCGGCTCTTCTTGCGGAGGCTCAGGCTATGGTTGAAGCGCAAGCCGCCGCGGCAGCGGAAGAAAAGACTGCCGTCGCCGAGGAAACGAACGCCGAAGAGGTTGCCGAACCCAAGAAAAAGACGACGAGAAAGAAGTCGGTCAAAAAGGAAGTTTCCGAAGAGGTCGAAAAGTCGGAAGAGCCTGAGGTTGCCGAAAAAGAGGAAGAAACGACCGAAAAAGAGCCGCCCGAAAAGAAAAAGAAAAAAGCCAAAGTCGTCGCCGAAGAAAAAGTCGAAGAAGAGAAGAAGGAAGTATCTGCGGAAGCGGATACCGTAGCCGCGCAACCGGTTGTCGAAGAAGTCGAAAAACTCGTTGCGGCTCCCGTTCTCGACGAGAAGGCTCAAAGAGAGGCGAGAAAGCGCGCGGTAGAAGAGGCTCAGGCGAGGGCGCTTGCCGAAGCGAGGGCTAAAATTCTCGAACAGAAGAGAAAAGAGGCGATCGCAAGGGGAGAAGATCCCAATCTCGTCAAACTTGCGAGCCAGCAACCCAGACCTGCCGAGAGCAGGGAGAGAAAACCTCTCAGAAGGGAATTCGTTCCGCAGGACGGACCCAGACGTCAGGGCGGCGTCAAACCCGGAATGCCCACGGATAAGCCCCGCCAACCGAGACCTTTTAACGGAGCGGCGAAAAAACCTGTCGAAATTTCTTTCGTTCCGAAAGATTCGGGCAAAGCGTACGGTAACAAAAAGAAATCGTCCGAGAAAAATTTTGACGATAAAAAGGCTATCAATAAGAAATCTTTGATCAAAACGCAGGTCAGCGTTAAGGATTTCGACGAAAATAAGACGGGTTACAGAAAACTCCGCGTTAAAAAGGATAAAAAATCTGACGAGCAACAACCGACGATCAAAATCGAAAGGGCAGTTATAAATAAAGAGATCATACCCATTAAAGAACTCTCCGAGAAACTCGGTATTTCCGCTATTGAAATAACCAAGAAACTCTTTAAAGAGGGTATAATGAAAACGATAAACGATTCTATCGATTACGATTATGCGGGGATCATCGCCGCAGATCTCGGGATAGAACTCGAACTCAAACTCGATAAGACAGCCGAAGACGTGTTAAACGAAGCCTTCGACGCTTCCGACGACGCTAATCTTATCAAACGCGCTCCCGTCGTAACCGTAATGGGACACGTCGACCACGGTAAAACGAGTTTGCTCGATAAGATCAGAAGCGCTAACGTTACTTCGACCGAAGCGGGCGGTATAACCCAACATATCGGAGCGTATTCCGTAACCGTAGGCGACGAAAAGATAACCTTCCTCGATACTCCCGGACACGCCGCGTTTACGGCAATGAGAGCGAGAGGCGCGCAAATAACGGATATTGCCGTAATAGTTATAGCGGCGGACGACGGTATTATGCCGCAGACGATAGAGGCGATACACCACGCGCAAGCGGCGGGCGTTTCGATCATCGTCGCCGCGAATAAAATAGACAAACCGCAATCGGATATCGAGAGGGTAAAACAACAACTTGCCGATCAGTCCGTACTCGTCGAAGAGTGGGGCGGCGACGTCGCTCTCGTTCCCGTGTCGGCGAAAACGGGCGAAGGTATCGACGCTCTTTTAGAAACCATACTGCTTACCGCCGAAGTGAAAGAATTGAAAGCCAATCCCGACAGAAAAGCGAAGGGTACTATTATCGAGGCTAAACTCGATAAGGGTAAAGGTCCCGTCGCAACGGTCCTTATTCAGAACGGTACTTTGCATACGGGCGACAACCTCGTTGCGGGAACTATCACGGGCAGAGTAAGGGCGATGATAGACGACAAGGGAAGAACGGTAAAAGAAGCGGGACCGTCTACTGCGGTTTCCGTACTCGGACTCGAAGAAGTTCCCAACGCAGGGGATTCGATATACGCCGTCGAACAGGATAAACTGTCGAAGTTGGTCGCGCAGGAAAGAAAGAATAAAGAGAGAGAGGATATGATAAAGCAATCTCAAAAGGTTACTTTGGACGATCTGTTCTCGAAAATTTCCGACGGAAATCTCAAGATTTTGAATTTGCTTATCAAAGCGGACGTACAGGGTTCTGTCGAGGCGGTAAGACAATCGCTTACCGAACTGTCGAACGACGAAGTGAAAGTAAACGTCATTCACGCCGCGGTCGGCGCGATAAACGAAACCGACGTTATGCTCGCCGATTCTTCCAACGCTATAATCATTGGATTTAACGTTCGTCCCGATTCAAATGCGAAAAATCTTGCGGAAAGAAGCAAAGTTGACGTAAAATTGTACAGAATAATTTATGAAGCGATCGACGACGTCGAAAACGCGATGAAGGGGCGTGTCGCGCCGAAAACTCAGGAGATCTATATGCGTAAAGCCGAGGTCAGACAGACGTTCAAGATCACCGGAGTCGGAATGGTT
>JAFVCP010000153.1 GCA_017479185.1 Clostridia bacterium
ATAAAACTGTTCAAAACCCACTACGGCACCACGCCGACAAAATACAGGCGTTCGTACAGACTTATTTCAAAAGTCAATTCAAAATAATATTATCGCATTATATCTTTCCGTAAGTTGCGTTCGCGATATATAAATGATATAATTTACCGCGAAATTCTCCTTCGGTCAACGGTTGGAAATATTTGGTTTCTTCAAGTTCCTCTATTTTTTCGGTTTTTCCTGCGAGATATTCGTCGATCCTCTTTACGGCGTATTGCAATCTCGCTTTTGATCCGTTCATTCTTATCTGCTGAATTTCATAGCCGAACGGCTTGCATTCGGTAAACCATTGCGTTTCGTACGCCCGCATAAAAGCGGTCAGACGCGAAACGCTTTTTTTCAGCCTTTCAAGGGAATTTTCAAGAGCCTTTCGGTTTTTTGCCTTATAGGCGAAATACAACTCTTCGACCATATACGATTTTAATTCCAAAAACCGACTCAACGCGTAAGCCGTGTCGAAAAGATAAGAGTACTCGCTTTGCCTTTTGCGGAGCGGGTTTAATTTTTTTGAGATTTTTTTATAAATTCCGGGATAAGTCGGCAACGCCGCGACCTCTTCCACTCCGATAAACGGATCGGTGTAAAAAAGATATTTGCAGGGATTGAAAAGGTCGTCGTATTTTTTGTCGTCGTTTAAATAATTTACCGCGTCGAGCGTTAGAAACTCATCGTAAGTATAGCCACTTATGACCTTGCATATCTCTTGAGCGTATTCAAAAGACGAGGATTGATTTTTCGCAGAAAAATAACAACAAGTAGGCAATATGGAAAATTGAGCGGCCTCTCCGCCGTCGTCCCCCCACGCCGTCAGCCGATAGGTGTTTACCCCGCTTTGCTCCAACTCTTCCATCTCGCTGTCGATAGCGAGCCTCGAATAGCCGTTATGCGGAGCAAATCCCAAATATTTAGTCGCGCATCCCGCGAACGAATAGCCCGCCCCCGACGGTCTTATCTGATCGAAACGCGTCTTTACGGTACCCTCGCGCTTTATTCTGTAATCCCAATAAATGAGTTCGACTTCTTTCGGAATACCCTCGTACTTTCCCGCTTTCATATCTTCGTAAAACATATCCGCCCACATAGCGGGTTTAAAGTTATATTTTTCGCATATTTCTATAACTTTTTTCAAATGCCTGCGTATTATCGAACCACGCTCTTCATAACCGTGTTTTACGAGAAATTTCCCCAATCCCAAATCGAACGCTTCGTCCATACCGATATTTATACGGTTGGTCGAAAGACATTTTCGGCAGGTTTTTATTACGTTCTCCAAAAGCAGGTAGGTTCGAGGCTCGTCCACGAGCAACACGTCCCGCTTGTCCAATATATCGTAATATTCGCGCCAATGGAAAAACAGCCTTTCGAGATGGGCGAGAGCCTGAATACATAACGTGAGTTCGACGCCGAATATTTTAGCGTATCCGTCGAGATCTTTGAGTTCTGCTTGCGTAAATCTTCCGCGCATATACCCGAAATAAGGTTCTCCGTCGACTTCCAGACAATCTTCGACGTATAACTCGAAAAAATTATACCCCAAAAGCGCGCATACGGCTATCATTTTCTTTGCCTGCGTCGGTTTTATGACGGCGTTTCTCGCGCAATCGAGCATTACGCCCGTATCTTTTATACGTTTCTCGACGGAAACGGTAAACCCCGACCTCTTTTCGGCTAACGCTTTACCGAGAAGCGCGTAACAATCGTTTAACGAACGAAAAGAGATATAGAGCGTCCCGTTATCGAGCGTCGCCGAGTTTACTTCTCCCTTTTTCGCGATGATCCGACTAAATTTATCTTTTGGCTTTATGGAAAGATACCGATCCAATAATTCAACGCCTTTAACAAAATTTTCGTTTTCGCAAATAATATCCATTTCCTTCTCCTCAGTCGAATAATACCCGTATCTTCTCCAAGCCGAAAGGAACTTCCCGCTTTTCTTTACAGTATAATTTATTTTCCCTTTCGTTTTTCCAATTACCCCTCAAAGTGAAACAATCCTTGGAAATGCAATCGTCGTACGGCGACGCGTAATGAAAGGGTCCGATACGGTTCCTTAAAGTAGAATAACACTCTATCCGTATTTTCCCTTTCGATAACCGGGGAACGACCACGCCTTCTTCCATCATACAGCGATATTTTTCGTCGCCGATAAAAATCACGCATTGAGAATAATCGCCCACGGGCTTTAAAAATGCGTTTTTGACCGAAACGGGCGCCTCGCACTCGTATACGACGGCTCCGCAGAAATTTCCATAGCCCTGCTCCGTC
>JAFVCP010000011.1 GCA_017479185.1 Clostridia bacterium
AACAATAAAATTTACGCCGACGCCCTTTTGGGTCGTCGGCTGTATTAGCATTTACGTTAAACCCGATCGGAAAAATGTGTGAATTGTATTTTACGCGTTAAAAGACGAAGTTTTCGCGGGTTTATTCAGTAAATAGGGAGAGAAATAATGAAAGAGAAGAGAGAACGCCGTTTAAACAGCGAATTTCAAAGAGAAATATACGATATTTTAAAAAACAGGGTAAAAGATCCCGAAATTACGGAAATGTTCAGCATTTTGCAAGTCGATATAACAAACGACCTTAAACACGCGAAGGTCTACGTTTCGGTTTATTCCGTTTCGGAACAAAAGAGAAAGACGACATTCGACGCTATAAAAAATTCGGCGAAACAGGTCCGTATGGAACTCGGAAAGGTAATGCGCGTAAGGACAGTTCCGGAACTTGATTTCATTCTTGACAATTCTGCCGAATACGGTCAAAAAATAGATAAAATACTGAGCGGATTGACCTATTCCGACGACGGTGAAAAGCAATGAGTTTAAAAGAAATTGCGGCGGAACTTAATAAATTTTCGAGCGTTCTGATCTTTTGCCACACAAGACCCGACGGGGATACTCTCGGCTGCGCGACGGCATTAAAGATAGCGATTGAAAAAAAAGGTAAAAAGGCGGATATAATTTGCGACAGCGCCGTTCCCGAAAAATTCGGTTTTATTCCCGCGATAAACTCGGTCGTCAACAACGTTAAAGAGTTGTCCTGCCGCTACGAGGCGCACGTTGCGGTGGATTGTTCGGTCGAAGGTATGATGGGCGAAACCTACTATCATTTTGTAAAGAGCAATAATACCTTTAATATAGATCATCATATTTCCAACTCTAAATACGCGAAATTCAATTACGTTGAAAACAGGGCGGCTTGCTGTGAGATAATGTACGAATTTTTAACCGTCGGCGGTTTTGATATCGACGAGGAAGTTTCGACTTGCCTTATGCTTGGGATATGTACGGATACGGGGTATTTTATACATTCAAACGTAACCGACAGTACTCTTTTTATTGCTTCCGAACTTCTTAAAAGAGGCGCGAAACTTCACGAAATAGGCAAAAAACTGTTTAAGTCGCAAAAGAAAGCGAGAGCGCTTTTGTACGCCGACGTTACTTCGAAAATCAGATTTTATCTCGACGACAAATTGGCGATGATTTCCATAATGAAACAGGATTTGGAAAAATTCGACGCGACTTCGGATATGACGGAAGGTTTTATAGATTTTCCCGTTTCGATCGAAGGCGTCGAAGTCGCCGTTTCCATTCTTGAAAACAAGCCCAACTGTTATAAAATAAGTTTCCGAAGCAGCGGAAAGGTGGACGTAAATAAAGTCGCGGCGTCTTTCGGTGGGGGCGGGCATATACTCGCAAGCGGTTGTATGATCAACGGCTTTTTCGAAGACGTTAAGGATAAAGTGATCAGAGCGGTTTCTTTATATTTGTAAAATGAACGGTTTTATAAATCTTTACAAACCGAGCGGAATAAGTTCCGCGCATATAATAAATAAAATCAAAAAGGGATTAAAGGGAGCGTCGATTGGTCATATGGGCACTCTTGATCCTCTTGCGAGCGGCGTTTTGCCCGTCGCGGTCGGTAAATCAACGAGATTGTTCGATTATCTTCTCGATAAAACCAAGGTCTACATAGCGAAAATCGAATTCGGGTACGAAACCGATACCCTCGATCTGGAAGGAAAAGTAGTCAAGACCTCTGCCTTTATACCGAGCGAGGATGAAGTGAGGGAAAAATCCCTTTCGCTTGTCGGCGAAATTTATCAGTTGCCGCCCGTATTTTCGGCTAAATGCGTAAACGGGAAAAGAAGTTACGAACTTGCGAGAAAGGGCAAAGCGGTCGAACTTCAACCTAAAAAAGTCAATATATTATCTGTCGAGGTTTTGGGAAAGACCGAAGGTAAAGCGGAGTATGAAATAAAAATATCCTGCAAAGGCGGAACTTATATTCGCGCGATCGCGAGAGATCTCGGTTACGCTTGTTCTTCCTGCGCGACTATGACTTCGCTCGTTAGGGTGTCGTCCGGAATATTCGATATCGCGACTTCCGTTACCGCCGAGGACTTTTTAAATAGCGAGGATAAAGAAAAGTTTATTGTCCCGCCCGATATGGTCGTCGATTTTCCGATCTTATCGCTTGATAGAACGAGGGCGGAGAGATTGTTTAACGGACTGAGGGACGATTTCGATCAACCCGACGGGTTATACAGGGTTTATTCTCCCGACGGGTTTTACGGAATAGGCGTCGTCGAGGGACGCAAATTAAAAGTAAAGGCGTATTTGAGAGATGATAAAGCAAATTGATTTCAATTCCGAAAACGATATCAAAACCGTCGTTGCGCTTGGTTATTTCGATTGCCTTCATATAGGACACGGCAAACTTCTCGAAAAGGCGAAAGAAATTGCCGAAAATAAAGGAGTGGATTGTCTTTTTTTTACTTTTAACAACGACGTCGGCAAGATACTCGGTTCGGGTAAAAAAAGCGTTATGACGTACGCGGAAAGACTTCTCAAAGCCGAGAGAATGGGGATAGACGGAGTCGTAAGTTGCGAGTTCGACGAAAAATTCAAGAGTCTGTCGGCTTTGGATTTTTTAAACAAATTAAGAGACGATCTCGATCCCGTCCATATAGTTTGCGGTTTCGATTATTCGTTCGGTAAAAACGCCGAAGGGAAAACCGAACTTCTGAAAATTTATTGCGAAAGCAATTCTATCGGGTTGACCGTTGTTGACGAAGAAAAATACGAAGGCAAAAAAATTTCGACGACTACCGTCAGAGAACTTCTCGTTCGCGGCGAGATGGAAAAAGCAAATTTTTTACTCGGAGAGGATTATTCTCTATACGGGAAAGTGGTAAAGGGGCGACAGGTCGGGAGAAAACTCGGTTTTCCGACTGCGAACGTTCTTTTCCCTGAAGATAAATCGCCGATAAAATACGGGGTTTATCATACTTACGCTTATATAGACGGAAAAAGATACGACGGGATCACGAACTACGGCGATCGTCCTACGTTCGGGCTTTGCGACGAAGTGTTGACCGAAACTTATTTCGATAAATTCGAGGGAGATCTGTACGGGAAATATATTGAGATACGTTTCGTCCGTTATTTGCGACCGATAGAAAAATTCGACGGGATAGAACGACTGAAACAAAGACTTACGAAAGATTTGGAGATTATAAAAAATGATTAAATTCGGACCGAGCGGAAATAGCGAAAGTTTTGCCGCTGAAGGACATAAATCGACCGTCGAGGCAGCGGTTTGGTGCAAAGAAAGAGATCTCGATTGTTACGAGTACTCGTTCGGAAGGGGTATAACGCTCGGCGCCGAAAAGGCGATAGAGATCGGAAAGGTTTTCAAGGAAAACGGAATAAGTATAAGCGTTCACGCTCCTTATTATATAAATCTCGCGAATCCCGACGAAGATAAAGCCTTTAATTCGTATAATTATATACTTCAAAGCGCGCAGTTTATGAGATATATGCAGGGGGAAAGAATAGTTTTTCATCCTGCGGCGCAGGGTAAAGCGTCGAGAGAAGAAGCGGTTTCTTTGACTTTGGACAGGATAAAAACGCTTCGGGATATGATATACGAAAACGATATGCAGGATATGAAATTTTGTCCCGAAACCATGGGCAAACTCGCTCAGATCGGAACTGTCGAGGAAATAACCGAATTTTGCTCGGTCGACGATTGTTTTATTCCGACGATCGATTTCGGACACGTCAACGCGAGAGAACAGGGCAGTTTAAAAAGCGTTGCCGATTATAAGATAAGGCTCGAATATATGATCGAAAAACTCGGAATGAAAAAAATGAAAAATTTTCACGCTCATTTTTCAAAGATACAGTATTCTTCTAAAGGCGAAATAAGGCATCTTACTTTCGAGGATAAAATTTACGGTCCCGAATTCGAACCTCTTGCCGTCGCTTTAAAGGATTTGGATCTCGAACCGGTTATTATATGCGAGAGCGCGGGAACTCAAGCCGAAGACGCTATGGCGATGAAAAAAATATATTTTAGTTTATAAAAAATTCACATAATTTTCTTTTTCCGTCAATATTTAAAATTTGACGGAATTTTTTATTAGTGATATAATATATCTTATCGTAGGTGTATGTATGATAAAAAAACTTTTAAAATCATTACGCGAATATAAAAAGGAAACGATTTTGACGCTTTTATGTATGGTCGTCGAAGCGGGAATGGAAGTTCTGATCCCTTTTATTATTAACGCGTTCGGCGGATGCGTTCAGCCTAAACTTTCCGACGGTACTTACGGCGAGCCAAACGTAAACGGAATGATATTGTACGGTTCGATAATGGTCGTCGCCGCTATGATATCCCTTCTTGCGGGTATGCTCGGCGGAATGTTCTGCGCGAGAGCGTCGGCGGGGTTCGCCAAGAATTTAAGAAAAGATATGTTCGTCAATATTCAGAAATTTTCTTTTTCCAATATTGACAAATTCAGTTCTTCGTCGCTTGTTACCAGACTTACGACCGATATAACCAACGTACAGATGGCGTTTATGATGCTGATAAGGACGGCGGTGAGAAGTCCGTTGATGCTTATTTTCTCGATAATAATGAGTTTTATGATCGATACGACTTTACCGGTTATATTTTTCGTTACCGTTCCCATCCTTGCGTTCGGCATATTCTTTATCGCTTATAAGGCGATACCGATCTTCAGGAGATTATTCAAAAGATACGACGCTTTAAACGGTTCGGTTCAGGAAAACATAAACGGAATGAGAGTGGTTAAGGCCTATGTGAGAGAAGATCACGAATCGCAGAAATTTTCGCGCGTTTCGAACGAACTTTGCGCCGATTTTACAAAAGCGGAAAGGATTCTCGCTTTCAACTCTCCCATAATGCAGTTTTGTATGCAGGGCGCCCTTATTATGTTGGTCGGCGTCGGTTCGCATATCATCTTGTTCGGGAATACGACTTTGGACGCTTTCAGTCTGCAAAGTCTTACGACATATTCTTTTCAGATACTTATGTCGCTTATGATGTTCTCGATGATATTCGTAATGCTGACTATGTCGGTCGAGTCCGCCAAGCGTATAGTGGAAGTTCTGGACGAAAAGAGCGATATGGTCAATCCCGACGACCCCGTAACCGAGGTGAAAGACGGTTCTGTATCCTTTGAAAACGTCAGTTTCAAATATTCGCTTTCAGCCGACGAATTTACCCTCGATAAAGTCGATCTCGATATAAAATCGGGAGAAACCGTCGGAATTATAGGCGGAACGGGTTCTTCTAAGACGACGCTCGTAAATCTCATTTCGAGATTGTACGACGTTACCGAAGGAAAGTTGTCGGTAGGCGGGGTGGACGTCCGCGATTACGATATGGAGATCCTGCGTAAAAACGTTGCGGTCGTTTTGCAAAAGAACACGCTTTTTTCCGGCACGATAAAAGAAAATTTGCGTTGGGGAAACGAAAACGCGACCGATGAAGATATAATAAACGCCTGTAAAATGGCGCAAGCCGACGAATTTATTTCACAATTTCCCGACGGTTACGATACGATGATAACACAAGGCGGGACCAACGTTTCGGGCGGGCAAAAACAAAGGCTTTGCATCGCGAGGGCGCTTATTTCCAACCCGAAGATCTTAATACTCGACGATTCTACGAGCGCCGTCGATATGAAGACCGACGCCTTGCTTCGCGCTTCGTTTAAAAAATTTATTCCCGACACCACAAAGATCATAATCGCTCAAAGGATCGCGTCGGTAATGGACGCGGATAAGATCGTCGTAATGGACGGCGGCAGGATCGAAGCGGTCGGAACGCATAGCGAACTTCTCGCATCT
>JAFVCP010000012.1 GCA_017479185.1 Clostridia bacterium
CATTCTTCCTGCGCGTAGTCGACCACCCTTATCTTTACGTTTCTGCCCATAAACGCCGTCAGATCGGCTTTATATTGTATAAGTCTGCCCTCATTCATATTGTCGTTGTGATATTTCGCGAGGGTCTCTCCCGTCGACGCGTCCACTATCTCGACGTAACAATCGGGGTTTTTACCGCCGCCTAATTTAAAGGTAATATATCCGCAACCGCCGACGGTGAATGCCGAACTTTCCAAAACGCCCGTGTAATATTCGAAACTACCCGACACGTCCTCTATTCCCGTAAAGAGATAGGTCCCGCCCATTCCGTATTGTTTGGTAAGATCTTTCCAATAGACCTCTTGCATAGAAACGTATCCTATATCACCCGCGCCGTACGTTCCGCGATAAAGCGACCAACCGGTAAGATCTCCCGTTTCAAAGTCGCCGTTTGTTACCTGATAAGGATCGGACTCTCCCAAAGCGCTTTCGGAAGGCAAAATATTCTTTGCGAGTTTTGCTTCGGTAGGAACGCCCTCGATAGAGTTATAACAGGTTACGAAACTGTCGCAAGTCATAAGTCCCCAACCGGACGACGCGTTGTCTACGACGCGTATCTTCAAAGATCTTCCGAGATACGCGGACAAATCGGCTTTATACAACACCATATTCGCAAGATTGCTGCCGCTGTTTATCGTCTGAATGCCCCGATCGTTGAAATATCTGTTATGATAACGCGCGAGTTCCGCGCCGGTATCCGCGTCGATAACGGATATATAGCACAGTTTTCCGTTTCCGCCGCCGCCTAAAAGATAGGTGATATAGCCCGAGCCGCCGAGAGTGAACGCCGAACTCGTCAAAGTTCCCGTTCCGCCTTCTTTGGCTATGCCGCTGAACAAATACCTGCCCTTTTTATTGTAAGGAAGGTTTTCGTTCCACCATCCCGAAGCATCGGTAATCTCGCCTATATCGCCGTCGAGCGTCCAGCCCGTAAGATCTCCCGTTTCAAAACCGCCGTTTACTATCTGATATTCGTTTTCCGCCATAACGTCGCTGTCGCTTACGGCAAGATAGAAATTCTTGTCGTACCATATCGGCTTGGTTTCGTGGTAAGTTGCTATGCTGTCGAGCGTTATCGCTCCGAGATCGTCAGACGAAGAATTTTCGTCTACCACCTCTATATAGAGCGTTTCGCCTATATAGCGGCTGAGATCGGCGTAGTACTGAACCATATTTAAAAGCCTCATTCCGTTTGCGACGTAAGGGAATTGGAAATTCCAATACTTGCTGTTCGAATACCTTGCGATCTCGACGTCCCCGTCATCCGTTTTCATCACGATCCTTAAGTAGGTAAGTCCGTTATTCGCGCACCCGCCCAACTTAAAGGTTATATAGCCGCTTCCGCCGAGAACGAATTCGCTTGAACGCATCACTCCCGTCGCCGCGGGCTTATAATGTCCGTAATGATAATTTCCGTCGCGATTATAGGTTATGTTTTCATTCCACCAAACGCTTTCGGAATTGACGCCGTCGTCCGAAAAGGCGTCGCCAGAAATTATCGTCCAACCGGCAAGAGAGCCGAGTTCGAAATCGCCGTTCGCTATCTCGTATTTGCTCGGCGCCGCAGCCTCCGAAACGTAATTTTTATCTTTTACAAAGAAGGTCCCTTCTTCCTGAGGATCGGCGTATTCGCCCAAACGAATGTCGTCAACGGCAAAATAACCGTAATACCAACTCTCGTCGTTATCGACTATCCTGATATACGCTTCCTTGCCCGCGCATTCGGAAAGATCGAGCGTGTATTCGTAAAAATTATCGGTGTTGTAAACGCCTGCCGCATATCTTGCGGGATTGACGTAATCCTCGGTATGCTCGTGGAAGTAATCGTTATGTTGAATAGCGACGAGTTTGTCGTCTTCGACCGTATACACGCCGAGATAGCACAACTTTTCGACGGGTTTCATCGCCGCGTTTTCGCCTTTGCCTATCGTGAGCGCCCCGCCGGCAAGTTTGACCTTCAAAACCCCGTCGGAAGGAATGGTAAACGACGACGAACGAATAGCGCCCGTCCTCGCGCCCGAAAATCCCCCGTGAAAACCTTTGCCCGTAAGATACCAATTACCCGTATGGCCTATCGGAAGTCTGTTGTCGCTTACGTCGTTATCGAAAACGAAGAAGGTGTTCGACGAAACGCAATCGTCGTTGAATGCGTTCCCGTATTCTACCGTCCAACCGTCGAGCGAAGCCGTTTCAAATCCCCCGTTTAAAACACGGGTTTCGACTGCGGGCGTTTTTTCTTTATCGTCGGTATTCGACTCTTCCGCGTTATTACAGCCGACCAGCGCTGCCGCAGATATAACGGCAGACAAAACCAACGTTGTTATTTTTAAAAGTTCAGATCTTCTCATTCCTGACCTCCAAGACTGCCGACGTTACCGTAGTAGGCGGGCGTAACCGTATCGGAATACGCGCTGCCCATCTCGTAAATTTGCAACGATTTAAAAGTTATTCCCGCATTGTCGTCGAAGATATTAAGGTAATCGGAATCAGAATACTTGGGATATATCCTGAGAGTAAAACTCATCAGCCCGTCGACGTAAACTTCAAGCATAGACCTGTCGAGAAGTACGACTATCTCATATTCTCTTTTTACGCTTTGATAAGTCCTGCTCGGTTGCTTGCTCACATAATCGAGAAGGGAAGATTGCGCCCTCTCTATATAAACGCCTTTATCCGAAAAGACTATATCCGTTCTCTCCGTCTGAGAATTTACGACGTTTTTATTATATCTGACTCTTATTCCTCCCGAATACTCCGTAGTTGAAGGATCGAGAGTTATCTTCGCCCTTATCTCCAACAAGTCGCCGCGAATATCGCTTATCTCGCCGTTTATTTGGCTTGCGGTCTTGCCTTCGCCCGTATAATCGTACAGGACTTTCTTTCTCAAAGAGCGAGCCTCTTCGATCGGCTCTCTTATTATCTGTCTGCCGTCGTCGCTGAGGTGTAATTCAAGAGGTATCGCAAAGTTATGCGCCCAACCCGCAGTGTAATTCTGCGCCGTACCGGCGTCTTTTCCCTGCGCTATCGCGTAGAGTATTGTCCTTCCTAGTTCGTAAGAGGTTTTGCCAGCCGCCATATCCTCTTCGGTGAGATAACAAAAACCGTTCTGTCCCGTATATACGCCCCTTCCGAGGTCGAACAGTTGCGGTTTATCGTCGTCCGCGATAAATCTGCAAGTGTTCTTATCGAAAGTTCCTATCCAATAGTAACAATCAACGACGTATCCGTCTACGGTATATTGCGGACAATCGAACAAAACATATTTGGTAACCGATCCGTCTTTAGTCGAGATCGGAAGCATAACGACGCATTCCCAATGCGCGCCTTGCTCGGGATAGCGAACGTAATCGCACTGATACAAATATCCGCGGTATTCCCACTCGTGCATATTGGTCGACGTATAAATGTTCGCCGAACCGCCCGCGTCGGGTATCGACGTGGAAACCATCATATAATACGTTCCGTCATCATACCAGACGAAAGGATCGCGGAATTGGTTGATCTCGCCCTGCGAATTGTCGTTCGGGTGCGGAAGGACTACCGTGTCCTCTACCGTCCAATCGGTGAGATCGGGATCGTCGGGATCTACCGCGTGAGCGAAAGCGACGTGCTGTATCGACCACGTCGTCGTGTTCGTGCCTGCGGTTATCGCAAGCCAAGGCTTACCGTCGGGACCGATGACCGCGCCGCCCGTCCAAACGCCCTCGGGACAAATGCCCGGCGTCGGGACCACCGCGTCTTTGACGTACTCCCAATGTACCATATCGTCGCTCGCTATATGCGCCCAGCGTATCTGCGACCAATACGGACCCGCCGGATTATGCTGATAGAAAACGTGATATCTGCCTTTATAATAAAACGGAGAATGCGGCTCGTTCATCCATACCGCAGGCGGTATGGCGTGATACTGAGGACGATACCTGTCGCCCTCGTAGACGGAAGAATCGAGCGCTATTTCGCTGAATTCGAGAGTTGGATGACCGCCTTGATCGGTATCGGAATATATGTTTTGTATTTCTCTCGGAGTAAGCGCTCCCGAATATATGCTCACCTCGTCCAAAAGACCGGAAATCATCTGTCTGGATATTCCGAACTCAACCATGGGGCTGACGTATCTTCCCACATACAGCGGCTCTTCGGAACTTACCAACCTGCAAGACGACAATTCGGGAATATACGACTCGTAAGCCCTTACGCCGTTAAAAAACAAGGCGATATAGCCGCTTTCGCCGTCAAATACGGCTGCTATATGCGACCATTCGTATAAGGGCAACGAATTTATGGGATCGTAAAATCCCACTACGAAATATTCGTCGTTATCGGTGTTATATAAAGCCAACTGCGCGCCCCAAAGCCCGAGTCTGCCGTAACCGAGCAAAAAGCCTTCGCCCATCTCGATATCCCCTTTATTTATGACCGACGTCATTCGGGGATGACCTGCGGCTTCGGAACCGTCGCCGTAATTCACGAGGTTCTCGAACACCCTCGGCGCGACCCACGCGGAAAGAGTGATCGCCGAAGCGGGGGTTTCAAAATCCCCGTCGGTAATATAAGTAGAAAACCCGTCCATATAGAGCGAATTGCCTTTTACGCCGGCTTTGCGTAACGGCTCCGAAGGCTCTTTGAAAAGCCCCGCCGCATTGTTATACGAGAAAACGTAATTTATATTAAAGTTTTCTCCGCTTACGGTTTCTTTGGTACTGTATCCGCCGTTTTCGTCAAAAGAATATTGCAATACGGGTTTAACGTCCGTATTCTTATCGACAACATCCGTATTGCCGGGAGCGATCTCCCCTCCCGCGCAAGCCGTTAGGCAAGAGCAGAATAAACTCAGCGAAACAATAATCGAAAAAAATAAATTTTTGCGTTTCATTTTCTCTCCTACATTTTAAGTCCTGCCGTTCCGAACCCCTGAACGATATATTTTTGCGCCAAAACGTATATTATGAAGATAGGTATACTCGTAACGATAAGCGAAGCCATTATCTCGCCCGTCGTTATCCCCTGTATGCTCTGAATGGTCGTGAGCGCCGATTGTATCGGGTAAAGCGGCCATTGACCTTCTTGCGCGTAAGGCAAGATCATTGACGGCCAAAGATAATCGTTCCAGACGCCGATGAAGCAGAATACCGCAACGGTCGCCACGATGGATTTAGAAAGCGGAAGTATTATTTTAAAAAAAACAACTAACGTATTGGCTCCGTCTATCCTCGCCGCCTCTTCGTATCCTTGCGGGATATTTTCGAAAAACTGCGTGAATAAGAATATGTTGAATATGCTTATCGTCGCAGGCAATATGACGCCGAGAACGGAAGCCGTATTTTTAAGTCCGAGCATTATCTTTACTATCGAATAAAGCGGGATTATAGAAGTTTCCACGGGAACGACTATTAAAAAGATTATCATAAACGAAAGAAATCTTTTCCCGGGGAAATTCAATTTCGCCATAACGTATCCGGCAAGCCCGTTGACTAAAATATTAGACGCGATCACCGCCGCCGCGTATAGAAAACTGTTTATAGCGTATCTCCATATCCCGTAATTCGCGAACACGTTTCCGTAATTTTTCGCAGCCTCGCCGAGATCGGCGAAGTCGGGAAAGAACATAGCGATACTTCCCGCGCTCGCCGCGTACGCCGACTCGCTTTTCGTAGAAGTCGCAAGCATATAAACGATCGGGAACAGAAAGAGTAAGGACAATATGACGCCGATGACGATATAGACGATACGACCTATCGCCTTTTTGGGCGAAATACCCTTCCTTTCGGCATTCGGAAGATATTCATAGAGTTTATTGACCATACTAATCTTTCTCCCTGAAAACTCTTCTTTGAATCAGCGTTATCGTTCCGATGACTATTGTCATCAAAAGCGCGACCGCGGACGAATAACCTACCCAACGATAGGTATAACCTTGTTGATACATATAGTACGACAGCGTTACGGTATGATCCTGATAGCCCGTCATCAGCATCGGCTGCGTAAGTATCCTGCAAGCGCCGATGAAAACCGTTATTATTATGTAAACGAACGTCGATCTCAATCCCGGCCAGGTAACCGCCGTGAATTTATGCCATGCCCCCGCCCCGTCGAGAGAAGCCGCTTCGTACAAATTCTGCTGTATATTAGACAGCCCCGAAAGGACTATGAGCATCTGATAACCGCACCCTTGCCACGCGCTTAAAACGATTATGCACGGCATAGCCGTAGCGGGATCCCTGAGCCAATCGCGAGGCTTGACGCCTAAAACGCCGAGCAGCGAATTGAGCAACCCTTTTTCAGAGGGCGAAAGTATCTGTAACCACAAAAACGAAGTTACGCTCAAAGATATGACGACGGGAGCGAAAAAGCAAACTTTAAAGACTTTGGCGCTTTTATAGGTTTTATTGACGAACAACGCGAGCGCAAGCGCAAGTCCTATCTGAAGCGGCACTACGCCGACAACGAATTCCGTCGTATTTATCAAAGCGTGATACAGCGTTCCCCTTCCCGCTATCTCCTGAAAAACCTGTTTGAAATTCTCAAACCCTATATACGATATATTGTTAGGTTTCAACAGGTAATAATCGGTAAAAGCGTATCCCAAAGAATATAATATAGGCAATAGGACGAACAAGAATGCGAGAACGATCGCCGGAAGCAGCATCAGATACGCCGTCATAGCGGTCCATATTCTGTATTTTACCTTTCTTCGCCTGCTCGTTACGACGTCGTAAAACGCAAACAATGCGAAAACGACAACGAACACCGCCGCAATTATCAATGCGCTGACTGTCATAATGACCTCTTTTGATTATTTAAGTCTGTTCATCTCGTTTTGGAGAGTATTCGCCTGCGTATTCAATAAAGAAGTTACGTCGCCGCTTCCCAACGCCGAAACGACTTGATTGAAACAGGTCGAAAAAGTCGGATAAGCAACCGTTACGGGTCTTTCTCTTCCGCTCGTTTCAAGTTGCTTTAAAAGCGTATACTCGGGAGATCCTTGTTCGTAATCGGTGTTGACGGATTTTCTCGCGGGGATCATTCCGGTCGCCGTCGTTATCGCCTCCGAACTTTCGGTCGAAGCGAGCCACAAAAGAAGTTCTTTCGCCGCCGTTTTATCGGTATGATGATTGTTGGTTATTCCGAACGACCAACTTCCGGTCGCGCTCGCCGCAACTTCGGACTTAGGATAAGGCAATAAGCCCCAATCGTCCCTGCTCGCGAAAACCGCTTTATACTTATGATCGAGGTCGGGTATCGTCCACCCGGAAGATAAATACATTCCCACGCTTCCGTCGAAGAAGTCGGTCGCTCCTATCGCGTAAGAAGTATACCCCTCTTCGATAAGGCTCTTTATGAAATTAAAGCCGTCCGCCGTCTTTGACGAATTGAAATAACCCGTTGCGGTATAACCGTCGGCAGAGGTAAATTCCCCGCCCGCCGCGTAAATAAAGGGATAGAGAAGATAGGTCGCGGTTTCGTCCTTGGTCGCGTCTATTCTCATATCGACCGCCGTTACTCCGCTGTCTTTCAACTGTTTGCACACATCTTTGAATTGCGCGAACGTCCACGGGTTCTCGACGGTATACGAAGAAACGTCTATTCCGTGTTCCCTGAATATCTTTTTGTTATAATAAAATCCCGCGCTCGACTCCTGTATCGGAAGTCCGTAAAGTTTTCCGCCGTAGGTATTAAGCGAAAAGAAATCGTCCTGTACGTCCTTCGGAACCAATGAAGTTATATCGTATAACAATTCGGAATTCGCGTAAGAAGCGGTGTTGGGCGCGTCGAACGTGATTATATCTGCAAGAGTTCCCGAAACCTGATTGTTTAAAAGTTCGGTTTCGTAACCTGCGGCGCCTGCCGATCTCGCTTTATAAGTCGCGGAAGCCTTAATGTTTTTGTCTTTGTAAGCGGCGTTGAAGGCTTCGATCCTCTTTTTGTAAGCCTGCCCTTCCGTCGATTTTTCATCGACGTGAAATAATATTTTGACAATAGTATTTCCCGTTGCGGGATCCACTTCGCCGGATTCGCCGTCGGTCGCGCTGCCTCCGCAGGCAACGACAGACAAAGTTGTAACGCAAGCAAGCGTTAACACAAGTAAAAAGTTGACAAGTTTTTTCATAACATCCCTCTCTTTTTTTTATTTGATAAAAGATAAAAACTTTTTATATTCAAGCGATCTTCATTTGCCTTTGGCAAATGAAACCGAGTACTCGGTCGAACGATCTAAAACTCGAACCTATCAGGTTTTTATTTTTTTTATCCTTAAATTATAAAGTAGTATCTCCGAGAATAAATTTCGTCGGAAATTCCATTCTCTTTTCCACCTCTTCCCCGTGTATCTTTTTAACGAGGATGTCGATGACCGCGCGAGCCATTTTTTCGACGGGTTGTTCGATACACGTCAATAAGCCGTTATAATTCCACTGTCCGAAAGCCCCGTCATAAGAGATCATCTGAATATCTTCCGGAATTTTTTTATTCCTCTTTTTAGCCGTATTCAAAAAGGTCTGCGCCATCGTATACCCCGAAACGAACACTCCGTCTATATCCGGGAACGAGTCGAAAAATTTTTCCGCGACCGATTGTTCTCCGCCGTGCAAGATGACTTCGTTCACAATAAGTTTTTCTCTTCCCGTTTCGTCCATTACGTCTATATAAGCCCGTTCCCTCTCCGAAACTTCCGATTTGACGAGCGGTTTCGAGCCTATATAGCCGACCTTTTCGCACCCTTTATCCAAAAGATATTTCACTGCTTTTTTTGTCGCCGCATAATTGTCCGAAGTAACGTAAGGTATCCCCTCGCCGAAAATACGGTCGATCGAAACTATCGGGCAGCCGCTTAGTTCGGCTTCTTTATGAGCGTAGTGCGTAACGAATATCGCGCCGTCCACTTCCCTGCGCTTTATCCTCTTTATTATATCGGCTTCCTTTTCCACTCTCTGTTGAGATGAAACAAGTATCACCGAATAGCCGAATTTATCCGCCTCATCCTCGACGAAATATGCAAACTCGGCAAAAAACGGATGATTGATTACCGGTACGAGGAGCGCAATATTTCTCGTTTCGTTTTTCCTTAGTCTGGCAGCCATCTTATTCGGAGTGTAATTGAGGGCTTTTACCGCCGCCCAAACCTTATCTTTCTTTTCCTGATTGACCGAACCGCCGCCGTTTAAAACTCTTGAAACCGTTCCGAGTCCGACCCCCGCATATTTAGCAACGTCCTTGATCGTCGGAGCCATACGAATTTTCTCCTATATTACTATTTTACCGTTACTTTTACGTTTTTATCGCCGTTTATGCAAACGTCGTTTTCACCGAGCGTCAAAACTTCTTTATCGATGCAAAGAACTCTGTTTTTAAAGGTATATTGACTCAAATCAAGTTCTTTCCCGTTTACGGAAACGCTCGAAACGACGACGTTGCCGACGTATAAAGTCGCGTTTAATCCGCTTGACAGGCTGACGTCCGATATTTCCGTTTTCCCGACCGACCGAACTTCGACCGAAAAAGTATAACTCGTTTTCCGTCCGACCGCCTTGAACGAATACACGCCGACGGGCAGATTTTCGAAGTAATCTTCGCTTATGATAAGTTGTCTGCCGTTGCCGCGATAGTATTCGGGGTTGATCTTGACGTTTCTCAAAGTAACGTTATATAATTCTCTTACGGACTGATCTGCGTCGCCCCATACGGTAAGTTCTCCGCCGTCGTAAGAATACTCTTCCTTGACGAGCGCTATCGAACCGAACGTGGCTTTGCCGCTGAACACGTTAAGACCGAATTTCCCCTCTATAGGTTCGTTTTCGGACAAAATCGCCGTAAGTTTTTGTTCTCCGTTTAAGTAGACGGTGATCTCATTGCCTATCAATCGGGATTTTAAAGTTACGGAAGAAGTATTTATATCCCCTACGGGCGCAACTCCTATCTGTCCGTTTTCCGACCAGACTTTAACCAACCTTTCATTTACGTCGCAATTAACGATAATATATTCGCTCATATCGCTATTCGCTCTTAAGATCATAGCCGCCGCAACCGCGTCAAGCGAAAAGTTTACGGACAGAGTGAAATCTTTCCCGCTTTCTTCGGTAAGTATATATCCGTCGCCGGAAGCGATCTCTCCGACTATTCCTTTTTCGGTAACGTACCATTGTCCCGCAATAATACCCGCGGTCGAGAAAGTAAGATCGCTGTCGACGGAACCGTCGTAAACGGAAACCTTTACCTGTTTAACGGCGTTGCCGCACTTTGCTTCTACCGTCGCGACCCCTCCCGATTTGGCGACCACCGTCGCCCCATAAGACGTCTTTTCCACTCTAACGACATTCTCTCCGCTTAATATCGACCATTCGATATCGACCGAAGATGTAGAATACGCCATCACGCTTTTTTCCTTCGCCAAAGTCAGATCGAGATCGATCTCGCTATCGCTGATATACAGCACGCTCTCGTCTGCGGAAACGTCGCTTCTCCAAATTGATGAAATAACGTTCGCCGACAGCGTCGCCGTAACCTCTCCGCCAACCGAAAGACTGCTGTCTATCGCGTAAGGAGAGGACAAAGTCAAAACGTAAAACGGAAGGGAGAAATCGTCGCAAAATACTTCGAGTCCGCCGTTATCCGACAAAATATAGAA
Organism: Clostridia bacterium; assembly: GCA_017479185.1. GTDB lineage: Bacteria > Bacillota > Clostridia > Christensenellales > Borkfalkiaceae > UBA10281. Next base: position 10,661 of record JAFVCP010000012.1, read on the forward strand.
GGTCTGCGTTTCGCCTTGCGTCGCTCCCGAAACGTATTTGAACGGGAAATCTTTTATGTACAGCCCCGCGCTCGAAGCGTTTTCTCTCGAAACGTAATACCCGTCGGTTTTATTCCAACCGACTTCTAAATAATTGTTTTCGTCCGCGTTGAGAATAAAGACTATTTCTTCTCCGTTCGGGTTATTAAACGCGGCGGAGATTTCATAAGTCTGACAGTTGAGGTCTTTAAGCAGATTTTCGCCGCCCGAAACGATCGTTTTATCCTTGACCGATACGACGATCTCTTTATCAAACCCGCTCGCCTCTACGGTTATAGGCGTTTGAGTGAGAAGGTATCCGCTTTCCGCCGCCTTTAAGCCCCATTCGACGGGAATGGTCATACCACCGCCGTTCCAAACCTTTCTTGCCGCCGCGTATATTCCGCTGTCAGTATCGTCGGGAACACCTGCCGCCCAACTTATCGAAATGGTCTTGCCAAAATATTCGCTGCCGTCGTCGTCTATATAATAGGTTTGCGTTGCGTATGAGTCGGGACCGAAATCCATAATCTGAAAATCATCATCGGTTATCCCTTCGCCGTTTTGATCGAGAAAAACTATTCTTCCGTTGTCGTATTTTAAATCTCCGACGATATACGTTCTTCCCGTAAAGGTCATAATCGTATGCGTCGTTCCGTCGTCCGCCGTTAACCGCGCTATATCGGGACATTCCGGCAATTTCGCTGAAAATTCACCCGCGTATTCCCAATCCAAAAGATTGCCCGATTTCAGGAACCATATCTTATTGACTCCCTTGCCGGAAAGAACCATACCCCATAAAGTGGTCTTTCCGTTTTCTTGTAACACGGAGAATACTTTCGGATCGCGGCAATCGACTTTTCCCCAATAGCCGCTCGGACCGGTCGCGATCGTCTGCGGAATAAGTTTCCTCTTCGTCCAGGTCATTCCGCCGTCGTCGCTCGACATTATAACTTGATCTTGTTTTCCGCCGTCGCGGGTAAAATAGGCTATAAGTCCGGTTCCGTTACCATTTTCATACCAATTAAGATCGTCTATCGCCGAACTGTCGCCTTTATGATAAACGAACGCCGAGCCTGACCACATAAAACCTACTCCCTCGCCCATATCCTCGTCGGGGAAAAGGCATATCGGCAGAAGTTGCCAATGGATGAGATCTCTGCTTCTCGCGTGTCCCCAATACATATCGCCCCAATAATTCGAATAGGGATGGTGTTGGTAATACAAATGATACCAACCGTCATAGTAAACAAGCCCGTTGGGATCGTTGTTCCAATGCGCGTATTGAGAAAAATGATATTGTTGACGATAAAGTTCAGTATAATACGAATAATCGCTCACGCCGTAATAAACGTCGCTGAAAGTTACTTTCGCCGCAAAACAGTTGTAACCTATTCGTCCGCCCTTATATAAATTCCCGACCGCGCCGTCTACAGAAAATTCGTTAAGGTCGATGACTTTATCCACGCCGAATCTGCGTATGTTATCCGCATAAAATTCAGCGTAAACGCCGTCGTTTTCGGGTGTAATAATAACTTTGAGTTGTACCTTTCCGACCGCTCTTACCTTTGGCGAAAGCAAATTGCGTTCGCTCTCCGTCATTTTATCGTTACCTATAAAATAATCGGTCAAAAGTTCCTTCGCCGTCGTTACGCCGCCGCCGACTGAAAAATAAATGAGTTTTACCCTGTTTTCATTTCTGTCGACGTTAAAGACAAAATATCTGTCGTCTTTTTCGGCTCCGAAAACGAGTCCCGCCGCATTGCCGTTTTCAAAATTGGCGACGGCGGTATAGACAAATTTTTCGTTCGCTCCGTATTCCGTTTCGGAAAGAAAGAAGGTATCGCCTTGACTTTCTATCGTAGTATCTACCGCATAGACAGTATTTACGTTATAAAAGACCGCCGTCATTATAGAAACGACGAAAACGGCAAACAAAATTACAAAAGATAACTTTTTCATAACTTTATTCATATTCGTTCCCCTCTTATCAATTATTTTATATCGTTATATACGGATTCGACTTCCCGAATGCTCGGAAGGCAATCTATCGCGCCCCTGCCTCGAGTATTGAGCGCGCCGCACACGTTGGCGAAGCGAAGTATTCCATTCAATTCGTCGTCGGTAAGTTTCGACAGATCCTTATTATCCAGCCTGCTCAATACTCCCGCGTAGAACGCGTCCCCCGCGCCCGTCGTATCGACGCAATCGACCTTGACGCTCGGAGCAAAGCCGCTCCTGTTCTTATATCTCCAACGACTGCCTTTGGAGCCGAGCGTTATAAAAACGAGTTTATCTTCGAGCGCCCGTTCGATATACTCTTTTCCGAAAACAGCCGTTTCGTCCTCTGAAAATTTAATTATATCCGCGAGAGGCAATATCCTTTTATAGATTTTCACAGCCTCTTCTTCGTCTTTAAAAATATCCGAACGGAAATTAACGTCAAAACTTATCTTCGCCGAATATTTTCTCGCCCTTCCGATCAGCCTTTCAACAAATCTTACGCCTCGTTCTTCAGAAAGCATAAGTGAGCCTATATGCGCGATATCGGCGTTTTTCAACAGTTTTTCAGGCGGCTCGACGATAAACGCGTCGGCTGTATTTTTTCTGAAAAAACAAAACGATCTTTCACCCGTTTTATCTATCGAAACAAAAGCAAGCGTAGTATTTTTCTTTGGGTTTTTAAATATATAACGACCGTCAAACCCGCGGCTTTCCGCGAATGATATAAGGCTTCTGCCTATTATATCGTCGCCCACGCTTCCCACAAACTCGACCTGCGCCCCGAAATTCTTCGCCGCGCACGCGACGTTGAACGGAGCGCCTCCCGCTTTTTGCTCGTAAAACATCGATCCGTTTTTCTCTTCGCCTATCATATCGGCGAGTATTTCACCTACGCAAACTATCAATTTCCTCACCTGTTTTAAATAGTTATAATTACCCTTATGATTGTATTATACCACACACTTTTGTTATTTGCAAGCGTTTGGAAACGTTTCCAAAAATTTTTTTAGACAATAATTTAATATTAAATTTCGAGTAGCCGTCGGAGCCGAAAAAGAAAAAACGCCTGACGAAAAGAGTTTACGCTCTTTACGTCAGGCGCTTAACATAAAGCCTGAATTTTACCTGTAAAAGACTTTTGAGCCTATGAATTTATTACCCCGAACCCTTCAATTATCTTGGTTTTATCTGTTAAATCGCTCTATAGGTCTATTTTTCCCGTTACGGAGCCATATCGGTATGCAAAGCAAAACCCTTTATATGGCTGCTCAGATCTCCTTCAAATCGTATACCGTATCTTCCTCTATTATTTTCAGCATAATATCGGCGAACACGGGATCGAACTGCGTTCCTTTTCCATTTTCGATCTCTTTTATAACGTATTCCTGCGGGAGTATGTCGCGATAAATACGGTGGCTCGTCATTGCGTCGTATGCGTCCGCATCTACGCCAAGCGTCATCCCGGGGTAAGCAGTGTGGAACGCTTTCTCGTATTCTTTTTGATAAGACGCATATCATTATATCATTAAAAAAATGAAATGTAAAGTTAAGACGGGTAATAACACGCGATAATACAAGCAAGTTCACCACTATGAATAATTTCGCGAAAAAACTCTCAAAAAGTACGCTTCTTTCAATCCGGCTGTTGCCCGTTATGCGATTGCCAAACGCAATACATTATTTTCATATCGGTAAACACGGCTTTGAAACTTGATTCTTCGGGGCTGCAAGCGTAAATTCCGAATCTGATTTTCCCCGCCCCTTTCCACATATGACATACACGCATTTGCAAAAAACGAACGCCGTCAAAAGAACATTCGATGCGATAATCGTCTTCTCGCCTGCTAAACCTGTACCACATAGTCTTCACGTCGGCAGAGATCTCGGTCGTCGCCCAATCGGAATATCCGTTGTTTGTAACTACCGAACCGAGATGTTGATATTTTTCATTTTCATATTCAACGGACGCTTTCAGCCAATTATCCGAGTCGAGATACATAACGATACCGCATTGATCAAAACGGTGATAACTCTCGGAAAAGTCGGTTTTTACAACGAAAGAAAAGAATTTTTTTTCCGTTTCCATTTGTAATACCGGCGCGTTGTCATTGCGAAAACGATAATACGTTCTTTGCCAAAGATCGGTATGCGGCTCTGTCATGATCTCTATCCTATCGGGGGCGACGCTGTACTGTTTCGGCTCTCTTATCCATTGCATATTCGTTATTTTTTTCATTTTTTACTTCCCGCAATCTCTTTATTACAATTATACATAATTCTATAAGCAAAGTCAAATCGCCGATAAGGACTTAAAACTTATCGTTTAAGACTATCGAAACTTTAACGATCTGCGGAACAGAGTTATTCCTTGTTTCGGTTACACCCCAAAAAGTAAAAATCTTAGTACTTTGAAATCTTATTATTGAAAACCGCGCCTCGACATTCGTATATCTCGCCGCAGGCTTGCCGTATTCCTGCTAACGACCTCTCCCGCTAATACGCGTTAAAAGTTGTCCGCCGCCCGTTTTTGCGTGATGGATATGCCGATTATTACGGCAGCGCGGCTCGAAAGTTACGTTACTCATACCCGTTTTCGGCAAAATCAGCGATATGCCATTTGAAGTATTTTGATTAAGTCTGGTTTTTCTCTCCGATGGGAAACATAATATTCTGCTAAAATCAGTCCTTTTCGGAAAGAACGGTTTATTCCGTCCAAACTTCTTTCGCCAAGCGGAACGCCGCCCACGCCTTGGGCCAGCCTGCGTAAAAGGCGATATGGGATATGATCGCCGCGATCTCTTCTCTCGTAACGCCGTTCACTTTCGCGTTTACGAGATGATATTTCAAAGACGAATCGACGATCCCCGAAGAAATGAGGCTCGTTACCGTAACGATACATTTCGTTTTCGTAGAAATGCTCTCGTCGTTCCATTGCTCACCGAACAAAATATCGTCGTTGAAATGCGCAAAGTTCGGGGCGAAATCGCCGAGTTGTTCCTTTCCTGCGGTTTGTATTATTTTCTTTTCTTTCATACTTCATCCTCTATATCTTTTATCCCGATTGTGATCGTTACGTCGCCGTCCGACAAAAGTTCTCGCATTTGCGATGCGGTTTTATCGGTTATATGTCCGAGTTTCGTATAAGACCACGAATTGGAGCCGTAAAACACGACGATATTGCTTCCGCTGTACAAAACGATATCCCCCGCCGTTGTCGTCATTTGTTTATCCATTCTCGGCAGACTCTTCCCAATAGAGCCGACCTGCTCAAATCCGCCGTACATAGACATTTGTATCGTGAGCGGAGTTTTTTTGCACATTTCTTTGAGCGCGGCAACGCTATCGTTGTCCTCCCAATTAACGTTCACTTCGGTTTCGTTTATTTTCATCATCAACTCCTCTGCGATTTGCGGAGAATCCGCCCGGTCGTTTTCACCGCCGTTCGATTTTTCGGGATCGGAATGCTCCGCCGTATCCTGCGTTTGAGAGGAAGGCGTATCTTTTCCCGTATCTTTCGTATTTGTCCCACAGGCAACGACCGAAAACGACAACAGGATCAAAAAAACGCCTATTGCCATCCGCTTTAAGTTCATATCGATCTCCCCATATCGTAGGCTTCTTGCAATGCCTTATGTCCTTTGATCGCTCCCGCGTCGTTTACGCCGCCTGCGAATACTTTCCCTGCGAGTCGGCTTTCGGGATAGCATTCGATCCAACCCTCGAGCCCTCGTACGGCGCGCTCGTCGCAATCTTCCTCTTCGCCTGCGGCGGTAGAAAGAAAATATACGTCGCGGAACTTGTAATCCTTTACGAACAAAGCGTTGGCGCGGTCGATCATAGTCTTCATCTGCCCGCTCATTTCATAATAGTAGATAGGCGTAGCCCACGCAATAACGTCTGCGTTACCGATCTTTTCGGTGATCTCCGGCGCGTCGTCTGCGATGATACATTTACCAAGTTTGAGGCAAGCAAAACAGCCCTTGCAAAAGCCGATCTTTTTATCCGCAAGCGACACTTTTTCCACGTCATGCCCTGCCGCTTTCGCTCCTTCCATAAATGAATCCGCGAGCGCGTCGGAATTGCTGTTTCTCCTCGCGCTGGCGCTGATGATCAAAACCTTTTTCCTCGTATCCATTATTATTCACTCCGTTACTTTAAATTTTTTTTGAAAAATCCGCTGAGTTTGTCAAACGGGATCTTCTCCATATTATCGTACAGATCGACGTGATCGGCATTAGGTACGATGACGAGTTCTTTCGGTTCGTTTGCCTCTCTATAAGCGTCTTCCGCATAGTAACGGGAGTGCGCGTTTTCTCCTGCCACAAGCATAACGGGACGAGGCGAGATATCCGCTATATTCTTCATCAGATCGAAACTGAAGAAAGATACGGGCGTCGTCTGCGTCCACGAGACAGTGGAATTTATTGAGTTGGGATGGTATGCGCGTTTTACATAATAATTGTAAAACGCCTCGACCACAGGTCCGAGATGCGGAACGACATCCTCGGGAACGGTCGGCAGACCGCCCTGATCGGTCAACATATTGCCGTTTTCGTCAAAAGCGATCTCGTGCGGACCTTTTTTGTATTCCCCCGCCTCGTAATCGAGGTAACGCTGTTCGGAAAGAAAGGTTTTTATCCGCTCTCTTTGCGCTTTCGTGTAACCGTCGCGATAACCTCTCGCGATACTTCTCGACATATCGTACATAGAAACGGTGGCGACCGCTTTGATACGAGGATCCGTCCCCGCGGCGGTAAGCGCCATACCCGACAAGCCGCAGATCCCCGTTACGCCTATCCTTTCACGGTCGACGAACTCTCGCGTTCCGAGATAATCGACCGCCGCCGAAAAATCTTCCGTAAAGATTTCCGGCGAAGCCACATCCCTGACCTCGCCGCCGCTCTCGCCGGTAAACGATTGATCGAAAGCAAGTCCGACAAAGCCGTACTTCGCATATTCTTGCGCGTAAAGCCCGGACGCTTGCTCTTTGACTCCGCCAAACGGACCGGATACGATGATTGCGGGATTTTTCTTTTTCTCATACCCGACAGGTAAATACATATCGCCTGCGAGTTCGATACCGAAACGATTCGTAAACCGCGCTTTCTTCATTTTGATCTCCGGGTAAACGGTAAAAGTCCTTGAATCTTTGCTCGTTTTTGTGTCGCTTGTATTCTTTTTCATCTTATTTCATCTCCTTTTTTATGTTATTTTCTTGTCCATACAATTCTTCGCGTATCCTTTGCAATTCGGATAATAGATCGGACGTCTTGAAATTTTCAAAGACTCTTTTTTCTATCTCATATAATCCGCCGAGCAACTCTTCGGCGTATTTCTTACCCGCCTTGGTCAGCGTAACGTTGAGTTCCCTTTTTTCTCCTTTGATTTGAGAGAAAAAGACATAACCGCCGACTTCCAACTCTTTTATGATCGTATTGACCGTACTTCTCGGCAAATCCCAACTATCGCATATTTCTTTTTGACTGTGTTTTTCGCCGTCGTTTAAGGCATATAATATCCACAATAGGTTTTCTTTAACGTCAAACTTTTTGGCATACTCGGCGTAAAAACCGTCTATACCATATAAACTTTTTCCTAATTCGTAAAAAAACGTTCTGCTATTCAAAGTATATGCCCCCTTGAAATCCTAATTCGTATTTTAATACATTTGTATCGTTTTGTCAATGCTTTTATAAAAAAATATAGAAGATATTCGGGAAAATGTTATCAATAACGTTTTTAGTATCATTGTATCAGAACTTTTGACAGTCAATCCAATAAAGACGGTAAAAAAAAGGACTTGGAAACAAATCCAAATTCTTGTTTGTAGACCGCTTGAAAGTGAGATCTCCCTTGCAAGTTCCAATGCGAAATCTTTGAAATACGCCTCGTTTTTACCCGCTTTTATACCGGGGACGGACGCGCCGTTCCCGCCGACCTCGATCGAATCTATCCCGTTTTTTGCGCAGGCAAGGCAAATCTTCATACTGTCATTCTCGTCAAGACCGCCATACACAAAATCGCTGCTGTTGATTTTCATATCGCGTACAGATAGATCATCCGATAGGAGAAATAGACCGGCGCTTCTTTTTCTATGATCGTTTTGCCCGTTGAGGCGGTTATCGGAACTGCGAGGATACAAAGCGACAGCGCGCCGATGAGATACAACCTTCGCTTGTCGTAGTCCCTGTCAAGGTAAGCCAAAAGCACCTTGATCGGTACGGGAAAATATGAAAACAGGCAATAACTGAACGTCATCTACGAAAACTGTTTTACGGTCGAGATAAGATGCGCCGTTCACATAAAAAGCGGTCCCGCGACCCCGACGTAAAGAGAAATATTCTTTTCACGGTATATCGTTTTAATACGTTCAACTGTTTTCATAAGCAAGAGTGTGCTTCATAATAAGACCGATGATTATATCCACGTCGTCTTTACAGTTACCGTCGATCCATTCTTCAATGATGGCTACCGTTCCCTGCGTGTAAAACGCAAGCACGTATTTTTTATCCCTTTCGCTGACGCCGAAATGCGAAAGAGCCGGCGAAAAGAGCGTGCGATACAGTCCGTCAAACGCGTCTTTAGTATTGAAAAGATTGCCCTTCTGCCGGACTACTCTGTATGCTCTTTTATTTTCTTTTATCAAGGTCAGATACGGTTTCAGATATTTTTCGCTCGTAAGTACTTCTTTGCGGAGATCGCCCCAATCAACAGTTGAAAGCGAATCGGTAAACCGCTTATTGATCATAGAGATCGTTTCTTCAAGAAGATCGTTGACGCTTTCATAGTGCAGATAGAACGTCGTGCGGTTCACACCAGCCTTTTCGCATATCTCCTTGACCGTTATTCGGTCGTAGTCCTTCTTTTCGAGCAAAAGCAAGAAAGCCTCGTCCATGAGCGAGGCTGTGTTTTGGTATTTACTCTCTTGCTTATTCATACCGTTCTCCTTTAATCTTCCGCGATTTCCTTTGCAAGAGCAAGAATATCGGCAGAATACTTCTTCATTGAATTGTTCAGTATTTTTTTGTAAATCGGATAGTTGACCGAAACGCCGATGATTCCGATAATGCCGACGATCACGCCGATCACCATAAAAGCCGTACTGCCGTCCCCGATGATATTCATCGTCAAGCACATACCGACGCCGAGCAACAGCGCCATAATTATGCCGAACGTGAAGGCAAAAATATTTGCCGGGAGTTTCGCGCGGTTATCGAGTTTTTTCAGCGCGACGACCTTTCTCGTTTCTTTGGGAGCGTACTCGCTCGCGATCTTTTCTGCATAGGTTTTGTCTGTGTTCATTTTGAAATCCTCCTTGATTTTATGATTTCATTTTATCACAAAGAGTATTAAAAACGAACAACACGAAAAGGCTAATGTGTCGATTTGAATTTCACAGGCAAATCCCGACTTGTTAAAATTTTTAATACTGTATCTTTTTCAGTTCTTCTACGACTTTATTCATATTTTCACCTCATTGCAAATCCATTTCTTTTTTGATGTCGTTATACACGTCGCCGACCGATATTTTTTTCATCTCGGATTCCATTGTTGTCTGAATCCCGATAAGGCGCTCGTCCATGGCTTTGTGAATGTTCTTTCCGACGGGACAACTCGTATTGGGATTTTCATGGAAATGGAACAGTCCGTTTTCTTCCACGCAATCGAGCGCTTTGTAAATATCATAAAAAGAGATTTCGTCTATCGGTTTGGCAAGGCTGATGCCCGTTTTCCCTTGACTGATTTTGATAAGCCCGGCGTCTTTTAATTCGCCCATGATCGTACGAATAAGAACGGGGTTGGCGCCGACGCTCCCCGCAAGAAAACCGCTCGTTACGTTATAGTCTTTTTTAAAATATTCCAATGCGGCGATGATATGTACGCCTATAGTAAATCTGCTTGTTATTTGCATAATGACACCTCCGTCATAAATAGTATATCACAAAACGACGGAGATGTCATCAGTATATTTACAAGTTTTAGAACTTTCCGTTTTGATTTGCCCATTTTTCTTTCGGCATCGTTTCTTCCATAACGTCCCAATGCTCGGCAATAAAACCGTTTTCCACTCTGAAAAGGTCGTAGTAAACGGTGGGTTTGCCGCCAAACGTTCCCTCACTCATACCGAGCGCATAGTCGCCGCAAGCAAGAACTTTGAACGTGCGGTCATAGATCATTTGAATACCCGCTTTTGCCATCTCGCCAAGTGCCGCGCCTAAACCCGACAATCCGTCTGCAATAGCGATATTGTGTTGAATATACTTGTCTCCGTCATAATAGGAAGTGAGTTTGTCGGGGTTTTCACCACGAAGAACATCACCGATGAATCCCGCAACGATGGTTCTCGTCTTTTCAGTATTTCCGTTTGGAACGATAGCGGTATCGCCGTCGATCTGCGTGTGTCCGCTCGGATTTGCGGGCGCTTTGGGTTGCGCATTATCCCAATGCTCGGCAATTAAACCGTTCTCAAAACGAAACACATCGAAATTAACCTGTTCGCCTGCGCCGGCAAAGTTATATACGACTTGCAATACGACATAATCGCCGTCTTCAAACTCTCTCACTACGTTGACCGTGGTTTTTACGGGTGCTTGCTGCAATCCTGCGACTGCGGCGATAAATGCGTCTCTGCCATCGGCAAACGCCAAGTTGTGTTGCGTGTACTTTTGGGCGAGTAGACTATCTGCCAATTTAAGGTCTCCCGAATTGAACGTTCCGATAAGTGCTTTCGCTTTTTCAATGTTTGTCATTTCTCTATTCCTCCGACAAAAATTTTTATTTGCAATTCCCAATTGCGCTTGTATTGTATCATATTACAAGTTACTTGTCAATAGTTTTATTACAAGTTTTTGAAAAAAATTATTTTTTTCGCAAAAATTCACGTATTACAAACAAAAAAGGACTTGGAAAATTCTCCAAATCCTTGTTTGTTGACCGCTTGAAAGCGCAATTATTATGTTTTAGTTTTTCATTACATCCCTAACGGGACAACACTTTTTGCCGTATCATTGTTTCTATTTGTTCAACGGTCGGAACTCTGCCCATAGATACGACTTTGTCATCGATGACGATTGCCGGCGCACTCATTACGCCGTATTCATTACCAGTTTATAAAACCGGTCATTTTCTCAAATTAAAAACACATTGATGTCCCTGGGTACGATAACACATATTGCAAGATACGCACTTTGCAGGCGACGTCTCGCCGCTTGCCCAGCGTTTGGGGAGATCGGGTTCTCTCACAAGCGGACGGGAAAGCGAAATAAATTCCACATTGCCCTCATTTAATACTTTTTCGATGTTTTCCACGCTTCTGTGTCCGCCGACCAAAATAACGGGAACGGAAATATTCCTTGCAAGTTCCAATGCGAAGTCTTTGAAATACGCCTCGTTTTTACCCGCTTTGATACCGGGAACAGACGTTCCGTTTCCGCTGACTTCGATCGAATCTATCCCGTTTTCTGCGCAAGCAAGGCAAATCTTCATACTGTCATTCTCGTCAAGACCGCCATACACAAAATCACTGCTGTTGATTTTCATACTGACGTGTAGGTCGGGGCAATTATCTTTAATACTTTTCAATATATCCACTATGATTTTGCCCTTGTCTTTGCCATAGTCGTCTTTTCTGTGATTATAATAGGGACTGATAAAGCGGCTCAAAAAGAAACCGTGCGCGGCGTGGATCTGCGCGCCGTCGTAACCGGCTGTTTCTGCTCTTTTCGCCCCTGCCGTAAACAGCACGATAATATCCTTTATGTCCTCGGTCGTCAGGTCGTCTATTGCAATATCTCGAAAGATCCTTTCGTTTTCGATTTTGGCGTATTCCCCCAAAGCAAGTTGCGCAATAAACGGGCATTGGTATTGATGAACCGTTTCGGCGAGCCGTTTGTGTTCCGGGATCAATTCGTCGTTCGATACTCTTGCGATACCGCCGAAATAGCGGTCAATATCGGAAACCGACGTAAAACCGCTGACGATCATGCCGACGCCGCCTCTCGCTAATTCTTCATATATTGTGTATAGTTGTTCGGGCAAGTGCCCGTTCTCATCTGCCAAACCCTCCCAAGTTGCCGAACGGATCAATCGATTTTTCAGTTTCAAATCGCCGAGTTTCGTCTCTTCAAATATTGTTTTCATTTTTCTTGTCTCCTTTCTATAAATTGTCCGTGATACACCTTTTTAACCGCTATTTCTCCGCTACTTAACAGCGGTTTTAGTAATCCCATTACTTCTTCATTCGTATTCAAATCAAACGCTTCCCGTATTTCGATGAGCGAGATAAACGGATGACGCTTTATGATCTCTCTCAATGCGTTTACAGTCGGCTTCACGCCGTGCGGTTGTACTTTTCCACCCGTCAACCTGTCTATCGCTTGCGCAAAGCCATCGTAACCGATCAGACCCTTGATGAGAATAGCCTTTTCATTGTATTGTAACAGATAGGACGGGAGCGTATCAATACCGTATTCACGACAAAACCGCAAGTCTTCTTCATACGCTCCTTGCGCCCGTCCGTCCCGATAGGCGCACAAAAACCATTCTTATCGATTCCCGTATTGCCGACGACTTTGACGATCTCCACCTTGTTATGTCAAACG
>JAFVCP010000013.1 GCA_017479185.1 Clostridia bacterium
TATGCGACTTGGTGGATAAGACAGGCTATAACGAGAGCGATAGCCGATCAGGCGAGGACTATAAGAATACCCGTTCATATGGTCGAAACCATAAATAAACAGGTGAGGGTGTCGAGATTGCTCTTACAGCAACTCGGCAGAGAGCCTACGCCCGAAGAGATCGCAAAGGAAATGGGCATCTCGGAAGAGAGGGTAATAGAGATACAAAAAATAGCGCAGGATCCCGTTTCGCTCGAAACGCCTATCGGCGAGGAAGAGGACAGTCATCTCGGCGATTTCATCGAGGACGAGCAGGCGACGGCGCCTACCGACGTAGTGGCGTTTTCGATGCTCAAAGAGCAACTTATCGGGGTGTTGGATACGCTTACGCCGAGAGAAGAAAAGGTGTTGAGGCTGCGTTACGGCATTGACGACGGCAGACCGAGAACTCTCGAAGAGGTCGGCAAAGAATTTAACGTTACCCGTGAAAGAATAAGACAGATCGAAGCCAAAGCCCTTCGTAAACTCCGTCATCCTTCGAGGAGCAAACGGCTTAAAGACTTTATAGAATGATAGTTCTGTCAAAAAGGCTGAATATAATTTTCGACCGAATAGAAAAATGCGGCGTTTTCGCGGACGTGGGCTGCGATCACGGCTATATCGCCTATAAAATGCTCGAAGAGGGCAAGTGCGACAGAGCGATAATAACCGATATTTCTGCTAAATGTCTGAAAAAGGCTGACAATTTATTGAAAACTCGGTTTGCAGGAAAGTACGAGGCGATAGTCGCCGACGGACTTAAAGGGGCGCCTTATGCCGACGAAGTTCTTATCGCAGGAATGGGCGGAGAGGTAATACGCGATATTTTGTACGGCGTAGATCATCTTCCCGAGAGATTGGTATTGCAACCGATGAAAAATCCCGAAAAGGTCAGACGGGCGGTCGTCGAAAAGGGATATTTCGTGGAGAGGGATTACACCTTTAAAGCGGGAAAATTTTACGATCTTATCGTCGCCGTAAAAGGCAGGGACGAATACAGCGAAGAGGAATATTCGTTCGGCAGAGATAATATAAGAGAAAAGGGCGACGCGTTTATAGAACAGATATCAAACAAAATAGAGAAACTAAAAAGGGCAAGAAAAACCGCCGCGGAAGAAAACAGAGAAGATATAGAAAAAAGGCTCTGTGTTTTAGAGGAGATACTAAAATGAAATTTTGTGAATTTTACAGAGAACTTTGCGATTTCGCTCCGATAGAACTTTCCCGTAAACTTTGCGAAAAGGACGATCTTTACGACAACAGCGGAATAATAGTCGAGCCTTCGCAAGAAGATATAAAAGGAGTGGTTTTTTCCCTCGATCTGACTTCCGGGTGCGTCGAAAAGGCTGAAAAAGAGGGGTGCGATCTCATCGTTACTCATCATCCCGCGATATATTCGCCCATAAAAAGGCTATCGGCGGATTCCCCCGTCTATAAGGCGATAAATAAGGGGATAGGCGTGGTTTCTTTTCATCTGAACGTCGATTGCGCGAAAGAGGGGACAGATTTTTGGTTCGCCGAAGGTTTGGGCGGTAAAGAACAGACCATATACGAAGATCTCGGCGGCGGAAGGGGATACGGCAGAGTTTTCGCCGTTGAAAAGACGACGGGAAGAGAAATACTTGAAAGATATAAAAAGACGTTTGATACCGATTACGCGTGGTTATACGGAAAAGAGGACGAAGAGATAGATAAAATAGCCTCTTTTTGCGGAGCGGGACTCGACGAAGGGGCGATAGAGTTCGCGGTCGAAAACAGAGCGAAGATCGTCGCCTCGGCGGATATAAAACACCACGTTTTGCTCCAAGCGCTAAATAGCGGGCTATCGGTTTTGTCCTGTACCCATTACGCGACCGAAAATTACGGAATGAAAAAAATAAGCGGGATATTTTCCCGAAAATTAAAAGACGAAAAAATTATTTTCTTCGACGACGGACGAATGGTCTGAGATCGGAGAAGGAGGATAGTATGATAGAAAAATTACTCGAATACCAGACGGTGGACGGCGAACTTCGCGATATAGAAGTTTCGCTTATGCAGAGCGAGGAGAGAAAGAAGGCTTCTTCGGCGCAGGCGATACTCAAAAACGCCAACGACAACATTGCCCGTCTTGATGCGAAAGCGGAAGAACTCGCTTCGAAGCACGCCAATCTCGCAAAACTGTGCGAAAAACTCGGAGAAGCGCAGAAAGATTACGAAAATATCGTCGAAACCTGCGAGAGCGAAGAGGAACTCAACTATATCAAGAAAAAGGCGCAGGGGCTTGCGGACGAGATAAACGCAATGACGGCGAGCGTAGAAAACCTCGCGAAAGAAATAAAGGCGACTTTGGACGAGTTCGCAAAACTCCGCGCGGACAATAAAAAGGCGACCGCGCAGTATAAAGAGTTCGCTCCCAAATACAACGAACTCAAAGCGTCCAAAGAAGAGGATATGAAAAAAATAAAGGCAAAACTCAGCAAGATCGAAAAGGGATTGCCTGAAGATATTCTCGAAAATTACAAGAGAAAGAGAAAGGATAAGATCTTCCCGATCGTATATCCCGTAAAAATATCGGGGAAATTCTGTCTGTGCGGGCGGTGCGGGACCGAACTCCCGATGGCTTACAGCGGAAACCTGAAAAAGGGAGAGATCGTCGAGTGCGACAGTTGTCATAGACTGTTGTATATGGAAAATAATTGATATATCGGGGGAAAGAGATGAAACTCAATTACAAAAAGACCTTATTCGTCGGATTTGCGTTTTTCCTTATTTGCGCGTTCTGGCAAGCGTACGACAATATCGTGCCGATGATGCTCGTAAACAAATTCGGTTTAAATCAGACCTTTTCGGGAATTATAATGTCGCTCGACAATATAATCGCCCTGTTTATGTTGCCGCTTTTCGGAGCCTTGTCGGATAAGACGAATACCAAATTCGGAAGAAGAACTCCGTATATCGTTCTCGGGACCATAGTCGCGGTTTTAAGTTTTTTCTGTCTTACTTTCGCGGATAACGCTCAACTCGCGAAAATGGGGGATATAAATTCGGAGAGTTTTTATTCCGAACTTTTCGAACAGAACGCCTCGATCACCAACGCCGAATATTCGAGCATCTACAATAAAGAGGCTCCCGAAACTTACGGCGTTAAAGATTACGCTTCGAATATCGTAGTCGGTAAAAATTTCGACGACTTGTCCGAGGACGAAAAGAAAGAGGTCAAAAATTGGTATACCTCTATAAATTCAGATTATTTCAAGGATAAAAAAAGCCCAGAAACACACTATGCGTATACAGGCGGCGTTTATCACGCGTTGCTTGCAAGCGACGACGGTACTTTTTATTACGAAGAAAACGGCAATAAAGTGGTTGCCGAAAAGACCTCTGTCAAAAACGCTTATACTAATCTTATAACGCCGGCGAGGAGCAACTACGCTTGGCAAAAGACGGCGGAAAGTCCTATCCAACTGATCCTTTTCGGACTTTTGTTGCTTCTGACTTTGTTCGCGATGGCAACGTTCAGATCTCCCGCGGTCGCGCTTATGCCGGACGTAACCGTAAAACCTCTCCGTTCGCAGGGTAACGCTATAATAAACCTTATGGGAACGGCGGGCGGAATGATAGTTCTCGCGCTCGGAATAGTTTTCGGAACGGGAAAAACTTATAATCAGATGATGAGTTATACTCCCTTTATCGGGGCGGTATGCGGACTTATGATAGTAGGGCTTCTCCTCTTTATATGGAAGGTCAGAGAGCCGCTTTGGGTAAAGGAAATGTCCGACGACGCCGTGAAATACGGGGTCGAAGAAAAGGAAGAAAAAGAAGAAGAGGGCGGAAAACTAACGAAAGGAGAGAGGGTAAGTCTTATTCTTATACTCGCTTCCGTCGCCCTTTGGTTTATCGCCTATAACGCCGTAACTTCGAAATATTCCCTTTACGCGACGAACGTATTACATAAAGATTACAATACCACTCTACTCATCGCGCAGGGCGCGGCGATAATCTCGTATATACCCGTGGGCGCGTTGGCGAGAAAGATAGGTAGAAAAAGGAGCATACTTATCGGCGTTGCAATGCTTACGGCAGCCTTTTTCGGGGCGGCGTTTATGAATTCCAATTCCCCGATGATAGTTTTAAATATTTTGTTCGCGCTCGCCGGAATAGGTTGGGCGACCATAAACGTCAATTCCTTCCCGATGGTGGTGGAACTTGCCCACAGCGGAAACGTCGGAAAGTTTACGGGGTATTATTATACGGCGAGTATGGCGGCGCAGATAGTAACGCCGATATTATCGGGCTTTATAATGGATATGGTCGGGAGTATGTCCCCGCTGTTCTATTATTCGACGATATTCGCGGCTCTCGCGATATTAACAATGGCGTTCGTCAGACACGGCGACAGTAAACCCGAAGCCAAGAAAAGCGTATTGGAAGAACTCGACGTCGGAGATTAAATTACCCGACAGATAAAACAAGCGAAAATAGTTGAAATAAAGGTTGATACGAGCGATATTATTATCGGTTTTATCAACCTTTTTTCTTTAACTCTCGCGAAGTAGACGGCGGAAACGTAAAAAATGGTTTCCGACGAACCGAAAATAACGGAGGCGCACCTCGGGATATATCCGTCCGCCCCGTATTCGGAATATATTCCGCTTAAAACAGCAAGACTTCCGCTCCCCGAGAAGGGCTTTAAAAGGACGAGCGGAGTTATTTCGGGCGGTATCCCCAAAAAATCCGTAACGGGCGTGATGGTTTCTATGAGTTTTGCGCTCAGACCGCTCTTTTCGAAAAGTTCGGTCATCATAAGAATGGTCGCGAGATATGGAAAGATCGAAAAGACGAGGGGGATAGCCTTCCCCGCGCCTTCCGCGAAAGCGTCGTAAGGCTTTATTTTTTTGATAGCCGAATAAATGACGAGAGATATGAGTAAAACGGGAATTATTATCGAAAAAAATTTCATTTTGAAAACACTCGGAGAAGTAAAAGACCGACGGCTGTTGACAAAGCGGTCGAGAAAAGCGTGGGGAGAAAGATATCCGAAGGGGAAGCCGAGGCGAATTGAGCGCGCAGGGATATGACCGTAGAAGGCAGTATCTGTATGCTTGTCGACGCGAGGATAAAGAGGGTATGAAGTCCCTTTTCGTCCTCCCTTTTTGACAGAAGTTCCGCCGCGTTTATTCCCGCCGGCGTCGCAACGCCCCCAAGACCTAAAAGATTTGCCGAAATATTCAGGGAAAGTTGTTTTTCGGTTTGTTCGTCCTGCTTGCCGAAAAGAAATTTTATCGCGGGAGAAAGAAGTTTCGCTATTTTTGAATTTACCCCCGTTTTTTCCGCGACTGCCGAAACTCCCGACCAGACCGCGTATATCGCGGTAAGGGCGAGGGAAAGTTCCACCGCCTTCCTTCCCCCGTCGTTTAAAGCGGACAGAACGTTTTCGGGATCGATAAATATCATTATCGTCGCGGACAAGACGAAAATGACCGTAAAAATCAGGTTCATATTACAAGTTATGACTATTTTTGTCTTTTTATGTTTTACTTTTTATATAAGTTTTGGTATAATAGAATATATTGGAGGCGTTTATATGAAAGAGAAATATTATATTACAACCGCAATAGCGTACACTTCGTCCAAGCCTCATATCGGAAACACTTACGAGGCGATACTTGCCGATTCTATGGCAAGATTTCGCAAAAATCAAGGTTACGACGTTTATTTTCAGACGGGGACCGACGAACACGGTCAGAAGATAGAAGAAAAGGCTAAACTCGCCGGGAAAACACCCAAGGAGTTCGTCGACGCCGTTTCCGACGAGATCAAGAGAATTTGGAAAACGATGAACGTCGATTACGATAATTTTATAAGGACGACCGACGAATATCACGAAAAGCAGGTCGCTAAAATTTTTCGTAAGTTTTACGAACAGGGGGATATATATAAAGGCTCTTACGAAGGGTGGTATTGCACGCCCTGCGAAAGTTTCTGGACGGAAAGCCAACTTGTAAACGGCAAATGCCCCGATTGCGGAAGGGAAGTCAAAAAGGCGAACGAAGAGGCGTATTTTTTCAGAATGAGCAAATACGCGCCGAAACTCATCGAACATATCAAAACCCATCCCGATTTCATAAGTCCCGTATCGAGGACCAACGAGATGATGAATAACTTCCTCTTAAAAGGATTGCAGGATCTCTGCGTTTCGAGGACTTCGTTCAAGTGGGGTATACCCGTCGATTTCGACGATAAACACGTCGTTTACGTTTGGCTCGACGCCCTTACCAACTATATAACGGGCATCGGTTTCGACGCGGACGGGAATTCGTCCGAAAAGTATAAAAAATATTGGCCGGCGGATATTCACGTTATCGGAAAGGATATTATAAGATTTCATACCATTTATTGGCCCATTTTCCTTATGGCTATGGGCGAACCTCTGCCGAAGAGGATATACGGACACCCGTGGCTTTTGCAAGAGGGCGGCAAAATGTCCAAATCCAAAGGGAACGTCCTTTACGCCGACGACCTCGTTTCGGTTTACGGCGTCGACGCCGTGAGGTACTACGTTCTCGCGAGTATGCCTTTCGATAACGACGGGCTTATTTCCTGGCAACTTATGACCGATAAAATAAATTCCGAACTCGCCAACGTCTACGGCAATTTAGTCAAGAGAACGGTCGCTATGTCGAGAAAATATTTCGGCGGAAAGGTGGAAAATACCAAGATCTCCGCGGCGGTCGACGACGAACTTATAACCCTTGCGAAAGGCGTTTATAAAAAAGTCTGCGAGCATATGGACGGAAACAGGATAGCGGACGCTCTGGACTGCGTCTTTACCCTTCTTCGCAGGGCGAATAAGTATATAGACGAAACTACGCCTTGGATCCTCGCCAAAGACGAGGCCGATCACCCGAGATTAAAGACCGTTTTGTATAATCTTATCGAAACGGTAAATATCGCGGCGAGCCTTTTGCAACCCTTTATGCCGCAGACGACCGATATGGTCCTTGAACAGATAGGCGGCAAATTCAGAGATTATTCGGATATGGATAAATTCGGGCTTTACGAGAGCGGCTCTTTCGTTACCCAAGACGAAAAGGTGATATTCGCAAGGCTTGACAGTGAAGAAGTAAATAAAAAAGCCGAAGAGATAGCCGAAAAATACGCGGAGAAAAAGGTCGAAGAGGAAAAAGTTCCGGAAATAACCATTGACGACTTTGCGAAAATCAAACTTAAAGTAGCCCTCGTTACCGCTTGCGAAAAAATCGAAAAGTCTAAAAAACTACTTAAACTTTCGCTGAAAGTCGGCGACGAAAAAAGGACGGTCGCCAGCGGGATAGCCGAATATTACGCGCCCGAAGAACTCGTCGGCAAAAAGGTGGTACTCGTCAGCAACTTAAAGCCCGCAAAACTTTGCGGAGTGGAAAGTCAGGGAATGATACTTTGCGCCGAAAAGGACGGCAAAGTGGTCATAGTAACGCCCGAAAAAGCGCTTGAAGACGGAGCGGTTGTCAGATGAATTTTATAGACGTTCACGCGCATCTTTCAGATCCCAAATACGGCGGAGATATCTCCGCCGTTATAAATAATATGAAAAAGGCAAATATAACGAGGGTAATAAATTGCGGTTACGACCTGCCGTCTTCCGTCGCCATCGCCGAAATGTCCGAAAAATACGAAGGTATGTATTATTGCGCAGGCGTTCATCCCGACGACGCGAAAACTTTGACCGACGGGGTTTACGGGGAGATAAAAAAACTCTGCCTCGGCGAAAAATGCGTTGCCGTCGGCGAGATCGGCTTCGATTTTTATTGGAACAAATCGACCGAGGAAGAGCAGATAAAGGCGTTTGAAAGGCAGATGGAACTCGCCGACTCGCTTTCTCTTCCTTTCGTCGTCCATTCGAGGGACGCGAGCGCTAAAACGCAGGCGTTTTTAAAGGACAGAAAGAGCCTTATAAATCACGGGTTTTTGATGCATTGTTACAGCGAGAGCGCCGAAAGCGCGAAGGTCTACGAGGACTTGGGCGCTTACTTTTCCTTCGGCGGCGTAATAACTTTCAAAAACGCGAAAAAAGGAGATATAGTCAAATCTATTCCGCTTGACAGGTTGCTTTCCGAAACCGATTGCCCTTATTTGTCGCCGGAACCTTACAGGGGTAGCGTCAACGATCCTTCGAGAATACCCATAATAACCGCGAAGATAGCGGAATTTAAAGGAATAAGCGTCGAAGAGGCGGCGAACGCAATAAACCAAAACGCGGAGAGGTTGTTTTATAAACTGAAATGCAATTAAAAGACGTATTGATATTAAACGGATTCAAATTCAATAAGAGATACGGGCAAAACTTTTTGACCGATAAAAATCTCCTCTCATCCATCGTCGAAAAGGCGGGGGTAGGTAAAGACGATACCGTTCTCGAAATAGGTTCGGGAGGGGGAACTCTCACTTCCGCGATAGCCGAAAGGGCAAAAAGAGTTGTTGGTTTTGAGATCGACAAAAATCTCGAGCCGGTTTTAAAGACCACTCTCGCCGATTTCCCCAACGCCGAGATAATATTTAAAGATATTATGAAAGCGGATATGACGGAGATAGAAGAAATTCTCGGGGGAGAGTACAGAGTAGTAGCAAATCTTCCTTATTATATAACGACGCCTATACTTATGAAGTTCGTCGAAGAGGGAAGCAAAGTAAGATCGATATGCGTAACCGTTCAGGACGAAGTCGCTCAAAGACTTTGCGCTCAACCGGGAAGCGCCGAGTACGGAGCGATCACCGCGGGTATAGACGTGGTGGGAAACGCAAAGAAAATAATGAAGATAGACAGAAAAATGTTTTATCCCGTACCCAACGTCGACTCCGCCGTAGTAAATATCGAAATAGACAGAAAAAAATACGAGGGCGTCGATCTGAAAGCGTATCGCGATCTCGTAAGGGCGGCGTTTTCGAGCAGGAGAAAGACGCTCGTCAACAATATTATAAATTCGTATAAGATCCCGCGTCAAGACGCGGAGAGAGCGGTCGAGGCTATCGGAAAAGATATTATGGTAAGAGGAGAAACCCTTTCGACCAAAGATTTCGTCCGCTTATCGGAAATATTGAAGAAATAAAAAAATTTAAAAGGTATTATCTGCGATTTTGCAAATAATACCTTATTTTTTTATTAAAATTTTTCGTCGGTTACGAACGACGAATAGCCGATAGCCCCTAATACGGGTAATTATTTCTCGATTTTATCGATAGTCGCGCCGAAGGGTATTATCGAAAGTTTGGCAAGTTTAAAGCATTGCTTTCCGAAAGGTATGCCGATGATCGTAATGCACCATAAAACGCCCGCAATAAGAAAGCCGAGCGCGGTTTCGAGTCCGCCGAAAAGTATCCATATTATGTTGGCGATGGGGTGAGCCTCGAAGTTGATTTTTCCCTCGTAGCCGAAAGGCCAGATAACGAGATGAGCGATTTTAAAGCACTGTTTCCCAAAGGGTATACCGATTATCGTGATACACCAGATGACGCCTGTCAAAAACCAAGCGATAGCCGACCATAAACCGGTAAGCAAAAGCCACAAAACGTTTCCTAAAGTTTTCATTTGTTTTCTCTCCGTTTAGTTGATAACTCGATTATAAAACAAACCGAATCGTTTGTCAAGCGAAAACCTTTTAAAATCAAATTGAACTTTATTTTTATAAGGCTAACATTTATTGTGGTCAAAAGCATATATTAAAGTGAGAACAAAATAAGGAGGTAAAAACAAAAATGTCGTTTTTCTGTAATAATCCTACGGACAGATGCCCCGGAAAAATCAACGGAAACGCTCTTTCCGGACTGTGCGAACGCGTTTGCATACAAACGGATAAAGTTTTCGACGCTTGCATCCGTCAGACTCAGATAGATTCCGTCATATTGACGCTTACCGAAACGGTTCCCGAAAATCCCGTAACTCCGCTCACTTTCGTCAGCGCGAGAAGCAGCCCGACCGACCCCGCGACCATAACCGCGCTTACGGTCGACAGGCTTCCCGACAGGGAAAACTTCGCGAGAGTTCAGGCGACTATCACCGTTCCTATGGAAGTCATCTACACCGACGCGAACGGCGTACCCGGAAGAGGGCTTTCGAGTTTTTCGTTCAATACGGATATAATTATGTACATACCCGATCCGTCTATAATTCCGTATAATATAAACGCGGTGGTTTCGGTGGTTGCTCCCGACGGGACCTATACGGGCGGACTTACTTTCGACGTATCCTGCTGCGTAACGGCGATCATGAAAGTCGTAATGACCGTGGAACTTTTGGTTCCGAGTTACGGTTACGCGACCATTCCGCCCTGCCAGGAATACACTCAGGACGTATGCTCGGGATTTTTCGACTTACCCATTTATCCCGAAAACGGATAATCGGGCAAATATCGGACGAAGGGGACTTCTTTTCGGAAGTCCTCTTTTTTTGTTTGAAAAGACTTGTAAAATCGGCGTAAAAGTGTTAAAATAATTATCAAATCGTACGGGAGGTCGTTTTATATGAAAATTTACGCTATAAGCGATCTTCATATGAGTACCGCTTCGCCTAAACCTATGGATATTTTCGGGGCTAAATGGTTTAACTATCTCGAAAAGATACGCGAGGATTGGGAGAAAAAAGTTACCGACGACGACGTGGTCCTGATCGGCGGAGATATAAGTTGGGCGATGGATCTTAGCGGAGCCTTAGAGGATATAAACACTCTCGTTCCCTTAAAGGGTAAAAAGGTAATGGTGCGCGGAAATCACGACTATTGGTGGAAGAGCGTATCCAAAATAAGGGCGGCGCTCCCCGAAAACTTTTACGTTTTGCAAAACGACGCGATAAAATTCGGGAATACGGTAATTTGCGGCTCGCGAGCCTGGTCCGTCGAGGGGTCGCCCGATTTTTGCGAGCAGGACAGAAAGATATATTTGCGCGAGGTCGAACGCCTTCGCCTCGCCCTTAAAAACGCAAGTCAAACGGCGGAAGAAGGGGACGAAATTTATTGCCTTATACATTATCCCCCCTTTAACGTAAGACGGGAAAATTCGCTGTTTACCGATCTTTTCGAGAGTTTCGGCGTAAAAAAAGTAATTTACGGACATCTTCACGGCAAGGACGCTCGGGCGGATCTGAAAGTCGTCAAAAACGGCATAACTTATTATCTTACTTCCTGCGATCAGGCGGATAACAAATTAACTCTTATAAAAGGATGATCCAATATAAAATGGAAGAAAAAAAATTCTCTGTAAAAAAACTTGCTACGCGTTGGTTTATCGACGCCTTTTCCGGAATGGCGCAGGGGCTTTTCTGCACGCTTATCGCGGGAACTATACTTGCCCAGATAGCGGGTTGGATAGGGGATAATCCCGTCGGAAATTCGCTCGGGACGGTTGCGGCGATCGCAAAGACGCTTATGGGGGCGGGGATAGGAGTAGGTATCGCCCACGCTCTTAAAACTCCTAAACTCACTATGTTTTCGGCGGCTGTCGCCGGAATGGTGGGCGCTTTTTCGGACAAGATAATGGGCGGCGGCGCTTTCACGCTCGCGTTGGGCGTTCCCGGTAACCCCATCGGCGCTTATATCGCCGCTCTGTTTTGCGTGGAGATAGTTTCGCTTTACGCGGGCAAGACCAAACTCGATATTCTCCTCGTCCCGCTCGGAACTCTTTTGCTCTCTTTTGTCGCGATATACATCGCTTTCCCCTTTATTTGGCTTATAAATCAACTCGGAGTCCTCATTTCGAAAGCGACCGAGATAACCCCGTTTTTTATGGGTATAATAATCTCCGTCGCAATGGGTATTTTGCTCACGATGCCGACTTCTTCGGCGGCGATATGGGTTGCCGTCGCAAGCGGGATAACCGACGACGCTATGCTTATAGCGGGCGGGGCGGCGGTAGTCGGCTGTTCTTGCCATATGATAGGTTTTGCCGTCGCTTCTTTCCGCGAAAACGGCGTTTCGGGGCTTATCGCGCAGGGTATAGGCACGAGTATGTTGCAAATACCCAATATAATGAAAAAGCCGATAATTATGCTTCCCGAAATAATAGCGAGCGCAATTTTAGGACCCGTTTCGACCTGTCTTTTCAAACTTAAATGCAACGCCGCGGGCGGCGGGATGGGAACGAGCGGGCTGGTCGGAGTTTTCGGATCGATCTCGGCGAGCGCCGATATGGCTCCGTGGCTGCTCGCCCTCGCGATAATCCTGCTCCTCTTCGTTCTCCCGGCGGCAATATCGTTTTTGACGAGCGAACTTTTCAGAAAAAAAGGCTGGATAAAATTCGGAGATCAGAAACTCGAATAAAAAATTACGACCTCTCATACAATAGCGTGAGAGGTTTTTTATATGGAAAACGAAAAGAAACAACATAATCTTACGTTAGAGGGCAGGTCGAGGCTTTTGCTTACCGGCATAAAGGACGTCGGTGCGTTCAACGAAAGCGAGATAAGGGCGGTACTATCGGAAGGCGGCAGGGTAACCGTGTCGGGAGAAAAAATGCAGATCTCCGCGTTCGATAAAAATACGGGGGATCTCAGACTTACGGGTAAGGTCAACACCATAAAATATTTCGACCTGTCGGCTCCTTCGCCGAGAAGATTTTTCAAATAATGTTCGAGGCTTCAAATCAGTTTTATTATTTTGCGGAAGGCTTGTTTTACGGCGTTTTGTGCGGAATGGTATACGAGATCTTCGTCTTACCCGCAAGGCTCTTTGAAAATAGGCTCGTAAAGTTTTTTTGCGACCTTTTGTTTTTCGCCGTTTGCTCGGTCGGTTATTTTTTCGCTTCATCGATATTCGCCTTTCCCTCTTTTCGCCTGTATCAGCCGCTTTCCGTCTTTCTCGGAATGGGGCTGTGGGGGATAAATTTGCATAAAACAGTTGCAAAAATCACTTCGCCGTTGTATAATAAATACCGAAGAAGAAAATTACGGAGGAAGTCCGATGACCGAATTAAAAATGAGAAGATTGGTCGCCGCAGGTTCTTCCATGGCGGTGATGATCGTCGTCGCGCTCGTCGCGATATGGGTGATACAACTTGTCGCTATGGGCGTAAAGAAGGCGGAAGTCGAAAGGCTTAAAGGAGAGATCGCCCGCCTCGAAGAGGAAAGGGACGACCTTGAGGACGAGATAGATCTCTGGCTTCAGGATTGGAAGATAGAAGAGAGGGCTCGCCAACTCGGAATGACGGACGCCGAATGATGAAAGATACAGATAAGATATACTCCGTTTTGGATATAGGATCTAATTCCGTCCGCGCCCTTTGTTACAGGCGCGGAAAAGTTTTATATAGCGGACTTATAACTACGAGGCTCGGAGAAGGAACCGCGAAGCAGGGCAAACTTTCGGAAGAGGCGATAGTAAGAACGGTCGAAGGAATGAAAACCCTTCGGGAAAAACTTTCCGTATTTTGTTCCGACGACCTTTTCTGTTTTGCAACGGAAGCGGTCAGGAGCGCAGAAAACGGAGAGGTTTTTTTGAATTACGCTAAAAACGAGGGGTTCTCGGTCGAGGTCTTGGACGGGGACGAAGAGGGCGAACTCGGTCTTTTGGGGGCTCTCGGCGGCAAAGACGGCGGGATAATAGATATAGGCGGCGCTTCTACC
Organism: Clostridia bacterium; assembly: GCA_017479185.1. Taxonomy (GTDB): domain Bacteria; phylum Bacillota; class Clostridia; order Christensenellales; family Borkfalkiaceae; genus UBA10281. The sequence goes on from JAFVCP010000013.1 coordinate 13,607, forward strand.
GAGATCACGGTAGGAAGAAATGGCAAAATTGTGTATTCTCACTCTCTCCCCTTGGGCGCGGTCAGACTTTACGACCTTTGCGGAGAGGACGAAAAGGCTCTTTCAGACAAGATCTCGCAGAGAATAGGCGAATACGGCGAGATACCAAAAGAGGTCGATTATTGTTTTATCGGCGGAACGGCGAGCGCCGTGTGTATAGTCGCGAGAGGACTGAAAGGCTTTGACGGAGATAGGATAAACGACGCCGCGCTAACCAAAGAGGATATAGACGCCGCCTATGAAAAAATAAAGAATTGTTCGGTGGAAGAAAGGGTTTCAAAACTTCGACTGTCGGCGAAAAGGGCGGAAATAATCGTAGGCGGAGCGCTTATGATAAAAACCCTCTGCGAAAAATTCGGGCTTAAAAGTGTTACGGTCAAAGTAAACGACAATATGGTCGGTTATCTTCGGAAGAAGATATACGGAGAGGGTTATGAAAAAGGTTAAGTTTTCGTCGTTTACAATATACGATATTTTATTTTATACTCCCTTTCTTGGGGTTTGTTTTTTGCTCGCTTATCTTTCTTACGATGGTTGGATATCGATCGTTTATTTTGCCGTAGGGGCGGTTTTGACCTGCGTTTTAACTTCCCTTTTTCACGAACTCGGGCATATTGCGGTCGGGGCGTTTACGGGCTTTAAGACGGTCGGTTTTTCTTTTTCGGTATTCTCCTTCGATTTTACGGGGAAAAAGGTCTTGACGTTCAAACTCAACCCTTACGCGGGCGAAACGGAGATGATCCCGACGAAAGAGGGATATTTCGTAAAGAGATATGCCGCCTGTCTTTGGGGCGGGATCGTCGGGGGCGGTATATTCTCGGCGGCGATCGCTTTGTTGTATTTCCTGACGTCGGGAGCGGTAAGGGGATCCTTCGCGTTTTTCCCTCTGTCTTTTGCGTCTTTCCTTTTAAACGCCCTTCCTCTCGTCTATTCGGGCGACGGGTATACTCTTAAACTGCTGAGGAGAAAAGATGACGGAGAAAACGCCGAAAAATATTTCGCCGTCGCGCACGCTCTTTTTAAGGGGGAAAGTTTTTCCGAAATGGACGGAGCGCTTTTTGAAAAACCTTCTCCCGGGTTGTTTTATTCGCGACTCAGAGCCGCTTGCCTTATGCGCGCCGAAGAAAACGCGGACAAGCGTGAGATCGTCGGGATAGTTTCCGAAGCGGAAGAGGACGGTTCCGCAATGAATTTCGCGAGGGAGATATTCTGCGCCTGCTGTCTTATCGGCGACGATGAAAAGGCTTCGCGTTACGAAGAATTTTCTCTCGTAAACGGCGACGACGCCGACGAGATCAGAACTTTAGTTTTAAAAGCCTATCGCGATCAAGACGAGCAATATTTATCGGTCGCGTTAAAAACGGCATACGCTCTTGCGGATCGATGCTATCTCAAAGGGGAGAGAAAATTCGAACGTAAAATACTTGATTTTTTGTACGAAAATAAACGAATAGAATAATTATCTTGTAAAACGTCTTTATAGGTGGTTTCAATGAAAAATCCAAATGAATTGAGAAGTATTTTAATATCAAAAAGGGTCTTTATATTTTTATTGACCGCAATAGTCGCGGTTTTCCCTCTTTTTCTTGTAGGTTGCGCGCCTTATAATGCGACGATCGTAAGCGGGGAAAATCTTTTTGAAGCAACTCCCGAATGGGAAGAGCGCGTCGGCAATATACATACTCGCGGCACATATTATCCTAATCCCGATTACGATCCGGAATACGATCCTTTGAAAGACGAAAACGGAGAAAACGCA
>JAFVCP010000014.1 GCA_017479185.1 Clostridia bacterium
ATTAAATTATCTTCCCGACGCAACGGGCGACGCCGTCAAGGTCTACCTTTACGGTCTTTTGGCGTGCGCGGACGGCGAGGAAAATACGATAGATCGCTTTTCGTCCGATATAAAACTCGACAGGGCGACCGTCGAAGATTGCTTTATCTATTGGGAAGAATTCGGTTTGGTCGATATAATTTCGAAAGAGCCTTTCAGCGTGAGATACCTTCCCGAAAAATCGGCGGTTTTAAGGAGATATTCTCCCGAAAAATACTCGGAATTTTCCAAATCGCTGCAAGTTATGTTCCCACAAAAAATGATCTCCACAGCAGAATTTTCTGCGTATTACGAAGTGATGGAAGAGTTCTCCGTAAAGCCCGAAGCGATGCTTATGATCGTAAAATACTGCGCGGACTTAAAGGGGGATAACATAAGTTTCAGATATATCGTAAAAGTCGCGAGGGATTTCGCGTCGAGAGGTCTTACGACCTGTCAGAAAATAGAAAACGAGATCTCCGTCTACAACGTACATACCGCGTCGATAAATCAGATATTCTCGGTTCTTTCACCCAAGAAAAAACCGGACGTGGAAGATCTCGACAGATACGAAAAATGGACGAAAGACCTCGGATTTTCGCTCGAAGCCATACTCGTAGCGGCAAAAAGGTCGAAATCAAAAAATACCCTTAAACTCGACAGGGAGTTGATCGCCCTTTACGGCGCGAAAAAATTCTCCATCGGAGAAATAGAAAAATATTACGACGACAAAAACGAGAGGATCGAACTCGCTTACGAAATAAGCCGCCAACTTTCGGTCTACACCGAAGTCATAGATCCCGTCATCGAAAACTACCTCTCCCCTTGGCAAAGTATGGGCTATACGGGGGAAACACTTTTATTTATCGCAAATCTTTGTTTTAAAAACGGAAGAAGATCTTTCGAAAAAATGGACGATACGGTCAGAAAATTTTACTCTTCGGGATTGGTTTCGCTCTCCTCTGTCGCCGAATATTTAAAGAGAATAACGGTCGACGACGAATTTATCAAAAAAATACTTTCGCTCATCGGCGTCGATCGCCGCCCGACCGATTGGGACAGGCAAAACCTGAAAACCTGGAGAGGCTGGAATTTCTCCGACGAGATGATCGAAGAAGCGGCGAAATTATCTTACGGCAAATCCCCCGCTTACGTCAATTCCATTCTTTCGAATTGGAAATCTCAAAATATCTTTTCGGTCGACAAGATAAGCGCTTCACCTTCTTCCGGCAGAAAGACCAATTTCGATAATTTCGAAAAGTACAAGCGAAACTACACCAAAGAAGAACTCGATTCTCTTATCGACGATATAGACGATATAGAATTTTAGGGAGAACGATAAATGAGATACGGAAATCAGACGCTCAGAGCGGTCGAAGAAAGATATTCGAGAATGAGAAAAGCGGCTAAGGCAAAAGCGGACAGGCTCAACGCTATATTAGACGACGACGAGAATTACCTCAAAGCCTACAACGCCGCAAATTCCGCCCGTTTCGAGATCTCCAAGGCAAAGTTCAACGGCGACGAAAAAAGCCTGCTAAAAGCCGAAACGGACCTCTCGTCGGCAAACGAAGTGTTGAATAATATAATGGCGGAACACGGAATAACCCCAAAGGACCTCGTTCCCGATTATTCTTGCCGAAAATGCAACGACACGGGCTTTGACGGAGAAAAACGCTGTCAATGTTTTTATCGTATCGTTTCGGAAGTGGTTACCGAAGAACTCGGTATCAGGAAAAAAACTTTCCCGAACTTTGAAAGTTCGGTATATAAAGGCGCGTCCAACGAAAAAGTATATCTCAAGATGATGAGATACTGCGATAAAGCCGACGAAGTAAAAAAATCGGTTGTTCTTCTCGGCAAGGTCGGCTCGGGTAAAACCCATCTTGCCGGCTGTATCGCCGACTGTTTTGAAAAAAAAGGCAAGACGGTAATTTTCATTACCTCTTACGAACTTCACTCGGTATTCGCCGGTGCCTCGTCGCTATACGACGACGAAAGGGAAAGTTATATCTCCGCCCTTACCGACTGCGATCTGCTGGTCATAGACGATCTCGGAAGCGAACTTTCGTTTAAAAACGTTTCGGGAAATTGTCTGTATTCGATAATAAGCGAGAGATCGGATAAAGATCTCCCCCTCGTGATAACGACAAATCTCTCGGTAGACGAGATATATAACGTATACGGCGAGCGAATCGGTTCGAGGATTTTTAACAAGAACAAGTCGATAATAATCGAACTTCCGGAAA
>JAFVCP010000015.1 GCA_017479185.1 Clostridia bacterium
AGTTCTTTTAATTGTTTATCCTCGACGGGCGAGGGAGCCTCGCTCATAAGACAAGACGCCGTCTGCACCTTGGGGAAGGCGATGACGTCCCTTATGGATTCGTCTTTGGTAAGGAGCATCGTAAGTCTGTCAAGCCCGAAAGCAAGTCCGCCGTGCGGGGGTGTTCCGTAATTGAAAGCGTCGACGAAAAATCCGAATTTGGTCTGTATATCTTCCTCGGTAAAGCCGAGAACTTTGAACATTCTCCTCTGAATATCCCTCGAGAATATCCTTATCGAACCGCCGCCCGACTCCTGTCCGTTGATGACGAGATCGTAAGCCTTCGCCCTCGCTTTATCGGGAGCGCTTTCGACGAGATCGAGATCCTCGTCCATAGGCGCCGTGAAAGGATGGTGGACCGCCATAAATCTGTTTTCCTCTTCCGACCATTCGAACATCGGGAATTCGGTTATCCACAAAATATCGTAGACGTTTTTGTCGACAAGTCCAAACTTTTCCGCAAAATACAGACGCAATCCTCCCAAAGTGTTAAACACGACGTAATCTTTATCCGACGCGAAGAAAAGCGCGTCGCCCTCTTCGAAATCCATTCTCTTCTTTATGTTTTCGACGTCGTTTTCGGTCAAAAACTTCGAAAAAGAGGACTTTATTTCTCCACCTTTTTGCCAGGTCATCCAGCAAAGCCCTTTCGCGCCGAGCGTCTTTGCGTATTCGACGGTATTATCGAGATCTTTTCTCGAAAACTTCTCGGCAAGCCCTTTCGCGTTTATCGCCCTGACGCTTCCTCTTATGGGTCCTATCTCAATCGCGAGAGCGTCTGTAAAGACTTTGAACTGACTGTTTGAGAAAAGATCGGAACAATTTACTATTTTAAGTCCGAACCTCGTATCCGGCTTGTCCGAACCGTAATTTTCCATAGCCTCTTTATAGGTCATGGTCCTGAAATGCCCTTCTCCGAGATCAAGCCCTATCGTCGACTTGAAAATATTTTTGATAAGTCCCTCGATGGGATAGGTTACGTCCTCTACCTTTTCGACGAAACTCATTTCGACGTCGATCTGCGTAAACTCGGGTTGACGGTTTGCTCTGAGGTCCTCGTCGCGGATGCATCTCGCGATCTGATAATACCTGTCGAAACCCGCGATCATAAGAAGTTGCTTATAAAGTTGCGGGGATTGAGGAAGAGCGTAGAAACTCCCGGGATGAACTCTCGACGGAACGAGATAATCCCTCGCCCCTTCGGGAGTGGACTTTCCGAGCATCGGCGTTTCGATCTCGGTAAAACCGTTTTCGTCGAAAAACTTTCTCGCCGCCTTTAAAATGGAATTTCTCATAAAGAGATTTTTCTGCAAAGAAGGACGTCTTAGATCGAGATAACGGTATTTGAGCCTCAAAGTTTCGTTGACGTTGGTATCGTCTACTATCTCGAAAGGCGTGGTATCCGCTTCGGAAAGTATCCTGAGTTCGTCGGCGAGGATCTCGATCGCCCCCGTCGCTATCTTATCGGTCTTGCTTTCTCTTTCTCTGACCTTGCCCTTTACCGCAAGGACGTATTCGGAGCGGACGGACTGCGCTTTTTCGAAAAGGTCGCTTTCGGTAGTATCGTCGAAAACTATCTGCACGATACCCGTTTTATCCCTCAGATCCACGAAAATAAGACTGCCGAGATTTCTCCTTCTCTGCGTCCAGCCCATGACGACGACTTCTCTGCCGACGTCCTTTAATCCGAAAGAACCGCACATATCGGTCCTTCTCAAATTTCCCATAAATTCAGCCATAGTGAACTCCGTATAAAATAAAATATACTATATTTTATACCTATATTTTATTCTTGTCAACTTTTTTTATCGCAATAACGAGTTTTTAATCTTTTAAACCCGCAGAGGATCTCGTAAGATATAGTTCCCGAAAATCCGGCGAGGTCTTCTGCCGACGAACTCACTCCGCCGTTCTCGCCGATAAATACGGCTTCGTCGCCCACTCTTACCTTTTCGTCCCCCTCGGCGAAGCAGCAATCCATACAGACGTTTCCGATTATTTTTCTTTTTTTCCCGTTTATTATAACTTCTCCTCCCGAAAAACTCCTCGGCACGCCGTCGGCGTAGCCCATAGAAAGAGTAAGGCAAACGGTAGGTCTTTTCGCGACGAATTTCGCCGAATATCCGACAATATCCCCCTCTATAAGTCGATTTTTCGCCACGACGCGACATTTTACGCCCATTGACGGACGAACGTAATCAAGCCCGTAACCGTATAGCCCCAAACCCACTCTCGCTCCGTCTAAAATACAATCGGGGTATTTTATTCCCGAAGTCGCGGCTATATGCGAAAAAATGTTTTCGCCCGTAATTACCCTTTTAAACCTTTCGAGTTGACTTATTCTCGCTCGGCTATCGTCGGCGTCGTAAAAATGGGAGTATATCCCGTCGACGGAAATATTATTTAGGCTTTTGGCAAACGCGGCGATCTCTTTACTCTCTCTTTCGCTCGCGCCGATCCTGTTCATCCCCGTATTAACGGCTATATGCACGCTTGCTCTTTTGTTCAATCGTTTTGCCGTTTTATCGACGTATAGAAGGACTTCTTTCTCGTAGACGGTCAAAGACACTCCGTTTTCGACGAGTTTTCCGACCTCGTCTTTTTCCGCCCTTCCGAGCATTAAAACGGGGCGTTTTCCCTTTACCGCTTCTACCGCTTCCAAGCCCTCTTCCGCCGTCGCGACGGCAAATCCGCCTTCGGCGTCGAGCGCTTTGGCGACTTCGTAAAGCCCGTGTCCGTAAGCGTTCGCTTTTACGACGCAAATTACCCTCTTTCCGACTTTTTCCCTGATCTTTCGGTAATTTTCCTTCACGATCGCAAGATCGACGGTCTTTTCCGCTCTCATATCTTTTCCTCATTGAGTATTATATTCCTCTTTTCTCATTTTTGCGAAAACGCTTTACTTTTCAAATAAAAAAGTTTATAATCGTTTATTATGGAAAGACAAAAATTGATGGATCTTCTCGACCGTTCTTTGACGGCGTTTCACGCCTGTTCGGAGATAGCGAAGATACTCGAAGAAAACTCGTTTACTCAACTCAAAGAGGGCGTTAAGTGGAACCTCGAAGCAAACAAGGGCTATTATCTCGTAAGAAACGGCTCTTCTCTCATCGCTTTTAAATGCGGCGAAGGATATTCCTTCAATATCGTCGCCTCGCATTCCGACTCGCCTTGTTTCAAACTAAAAACCGATTTCGAAATGAAAGTCGACAACTACCGCAAATTCAACGTTGAAAAATACGGCGGCGGTATCTTTTATTCCTGGTTGGACAGACCTCTTACCGTCGCGGGCAGGCTCATCGTCAAACGGGACGGAGAACTCAGATCGGTGGAATTTTCTTCATCGCATACTTTTATTATTCCCTCGCTCGCGATACATTTTAACAGAACGGTAAACGACGGGGTCAAACTCAACCCCCAAGTAGACCTCTCCCCCATAGAAAGCATTTTAAACGACGGAAAACTCGACGAAGAAATAAAAAATTTCGCGAACGGCGAAGTAGTGGACGCAGATCTCTACCTCGTATGCTCGCAAAAGCCTTTTACGGCGGGCGCGGACGACGAACTTATCTCTTCGCCGAGAATTGACAACTTAACGAGCGCCTTTTCTTCGGTAGAAGGGCTTATTCACGGCGAGGAAAAGGCGATAAACGTAGTTTTCGTCGCAGATAACGAGGAAGTCGGAAGCAGGACCAAACAGGGAGCGGGATCCAAATTTTTATACGACACTCTTCTTAAAATCTCTCTGTCGATGGGAAAAACCGAAGAAGATCTGAAAGACAGTCTGAATTCTTCCTTTTTGATATCTTCGGACAACGCTCACGCCGTTCATCCCAATCACCCCGAACTTTCCGATCCCGCCAACAGGGTTTTGATGGGAAAAGGCGTCGTAATAAAAAAACACGCCGGTCAGAACTACACGACGGACGGTTTTTCTTCGGCTATCGTAAAGCAAATTTTCGATAAGGCGGGAGTTTCTCATCAGGACTTCTTTATGCGGTCCGACCTTCCCTGCGGCGGCACTTTGGGCGCGATAAGCAGCAGTCAACTGTCGATAAAAAGCGCGGATATAGGGCTTGGTCAACTCGCGATGCATTCGGCGGTCGAAACCTTCGCCTTTTCCGATTTCGAAGAAGAAGTCAAAGGTCTTACCCTTTTCTACTCCTGCTCTATGACCTCGGACGGGTACGAGAGCGTTAAGATCGACTTTTAACCCATAAAAATTTTCCCCGAAAGTTTTCGTACTTTCGGGGATTTTGTATTTTAATCGTTTTTTTTCATAATACAGATAAGATAGATCAGTCCGAACGCGAAAGCGACGGTTTCCGAAATGGGAAAAGCCGAAAAACACAGTCCGGCGTTCGCTGTATTCGTAAACGCCCGCAAAAGGGGCATCGCGGGAACTATTAGTCTTATCGCCGATAGAACGAGGGATTGAACACCCTTCCCGAACGCCTGAAAAACACCCTGAAAAGAAATATTCGCCCCCATAAAGGGATAGCCGAAAACTATTATTTTCATAGCGATTTGAAGATAAGACGCCGTTTTAGACGAAAGTCCGAATATATTCGCTATTTGTTGGGCGAAAATAAAGAATATAACGCCGAATATCACCATTACGGCGACCGTATCGACAAGCCCGTAAACAACACCTTCTTTAACTCTCTTTTTATCTTTCATTCCGTAATTATAGGCGACGATGGGTATCTGTGCGTTGTTGAAGCCGAAAGCCGCGAAAAGGGCGAATTGCTGTATTTTATAATACACCCCGAACGCCGTTACCGCCTCGTCCGACAAAGGTCTTATTATCAAGTTTACCATATAGGTCATTACGGACATAAGAGCCTGCATTGTTATCGCCGGAAGTCCGACCTTATATATCTCCCCTATTATCTTGCCGTCGGGTTTGAGATATTTTATACCGCTCTTTATCTCTTTATTGCAAAAATAATGAAAAAACGCGTCCAAAAGACAGGAAACCACCTGCCCTACAACCGTCGCCCAGGCGGCGCCCGAAACCCCCGTCGCGGGAAAGCCAAACTCGCCGAAGATCATTATGGGATCGAGGATTATGTTTATGACCGCGCCTATTATCATCGCGATCGTGGCGTGGACGTTTTTGCCCGTTCCCTGAAGAAGTTTTTCGAATATCATATAAAATATCGCGCCGAAGGAAAATACCGAGCATATTTTCAGATAGTCGCCCGCAAGGCTCAAAACGAGCGCGTCGGAAGTTTGGCTTTTAAGATAAACGTCCACTCCGAACAGCCCGAAGAGCAAAAACAGCAGATAGGATAAAAAACCGAGAATAACGGCGTTACCCGCGACTTTATACGCCTTTTGAGTTTCGCCCGCGCCCAGACTTCTCGACAATACCGAGTTGATACCGACGCCCGTTCCGACGCCAATCGCTATCATCAGCATCTGGACGGGAAAAGCGAGGGTCAGAGCGTTCATACACGCGTCGCCCATACCTTCTATCCTTGCGACGAAATAACTGTCGACAACGTTGTAAAAGGCTTGTATCACCATCGAAATTATAAGGGGAACGCCCATGGAAAACATAAGTTTCCCGATCGGTTTTACGCCCATTTTGTTTTTTGCCGTCAAATCTTTTTCAATAACTTCCTGCATATTTTTCTCCAAAAAAAATAGGGCTGAAAGCGCAAATCCGGATTTACGCTTTCAGCCACACGATCTATTTATTATATTTTACTACAAAAAAATTTTTTTCGTAAGTGAATTTAAAGATTTTTTTAAATTTTTTTTATTGATTTTAATATACAAAATCGAAAAAATGTGTTACAATAGACAAAAAGGCAGTAGGAAAATATCAAAAAACCCGACTGTCTTTTAAATTTAAAATTCAAGGAGGTATCGTTATGGAAGAAAAGCAGACGCCCGACGAAGAAGAGATCGAGCGCGAAGTACCCGAAAAAAGAGACTACGAAGAAGAACTTTTAAAAATTATCAAGAGCGACGATCCCCCTTCGGTTTTAAAGGAAAAATTACTCGACTACCACGAAAACGATATCGCTTCTATCATTCCCGAACTCACTCCGCAGGAAAGATCAAAACTCTATAAAAGCCTCGGCGTAGACCTCGTTTCAGAAATATTCGCCTACCTCGACGACGTAGATAAATATATCGAAGAACTCGACGCCGAAAAGGCGGCGGATATAATCGAAAGCATGGACGCCGACGACGCTATCGACGTTTTGGACGAACTCGAAGAGGACAAAAATGAATAGATAATCAGTCTTATGGAAAAGGAGTCGGTCGAGGACATTCAACTCATCGACTCTTACGACGACGATATGATCGGTAGTCGAATGACCACCAACTTCATTTCGCTCAACAAAACCCTTTCCGTAAAACAGGCGATGAGAGTGGTCATAAAAGAGGCTGCCGAAAACGACAATATCTCGACCATTTACGCGCTTAACGACGACGGCTCCTTTTACGGCGCGATAGAACTCCGCGACCTTATAAGAGCGAGGGAAACTACGCCGCTCGACGACATTATTACGACTTCTTATCCCTACGTTTACGCGAACGAAACCGTCGAAGAATGTATCGAACAGTTGAAAGACTATTCCGAGGACTCCATTCCCGTTCTCGATAAAGACAATATCCTTATCGGCGTCATAACCTCTTCGGACATAGTCGAAGTCGTAGACGAAGAACTCGGCGACGACTACGCTAAACTCGCAGGTCTTACCGAAGCCGAAGATATGAAGGAACCCCTTTTCAAAAGTATGAAAAAGCGTATCCCCTGGCTTTTGGGGCTTCTCGCTCTCGGGCTTGTCGTTTCGGCGGTCATTCAACGCTTTCAGGCGTTTATTCCCCCGACGCTCATTATACTCTATACCTTCCAAAGTCTTATTCTCGATATGAGCGGGAATACGGGAACGCAATCTCTCGGCGTTACGATAAGACTCTTAAGCGACGATAATTTCGACGCCAAGAGTAAATTCAGGTTCGTATTGAAAGAACTTCGCGTAGGTCTTTGCAACGGACTCGTCATCGGGACGCTCGCCTTCGTGTTTATAGGTCTGTATCTCACTTTCCTGACTTCGCTTCCCGCGGAAAGAGGAGTTCCCTTCTTCGGTTTCGAAGTTTCGGCGTGTATCGGCATTTCGCTGGTCGCCGCTATGGTAATTGCAAGTCTTGACGGAACGCTCATTCCGATGCTGTTTAAAAAGATAGGAATAGACCCCGCGGTCGCATCAGGTCCGCTCATTACGACCATAAACGACTTCATCGCCGTTTGCGCCTATTACGGATTATCGCTTATTTTGTTCGTTCAGATCGGACTTTTCCGATTTTAAAAAAAGTATTTTAAAGCGGCGGCTCGCTATGAGCCGCCGCCTTTTTATCATCTTATTTTATATTTTTATACATAGGCCCGTAAGCGGCGCAAGCGCGGTAGTCCTGACCTTCTTTATCCATTCCGAAAGCGTTCCACGCGGACGGACGATATATCTTATCCTCGTCAACGTTGTGCATACATACGGGTATACGGAGCATAGAACACATTGTAATCAAATCTGCCCCTATATGTCCGTAAGAGATAGCGCCGTGATTAGCGCCCCAATTATTCATCACGTCGTAAGCGGACTTGAACGCCCCCTTGCCAGTAACGCGCGGCGTGAACCAAGTGCAAGGCCAAGTATAGTCGGTACGTTTCCACAGTTTATCGGTAACTTCGTCGGGAAGGCAAACCGTCCAGCCCTCTACTATCTGCAACACGGGACCTAAACCTTTTATAAGGTTGAGCCTTATCATCGTGGCGGGCATTTCCGCGCGCGTAACGAAACGGCTCGAATAACCGCCGCCTCTGAAATAACCGAGGTCCGCGTAAGGCCAAGTGGTCGCGTTCATCATCGTATCAATATCTTTATCCGTAACTTCCCACCACTTTTTCATCGTCGGGTTGCCGTTTTCGTCCTTTACTTCGCCGCAAGCGTCCACGCAACACGCGCCCGAATTTATAAGGTGGATAAAGCCGTCGGCTTCTTTCGCCTTGCCCTCTATTTCATAGCCCGTAACTCTCTTTACTGCGTCGCCCGACCAATACGTCCTTACGTCCGCGAACATTTGCGCTCTTCCCGTCAACAGTTTCATAAAGAGCATCGAGGTTGCGTTTAAGGTGTCGTTTTCGGTGCCGAGTATATACGGCTCTCTCGCCCCGTTCCAATCGAAAGAAGAGTTAAGTATACTTTCGGGGAAATCGCAGTTGGGATAGAAGTCCGTCCACTGTCTTTGCCCCTGGAAGCCGCCGACGATAGCGTTATGTCCGACCATCTCTTCTTCTCTGCCCTTGGGAAGGCGTTTGTTGCCGTTATAAAGGTCTTTTATAATACAAGCCATTTTGGCTGTAAACTCCCAATCCTTTTCCTTTTGGGCGGGAGTTTTTTGCAACTCTTCGGGGTTTTTGTCGAAGTCGGGACGGCACTTCTCTTTTATCCATTGAAGGGCTTTCTTATATTCCGCTCTGTCGTAGATCCCCTCGGTCATTCGGCGGATTATCTCCACTTCGTCAACGCTTTCCACTCTCATTCCGAGATATTCCTCGAAAAATTCGGGAGATATTATACTTCCGCCTATTCCCATAGTTACCGAGCCTATTTGAAGATAACTCTTTCCTCTCATAGTCGCGACCGCTACCGCCGCTCTGCCGAAACGAAGTATTTTTTCTTTTACGTCATCGGGAATAGAAGTATCGTCTGCGTCCTGAACTTCGTGTCCGTATATTCCGAACGCGGGAAGTCCCTTTTGAGAGTGAGTCGCAAGTACCGACGCGAGATACACCGCGCCCGGTCTTTCGGTTCCGTTAAAACCCCATACCGCCTTTATGGTCATAGGATCCATATCCATAGTTTCGGCGCCGTAACACCAACAGGGCGTTACCGTGAGGGTTATATCCACGCCCGCCTTTTTGAACTTGTCCGCGCAAGCCGCCGCCTCGGCTACTCTGCCGATAGTCGTGTCCGCGATTATTACCTTTACCGGCTCGCCGTTCGAGTAAAAGAGATTTTCTTCCAAGAGTTTCTTAGCGGACTTCGCCATATTCATAGTCTGCTCTTCCAAACTCTCTCTTACCTTGATCTTTCCCCTTCTTCCGTCGATCGTAGGTCTTATCCCTATCACGGGATAGTCGCCTATAAGTCTTGATTTTGCCATATTCCTCTCCTTTATTTTTCATTATAGAAAAATATTTTACTGATTATAATTATATACTTGTATTTTTTATATTACTTGTGTTATAATGGTAAAAAATATAATTATTTTCAGGTTTTATGAGTTTTAACGAATTGAAACAACACGGAAGTCCCGATTTTCCCTTCGAACTGTACGAACTCGACGAAAATCACCCCAAATACGAAATGGCGTCCCATTGGCACACCTCGCTCGAACTGATAAGGGTAATATCGGGAAAACTTACCGTAAATTTAAACGAAAGGCAATACGAGGGAAAGGAAAACTCGGTTTTTTTCGCCAACTGCGAAACCATTCACAGAGCCAAGCCCGAAAACTGCGTTTACGAATGCCTCGTGTTTTCCCTCGACTTTCTTAAAACCCAGAACTCCTTTTGTCGGGAGTTCATTAACGGGCTTATAGGCGGACATTTGGCGATAATCGAAAAACCCGACGATCAAGAGATAGTTTCTTTGACGAACGGTCTTTTCGAAGCGATGAAGGAAAAGGGCGACGGAAGCAAATTCAAGGTCATAGGTACGGCGAACCTACTCCTTGCCGCTATCGCCGACAAGAAAATATATTCGAGCGACCTTTCGGCAGGCGGAATGAAAGAGAACAAGAATTATACCAAATTAAAAAGATCTCTCGAATTTATTCGGAGCAATTACGATTGCGAGATCTCCCTCGACGATATGGCGGGTTCCGCCGGACTTTCGAGAAAGTATTTCTTTTCTTTTTTCAAGCAGATGACGGGTAAAACGCCCTTCGACTACCTTACTTCTTACCGAATAGAAAAAGCCTGTAAACGACTTATAGGCTCGGATATGAGCGTTACGCAGATAGCCTATTCGTGCGGTTTTAACGATTTGAGTTATTTTATAAAGACTTTTAAAAGCATAAAAAACGCCACGCCGAGCGAATACGCAAAACTCTCCAACAAAAAACAGGAGAAATAATTTTATTTATAAAACGCGTAAGTTGAATTTAGTTCTAAAAGACGAAATACGCGAGGCGGGTAATTAGCGCCTCGCGTATAATATGATCTACCGATTTTATTCTTCGCTATTCTCATCTGTTCCCGAATCGTCTTTTCCTCTTTGGCAAAAGCGATTATTAGGTAATTGCCTTACATAAACGGCAAAAAAATAAGCCTTGTTTGACAAAAAAAATTTTTCTTCATTTCGGCAGAATTTTCGATAAGTAAGAAAAAATATCCTCTTAAATTTTACTATAAGACAAGCGATATAATTCATTCCGCTCTATATAGATATACGCCGCAGCGTTTTACGCTGCGGCGTATGTTTTGTTTTTTATTACTAAAATTTTACTTGCCGAAATATCTGTCTAAAAGTCCTTTGAACGCCTTGCCGTGTCTGGCTTCGTCGCGCGCCATTTCGTGGACGGTATCGTGGATCGCGTCAAGATTGAGCGCTTTCGCCTTCTTCGCAAGATCGGTCTTTCCGCTGGTAGCGCCGTTTTCCGCGTCAACGCGAACTTGAAGATTTTTCTTCGTGCTGTCGGTTACCACTTCGCCGAGCATTTCGGCGAACTTCGCGGCGTGTTCCGCCTCTTCCCAAGCCGCTTTTTCAAAGTAGGCTCCGACTTCCGCGTAACCTTCTCTGTATGCTGCTCTCGCCATAGCGAGATACATTCCGACTTCGCTGCATTCCGCTTCGAAATTCATTTTAAGACCGTTTTTGATCTCTTCGTCGACGTCTTTGGCTATTCCTACGACGTGTTCGGCAGCCCAACTCATCTCCTGTTCCATAACGGTGAACTTTTCACCGGGGCATTTACATATCGGACAAACTTCGGGGGCTTCGTCTCCTTCGTGGACGTATCCGCAGATAGGGCAAACGTATTTCATATTTATTCTCCTTTTCAGGCTTTCCGCCTTTTTTACTATTTTAACATTTTACGCGCGTTTCCGTCAAGCGTTATTCGATTTCTTTCCCGAAAAATTAAGTTCGGAAATAATTTCCGCGGCGAATATCATCACAAATCCTATAATTATAAGGACGGTCAAATGAGCGTCGCCGAGGATTATTTCGAATAATACGCCGAAAACCGATTCGAGCGAAAGTATTATCGTAACTATCGTAGGCGGAACGAACCTCTGCGAAAAGATCTGCCCGAATTGCGCGAAAGCCGTTGCGAAAAGGGCGAGATACAAAATTTTCCAAACCACTTCGCCGTTTAAGGAAAAATCCGCAGAATGCGTAGGAAACTCGAAGATAAGCGAGGTAGCCGACATAAGAAGAGAAACCACGGCAAGTTCTACGACAAGTATCAAAAATGCGTTTTTCCCGCCCGCGAATTTATCGTTATAGATTATCTGCAACGCGTAAAACAATCCGCAGACGATGGTCAGAATATCCCCTAAAAGTTGATTGGAATTGCCTTCGTCTTTACCTATGAAGGACACAAAGGCGACGCCCGCTATACACATTACCGCCGCGACGTAATTGTTTATTCCCGGTTTTTTCTTCAATATCAACCAGGACAGAAAGGGAACTATCGCGCAATAAGTGGTCGTCAAAAAGGCGTTTTTAGACGCCGTGGTATATTTTAACCCGACCGTCTGAAATGCGTACGCGAAAAAGAGTATTACGCCGAGGATAACTCCGTCTTTAACCGTTCTCTTATCGAGATCTTTAAAACCTTTTACGGCGAACGGCAACAAGACGAGCGTCGCGCATAAAAACCTCGCCGCAAGGATGAAAAAGGTAAAATTCCCTCCCCCGAATAGAGAAAGAGTATCTTTAAGTATAACGAAAGAACTTCCCCATATTATCGTAACGACGACGAGAAGCGCTCTTCCGAAAATTCCCTTTTTGTCTATATCCTTTATCTTTAACATAATTTATACGAAAATAAGGCGAATAGAGAAACTATCCGCCTTTTTGTCAGGCATTGCGGGAAGGATACGCGTCGCGATCCCGCCCGAGTAAAAATTATTCGGCTTTTTCTTTTTCAGTCTTATCGACGACGAGTTTTCCGTCGTAGTATCCGCACTTATCGCAGACCTTATGAGGAACTTTGAGTTCATGACATTGAGGACATTCGACCAAGGTCGGAGCGGTTACTTTATAATTGTTTGCGAATCTCTTATTTCTTCTCTGTTTGGATACCTTATGCTTAGGAACTGCCATTTATATACACCTACCTTATTCTTTGCATTTGCATTTAGTAAAATTAAGATTTGCTCCGCATACGGGGCAAAGCCCTTTACAGTCGTCTTTGCAAAAAAACGCGAACGGCATAGACAAGACGATCTTTTCCTTTACCATTTCCGAAAGGTCTACAAGACCTTTGGCAAAGGGATACGTTTCGGGATCGGCGTCGTCCGAATCCGAATAGACCTCGTCGAAAGTTATCACTTTCTGGAAAACGGCGCTTTCCGCGCATCGGGAACATACCCCTTCCACGG
Organism: Clostridia bacterium; assembly: GCA_017479185.1. Lineage (GTDB taxonomy): Bacteria > Bacillota > Clostridia > Christensenellales > Borkfalkiaceae > UBA10281. The sequence goes on from JAFVCP010000015.1 coordinate 12,674, forward strand.
AATATTCTATCTCTCCTTCCGCGTAGACCTCGTTACCGCCAAGCGTAAGAGTTCCCGTTACGGAAACTGGAGATGAGAATTTTGCGTCGGGTAAAGTGATCAACTCGTCGTCAAACTCTTCTTCGAAATGAAAAGTTTGCTCGTCTTTACCGCTGAATTTGAGTTTTTTTACGTCGATAACCATAATCAGCCTATAAATTATACAAAAATTTTATAATCTTGTCAATGTTTTTTACGGCGTTTTATTTTTTTATTTTATTTTGCGAGTCTTAAAGTATCTCTCGCGATGACCAATTCTTCGTTGGTCGGAATAACGAGGACTTTGACTTTGGAATCGTCGGCACTTATTTCGGTTATGCCGTCGCCTATATTCGCGTTTTTGTCAGCGTCTATCTTGATCCCCATATATTCCATATTCTCCGCGATCGCCGCTCTTACATTTTTGTCGTGTTCGCCTATTCCCGCCGTAAACACGACGCAATCGGCTCCGCCGAGAGCCGCGGCGTAAGCGCCCAGATATTTTTTACAACTGTAAGTGAAAACGTCGAGAGCGAGCGCCGCTCTGTGATTGCCGTTTTTAGCCGCTTCGGACAGATCTCTGAAATCGGAAGATACGCCGCTCAGTCCGCTTACGCCCGACTTCTTGTTGAGATAAGTAAGGGTTTCGGCAAGCGTCATATTATATTTATTAGCCAAAAATTCGACGATAGCGGGATCGAGATCGCCCGACCTCGTTCCCATCGGAACGCCGCCGAGCGGAGTGAAACTCATAGAAGTATCCATACTCTTTCCGCCCTTTACCGCGCTTATCGACGAACCGTTTCCGAGGTGCATCGTAATAACTTTAAAATTCTCGTCGTTTTCCCTTCCGAGATATTTAGCCGCTTCTTCCGAAACGAATTTGTGGCTGGTACCGTGAAAACCGTATCTTCTTATCTTATGTTTGGTATACGCTTCGTAAGGTATTCCGTAGATATACGCCTTTTCGGGCATAGTCGAATGGAACGCCGTGTCGAAAACGCCGACCATAGGAACGTTTGGCATTATCGCCTTGCAAGCCTTTACTCCGATTATATTCGCGGGCTGATGAAGGGGGGCGAGTTCGGAAAGGCTTTCGATGATCGCCATATTTTCGTCGGTAAGAAGCGCCGACTTATCGAATGCTTCGCCGCTGTGAACTATTCTGTGTCCTACGGCGTCGATCTCCTTCATCGAACTTATCGCGCCGTATTCTTTATCGACGAGCGCGTCCAAAACCACCTGTATCGCCTCTTTATGAGTGGGCATCGGGGCGTTTATTACCTTTTCTACGCCCTTCGCTTTATGCTTGCAAAAAGAGCCTTCAAGCCCGATCCTCTCACAGCCGCCTTTCGCGATAGCCTTTTCGGTATCCATATCTATAAGTTGATATTTAAGCGAGGAACTTCCCGCGTTTATAACTAAAACTTTCATTTTTCTCTCCCTTTTTTATATTATTTTACCTGCGTCTGCAACGCGGTTATAGCGACCGCCGCGACTATATCTTCGGTATGACAGCCTCTCGAAAGATCGTTTATGGGTTTCGCAAGACCCTGACAAAGAGGTCCTACCGCCTGGAAGCCGCCCAACCTTTCGGTATTTTTATAGTTGGAATTTCCCGCGTCGAGATCGGGGAAGATAAAGACGTTGGCGTGTCCGGCGACGGGCGAACCCGGCGCTTTGGACGCTCCCACTTCGGGAACGATAGCCGCGTCGAATTGAAGTTCTCCGTCGGCAAGTACTTCCGGCTCGATCTCGTGGAATTTTTCCACCGCCGCAACCACTTTATCGACGACGGCGTGTTTTGCCGAACCCGTAGTCGAATGCGATATAAACGCTATTCTCGGCACTAAGCC
>JAFVCP010000016.1 GCA_017479185.1 Clostridia bacterium
ATAGCGGAATAATAAATTTTTTACCGTTTTTCAGACTGATTTTTCAAGTGTTTTTTGTGTTCTGACGCAAAAAAATGAGCCCGCATCGTTCGATGCGGGCTTAAAAAACCATAAGTTTTATTTCGTTGTTATTGTCTTATTTGTTCTTTTTGAAAAGATTTTTAATACCGTTAACGGCGTCTTTTACAGTTTTTTCGACTTTATCTCCCAAATTTCTGGGGTTTTTGATATTCGCCTGTGCGGCGGCAAGTCTTGCGATGGGAACTCTGAACGGCGAGCAGGAAACGTAATCGAGTCCGATCTCGTGGCAGAATTCGATGGAAGAAGGATCTCCCCCGTGTTCGCCACAGATACCGCAATGAATATCTTTTCTTGCGCTATGTCCGAGTTTTACAGCCATATCCATAAGTTTACCAACGCCGGTAGTATCGAGTCTTGCGAAGGGGTCGGATTCGTAGATCTTCGCTCCGTAGTAAGAAGGCAAGAACTTCCCTGCGTCGTCGCGGCTGAAGCCGAAAGTCATCTGCGTAAGGTCGTTGGTTCCGAAACAGAAGAATTCAGCCTCTTTTGCGATCTCGTCCGCGGTAAGAGCCGCTCTCGGGATCTCTATCATAGTACCTACTTCGTATTTAAGGTTTGCTTCCGCTTCCTTGATAACGGCGTCGGCAGTAGCGACTACGGTCTTTTTAACGTAAGCGAGTTCCTTGACTTCGCCGACGAGCGGGATCATTATTTCGGGAACGACGTTCCAGGAAGGATGACGCTTCTGAACGTTTATCGCGGCTTTGATGACCGCTTTGGTCTGCATTACGGCGATCTCGGGATAGGTAACCGCAAGACGGCATCCGCGGTGTCCCATCATCGGGTTGAATTCGTGAAGAGCGTCGCAGATCTCCTTGATTTCCTTTACGCTCTTGCCCTGAGCGTCGGCAAGCGCTTTGATGTCCGCTTCTTCGGTAGGAACAAACTCGTGAAGCGGCGGATCGAGGAATCTTATAGTTACGGGTTGTCCGTCAAGAGCCTCCATAAGCGCTTCGAAATCTGCTTGTTGCATAGGTTCTATCTTGTCGAGAGCCTTTTCTCTTTCTTCGACTGTTTCCGAACAAATCATTTCGCGGAACTTGTCGATCCTGCCGGGGCCGAAGAACATATGCTCGGTTCTGCAAAGACCTATACCTTGAGCGCCGAGTTCGGCAGCCCTTTGAGCGTCGGTCGGCGTATCGGCGTTCGCCCTTACGCCCAAAGCCTTATATTTGTCGGCAAGACGCATTATTCTTCCGAAATATCCGCTGTTGGGATCTGCCGGAACGGTCTTGATCGCTATATCGTAAATGTTTCCGGTCGAACCGTCGAGAGAAAGTTCGTCGCCTTCTCTGAAAGTCTTTCCGGCAAGTTCGAAGTATTTTTCTTCTTCGTGCATCTTTATATCGCCGCAGCCGGAAACGCAACAGGTTCCCATACCTCTTGCGACGACGGCGGCGTGCGAAGTCTGTCCGCCTCTTACTGTCAAAATACCTTGCGAGTATTTCATACCTTCGATATCTTCGGGAGAAGTTTCAAGTCTGACGAGAATGACTTTCTTGCCCGCTTTACCTTGAGCGACGGCGTCCTCGGAAGTAAATACTATAGTTCCGGCAGCCGCTCCGGGAGAAGCCGCGATACCCTTTCCTACGACGTTGTTCTTGTCCGCTTCTTTAAGAGCCTTCGCGTCGAAAGTGGGATGCAAAAGCATATCGAGAGTTTTCGCGTCGATTTGAAGAAGAGCCTCTTTTTCGTCGATCATTCCCTCGTCGATAAGGTCGCAAGCGATCCTTATAGCCGCCGCGGCGGTTCTCTTACCGTTTCTGGTCTGAAGCATATAGAGTTTACCCTGTTCGATAGTAAATTCCATATCCTGCATATCTCTGTAATGATTTTCCAAAGTCTTGCAAACGCCGAGGAATTGATCGTATACGGCGGGAAGAACTTCTTTCATTTGCGAAATGGGCATCGGAGTTCTTACGCCCGCAACGACGTCTTCGCCCTGCGCGTTCATAAGGAATTCGCCCATAAGTCCGGGTTCTCCGGTCGCGGGGTTACGGGTAAACGCAACACCCGTTCCGCAATCGTCGCCCATATTTCCGAACGCCATCATCTGAACGTTGACGGCGGTTCCCCAACTGTAAGGAATGTCGTGATCCATTCTATAAACGTTTGCTCTGGGGTTGTCCCAACTTCTGAATACCGCCTTTATAGCGCCGAAAAGTTGTTCTTTGGGATCGGTCGGGAAATCGGTTCCGAGTTGCTTTTTATATTCAGCCTTGAATTGATCGGCAAGTTCGTGAAGGTCGTCCGCGGTAAGTTCTACGTCGTAGGTTACGCCCTTTCTTTCCTTCATCTCGTCGATGAGTTTTTCGAAATATTTCTTTCCGACTTCCATAACGACGTCGGAATACATTTGAATAAATCTTCTGTAACAGTCCCAAGCCCATCTGGGGTTATTGGATTTTCTGATAAGGACTTCGACCACTTCCTCGTTTAAACCGAGGTTCAAAATGGTATCCATCATACCGGGCATCGACGCTCTCGCGCCCGAACGGACGGAAACGAGAAGGGGATTTTCGGTATCGCCGAATTTTTTACCCGTAATCTTTTCCATCTTTTCGATGTATTCCATTATTTCAGCCTGAATATCGGGGTTGATTTGTCTACCGTCTTCATAATACTTCGTGCACGCTTCGGTGGTTATGGTAAATCCCTGAGGAACGGGAAGACCGATATTGGTCATTTCCGCAAGGTTTGCGCCTTTACCGCCGAGAAGTTCACGCATTTTAGCGTTTCCTTCGGTAAAGAGATAGACGTACTTTTTCTTTTCCATTTAAAAGGTTCCTCCTAAAAAATAATATCTCGTAAGAATATCAAGATATTTAAAATTTTTCTCTAAACTATATTGTATTACATTTTTTAAATTTTTTCAACTAAAATGACCGCCTAAAATAAAAAATAATACAAGTTTAATGAAATTTAGATATAAAAAAGCAAAAACGACGGAAAGATTATTTAAAACCTCTCTCGTCGTTTTTGCTTTAATCAACTTTATATTATAACTTCAAATTATTATAATATCCTACCATATCCCCCACGTTTTCGCCGGAACCGATCGCCTCGCCCGTTTGTATCCGATCAGGCGCGATGACCGACTCCCCGTCGAAATTAACGTAACCAATAAGTCCGCCGACGTAATTGCTTGCCGTTATATTCGACTCATTCGTCAAGCCGGACGCGCTCATTTTTATTTTATAACTCGAACTCCAAGTGTTCGTTCCGTATAAATACCCCGCTATCCCGCCGACATAATTTCCTCCGACGATTTCTCCGACGTTAGTCAATCTGTTTAAATTTACGGTATATTGCGACGAACTATAAATTGTATCGTAAAACCGTCCTATTATTCCGCCGACGCAATTATTTCCTTTGATCTTTCCGCTGTTGGAGAGATTTGTTAAAGAACCGCTTCCCGACAAAACGCTTTCTCCGATCACGCCGCCTACCCTTTTCGATTGTTCTGCGGTAATATTCGCCGTATTCGAGCAATTTATTATATCGCCGCTCGCGCACCCGATTATTCCGCCTATTCTCCCGCCGATCGACGTATAGTTTATTTCCACGGCATTATCGCAATTTTTTACAACGAAACCGCTTCCGACGTATCCGCCCGTATAAGCGTAATATTCGTTTCCGTCCGCGTAATAACCGGTTACTTTTATATGAGTCCCGTCGTTTTTACAGTTATCGACGATTATATTATTTAAACGTCCCGCCAAACCGCCTATCATATATTCCGCGCTTATATTTCCGCTCGAAACACTGTCCGAAATTTTTGATTCCGAGTTGTCAAAGTCAGCGTAACCAATAAGTCCGCCGACATAACTCACGCCCGAAATATCTCCGTCGTTTGATAAAGCCGTCCCGCTCATTTTTATTTTATAACTCGAACTCCAAGTGTTCGTTCCGTATAAGTACCCCGCTATTCCGCCGACATATTTTTCTCCGACGATTTCTCCGACGTTGGTCAACCTGTTTAAATTTACGGTATATTGCGACGAACTGTATATTGTATCGTAAAACCGTCCTATAATCCCACCGACGTTTTGTTTCCCCGTGATATTACCTAAATTTATATTATCGACCCCAAAAGTAATATTCCCTTGCTTTTGTAAAAGCCCGACAATACCGGCAGTATCGTATTCGCCGACGACTTCGCCGTAATTTAAACAGGAAATTATATTTTCACAGGTCGCAACGCCGACGATCCCTCCCGCGTAATATTTTTTAGATAAATTACCCGCGTTTTTAGAGTTGATTATCTGTCCGTCGGAAAACATACCGGCGATCCCGCCGATCGAATGCGCGTTTTCGGTCGCTTGAGAAATAATATCCGCGCGATTTACGCAATTTTCTATTTTTCCGCCCGACATAAGCCCGACTATTCCGCCTACTCTGCCAGAATACGCCCTTATTTCTCCCGATTTAACTACGACGTTATTTAAAATCCCCTTTAACTCGCAACAAACCACGCCGATTTTGACCTCGTCGTACGCTTCGGAAGAAATCGATACGTTTTCAAAAACGAGTTGATTTATTTCTCCGTAAAGGGTTGCGAACAAACCGATATTGCCGTTATAAATACTCGAGGAAAAATTTTTAACGGAATATCCGTTTCCGAACAATTTTCCCCTGAAGTTTTCTATCGGCGACCAATCTTCGACGCCCGCAAAATCTAAATCCCGAGTAAGATAAAAACTTTCCGACGAGCCTTCGATGGTTTTAAACTGATCGACAGAAGTTATTTCACTCGAAGTTTCCGGTATTTCGTATTCCATTTCGATAACGTCGGCGCTTTGATCGTCAGGGATATAATATTTACTTATTTCATCGTCTTTTTCACTTATATCCTCTTGTTCTATATTCCCTGTTTCCTTTTGATCGTCGTTGCTTGCGGTTTCCGTCGTTTCGTCTTTGGTTTTCCCCGTTTCGGCGCTTTTACTTGTAGAACAAGCGCCTAATGCGAAAATACTCAATGCCGCCAAGAATCCCGTTATCGCGATCGATAATTTTTTTCCCATACTTGCCTCCCGTTTGCAAATCGATTGAGTTTTTGATAGCGATTTGCTATTTTATTGTATAATTATATAGCAATTTGCTATAATTGTCAATGTAATAATGAAAATTTTTGAAAAAAATTTGATTGAATTAAGAAAAACGAATAAATTTACTCAGCGGCAAATGGCTGAAAAATTGGGAATAACTCAACCGTCGTATATTCGTTACGAAAACGGCACATCGGAACCCAAACAGGAAATTTTGGTCAAGATCGCTGATATTTTCGACGTTTCGATCGATTTTTTATTGGGGCGAGCGGATATATGACGTTACAAAAAAAGTTGCGGATGAATTTTGATATGCACCCCAAAAGTTAGACAAACTTTAGGAGGTGCATATTTTTATGGCAAAAAAAGGAGTCCAATACAAAAAGTACTCGCCAAAATTCAAAATAACTGTTATAATGGATATGCGAGTGAACCATTTGAGTTATTGC
>JAFVCP010000017.1 GCA_017479185.1 Clostridia bacterium
AAGAAAATCAGGATACATGATTTAAGACATTCGCACGCGTCGTTACTGATAAATAAAGGACAGAATATTCTTATAGTGTCAAAGAGATTAGGGCATAGCGATATAACCCAAACGTTAAATACTTATAGTCATCTGATGCCGAACGTTCAAAAGCAAATAATAGATTCTTTGAACATTAAAATTGAATAAAAAATACGCCTCCGATATACCATATCGGAGGCGTATTTTTTTGCTCTTTAAAACCCCCAGATAGTCTGGGGGTTAAATTTAGGTTTACCGATGAACAAAAAGACACCTCCTATGTTAAAATAAAGATGTTGCCTAAACAAAAATAAAAACATAGGAGGTGTCTGTCATGAAGAATGACATAAATAGTTTAGCACATACGAAGTGGAATTGCAAATATCATATCGTGTTTGCGCCAAAATATCGCAGAAAAGTATTTTACGGGCAGAAAAGATTAGAGATAGGAGCAATTCTACGAAGTTTGTGCGAATGGAAAGAGGTTGAAATAATAGAGGCAGAGGTGTGTCCTGACCATGTGCATATGCTTGTAAGTATTCCACCCAAATTGAGTGTGAGTGGATTTATGGGATACTTGAAAGGGAAAAGTAGTATTCTAATATATCAAAGGTATGCAAATATGAAATTCAAATACAGAAACAGAGAATTTTGGTTTAGAGGGTACTATGTTGATACGGTCGGCAAAAACAAGCAGGCGATAGCAGAATATATTTCAAATCAGTTAAAAGAAGATAAGGAAATGGAACAGATGACAGTATTTGAAATAACAGACCCGTTTAAGAAATAAAGTTAGATTTGAAATATAGGCAAAGTTAGGCAATGCACGATTTCGTGCTGCCTATAAAGTAGGGTTTTACCCGTATAATGAAAAACCACCGGGTTCACCGGTGGATTTTTATTGTACGCAACTATCGCGATTATAAAAATTATTTTAAAAAAATTTAAAACTATGACTAAAATTGTCATAGTTTATGGGTTATACTATCGTCGTAAAATAAATGAGCAAAGAAGAGGCGCGTTATGAAAGTCAGTTTTTTAGGGTTTGCGATCTTTATCGCGGCGATATGCGGTATAATTATGAGTTTATTGAAGGTCATGAAGATACTTTTTATAATTGCGGCTGTAATATTGGTCGTATATATGGTTTTTTCCATCGCAAGGGCGATATCCCGCGCAAAAAACGGAGAAATGCAATACGGCGGCAAAAATTATTCGGAGAAAGGTTCGGAAATTTTTCTTCCCGATCGGAAACGGGATCTTAACGACGATGACGAAGCATTAGAGGAATTTATAGTATTGGATAGGATAATGAAAGAAGAACAAAATGGAGTGGACCTTAAAACGGATGAGTTCGTTTGGGAAACGCAATGCGAATATTGCGAAGAACTTTTAGAGGATTGCGAATGCGACCATAAAAGGGAAAGCCGCGCCGACCTCGGCTGGAGTGCGGACGATTGTTCCGACAGGGATAACGAGCGTAAAAAAGGACGTTTGTCATTCGATAAATTTTAAATAAAAAAAGTCCCGATTTTTGCTACGGACCTCAAAAGTCAGAAAAACTTTTATGAGCCATAGCGTTTTTGTCGGGGCTTTCGTTTACGGTCGATTATTTTAATAAGTTTCGGATTTTTAAAAATTTAAAAGTCGCGATAAAGCAAATGACAGCGTAAGCCGCGGATACGATCGCCGGTATTATAGCCCAAGATCTTATCGAGCAAGCGGGATTTCCGCCGCAATATGTAGAGAGTATCGCGGCGTTTTTCATTGATAACGCGACGACGAAACATATTATAAGCGAGATGGTTTCGATCGCTCCAAGACAAGCGCATACGACGTTTAATATGTGTTTTTTCCCAAAAACGGCAATGAGCGTAAACACCGAACTCAAAGCGAAAGCGGCGAAAGATATTATAGTAAATATCCCGAGCGCCCTACAATGATCGGCGGCATAATAGTAAAAAGGGATCGCCATATCTCCGTATATTTTTTCCGCTTTCGAATAATTACCGGTCAGGGCGGCGAATAACACGTTAAACCCCGAAACTCCGACTTCCGACGCGCGTATATCCTTATTATATACCGACGCCCAATTTAAAAGAAAGCATAGTATTATTGCGATGGCTATCGCCAGCGCGATTTTGGGGTAAATAGTCAATTTGCCGCAAGCGAGTAGGTATTTTCTTTGCTTTTCTTCTTTTATTCTTTCTTCTCTGTATTTTTTATTCGCCATAATAACGCTCCTATTTCGTAACGTAATAATTCAAATCGTTATAATTTTCGATGAGATCAAGGCTTTCTACGGTAAACGTTAGAAAGTAAATGCTTTCTACGGTAGAACGATCGATCTCGTTGTCGCTATACGCGAAGATCCTTATTTCTTTTTTCTCCGCGCTTTTAAGTTTTCCCGATAATTTGATCCAGGTTTTGTCATTGGTGTCTTCGCTTTGATTTCTCGGCGCGGGGATCTCGTCGTCGTATTCGAGTAGAAAGCCGATAACAGTGTCTTTTCCGCATTTACAACCGTATCCCGCCGAACACTTTCTTACCCCGCAATAGTATTTTTTCCCGTCGATATCGGTCAACTCGTAAGAAAAGCAATCGTATTCGATTTTTTGCCCGATATATTGTTCGGGGTAATATTGGATATTCGTCATTACAAGAAAAAAGGTTTGCTCTGTAAGCGTGTAACCCGTCGAT
>JAFVCP010000018.1 GCA_017479185.1 Clostridia bacterium
AGGCTTACGCCGAAAAATCCTATGAAGAAGGAAAGAAAGGCGTTGTCGTAAGCGTTGTTCCCGCTAAGTCGGGGGATATGGTTGACACCAACCTCGGAAACGGCGGCGTTGACGTCGCGATCACCGAAAAGGTAAATTATAACGACCTCGTAAACAGGGGGCTTTTGTACGATCTTACCGAAGTAATAGGTTCCGGCGCCGGTTCTTTGAAGGCAAAACTCGCTCCCGATTACGAAAGTTTCCTTAATACGGACGGCAAATATTACGCGCTTCCTTTGTTTATGAATTCTTACGGACTCATCTACGACGTAGATCTGTTCGAAGAAAATCATTTCTATCTTAAAGCGGGGTATACGACGACTTACGCCGCGGCTAAAAACTCAAAGGGCGAATACGTCTTTATCGAAAGCTATTCCGAGACTAAGTCGGCAGGTCCCGACGGCGTTCACGGCACCGCGGACGACGGACTTCCCGCGACTTACGAGCAGTTCTTCGCGCTTTTGGACGAAATAACCGAAATGGGATTTATCCCCGTAACCTGGACAGGTCAGTACCAAATGTATTTCACGAGATTCCTTTACAGCGTTTGGGCTAACAACGAGGGATTCGATCAGATGAAACTCAACTATACGTTCAGCGGTACGGCGAACAATATAGTTACGGGCTATAACGGAGAACAGCCGATATTCGAACAAAAGACCATCGACGATACGAACGGCTATCTTTTAAACGCTTCGAGAGGTAAATATTACGCTCTTAAATTCGCCGAACAACTTATCGGCAACAGAAAATATTACACTAACAGTTCGATGCAATCGGATACTTCCAACTCCGACGCGCAGTACGTTTTCCTCGAGGGGGACGGCTCCGATAATACTTCCGTCGCAATGCTTGTCGAAGGACAACATTGGGAAAACGAAGTTAAAGACGCGGGAATATTAAAGAATACGGACAGTATCGGAAGAAGATTCGCAACTCTTCCCCTTCCCAACGTTTCCGACGCGGATATAGGAAATTCCAAGAATTTCCTTTACGATATGAGCGGATCTATGTTCCTCGTCAATTCGGCGGTAAAAGATTCGGTAAGAGAAGAAGCGGTCTGCGATTTCGTAAAATTCTTCCACACCGATGAAGAAATGGCTTATTTCACCAAAAACACCAGCCTCGTAAGACCTTTCGATTACACTATCGGAGCAAGCGTATTGAACGATATGACCTACTTCGGGCAGACCAATTATCAGAATTTGAGAAACGCCCTTGCGGACGGAAAGGTTTTCGTCGCGGCGTCCAATCACAAAGTGTTCTTAAGTAACTATAAGCAATTTACTCCGCAGGACTCCAACGTATTCTCGGCGACCGTAAACGGACACGCTTATACCGAGCCGAGCAACGCGTTAAGACTTGCTCAAAACGGCGAACACACAGTTTCCGCTCTCGATTATTTCAAGGCGATGGTAGACGAACACGGCGCCGATTGGTGGAGCAGACTTTCAGGTACTAAATAAAAAATAAAACAAGGAGTTTTAAGGTGGAAAAAACACTGAAAAAACCTTCGGAAAATCGCGGTATGGCGAACAGGAAAAGACGGGATATGGCGTTTTACGCCTCTCTCGTCGCCTTGCCGTTAATACAGTTTATAATAATGTATATAGTGGTAAATTTCAATTCCGTTTTGTTGTCGTTCCAATTTTATAACGGCGAAACGAGCAATTACGAATTTTTACCGCTGAACGATTTTTTCAGAAACTTCGCGAGGATATTCGACGATATAGGCAGAGGGACTGAAAATTCGATGTATCTCGCAATGGCGAAAAATTCTCTTTACGGATTTTTGGCGACCCTTGTCGGGGTAGGGCTTTCGATGATATTTTCTTATTACGTTTTTAAGAAAATGTTCGGGCATAATTTCTTTAAGATAATTTTGTTCGTTCCCTCTATAATACCCGCGATGGTTTCGGTAATAATCTTCAATTATTTTGCTAACAGCGCCGTAAAAGACGTAGTGGTCAAGATATTCCACGGATCTATGGAGTACGGGCTTCTTTCCAATCCCGACACCAAACTCGGAACCATACTTTTCTATAACGTGTGGATAGGGTTCGGGACCCAACTTTTGATGTACGTCGGAGCGATGAACAATATTTCCGACAGTATGTTGGAAGCCGCCCAGATCGACGGAGCGTCGGCTCTCCGCGAATTCGTAAGCATAATTTTCCCGTGCGTATATTCCACTTTTTCGGTGTTCGTTACCGTTGCGTTCGCGCAGATATTCGTAAATCAACTTTCGCTGTTCTCATTCTTCGGAACGAGCGCGAGCGAACTTAGTACGATAGGTTATTACATATATAAGCAAGTGCAGGGTATAAGCAAGGACGGCGAATTCAACAGCGTCGCTGCGCTCGGTATTCTATGCACGATAATAATTCTCCCTATAACCTTGGGAGTCAGATATTTATTGAGAAAGATAGGACCTTCGGTGGATTGATATGGAAAAGACGGTTAAAAGACAAAACAGAATATCCCGTTTCAACAACGCCGAAAAGATCATTCTCGTAATTCTTCTCGCGGTCCTTGCGGCTTACGCGTTGTCGCTTATCCTTATGTTCGGTTGGGCGATAATGAGTTCGTTTAAAACGCCGAATTTTTACAGAAAGCATATTATAGAATTTCCGGAGCCGATAACTATCGAAAATTACGTCAACGCTTACAGTAATTTCTACCTTCGTTCCGACGATGTAACTTCGAGAGTAATAGGCTTCGGAGAAATAATTATGAACACGCTGTTGTACGCGGTGGGTTGTTCGTTTTTGCAAACTTTAAGTTGTTGCGTAATGGCTTACGCGACGGCGAAATACGCGTACAAGTTGAGTAAAATCGTATACACTACCGTAATAATCGTAATGATACTGCCGATAGTGGGATCTCTTCCGTCGGAAGTATTCGTTTTAAAAAGGGTATTGCATCTATACGATACGATGGCGGGTTCCTGGTTTATGAGTTTTAACTTCCTCGGAATGTATTATCTCGTGTTTTACGAGTTTTTCAAGTCAATGCCGAAAGATTACAACGAGGCGGCGGAGATCGACGGAGCGGGGCGGTATACAGTGCTATTAAGAATAGTGTTCCCTTTGACGAGGAATATGTTCTTCACGGTAATGTTGCTCAAATTCATCGTCTATTGGAACGATTATCAGGTCCCGCTCGTTTATATGCCGGGGCATCCCACTCTTTCTTACGCGGTGTTCAGGTTTATGTCTATCGCGAAAGACGGGTGGAGCAACGTAACTCAGAAGATCGCTGGCGCGATGCTCGTATTTTTGCCGGTATTTGTACTGTTCGTGATCTTCCACAATAAACTCATCGGAAACGTAACGATGGGTGGAGTAAAAGAATAAATTCAAGTGAGGGAAAAAAGATGACAAAAAGCAAAAAATGGTTACTTGTAGTCTTTGTCGCGATACTTTTCTCGGCGATATCGGTTTTTTTGATATCGCCCTATCTCGCTTTCGCGACCGAGGCGGACGAGGTGTCGTTCGACGATAAATATACCGTCGGCGAGATCGTCGCTTTGCCTTCGGCGAACGTAAACGTCGAGGGGAATAGCGTCAAAGCGGAAACTATCGTTCATTATCCTGACGGTTCCGCGATAAAGACCGATAAAGCCGAACTTACTACGGCGGGGAAATACGTCGTCGAATATAAAGCGACTAAGGGGAGCCAAACGGTAAGCGTTGAAAAGACGTTTATCGCCGAGCAACCGATTTTCGAGGTTTCTTCCGCCAAATCGCAGGTTACTTACGGCAAGGATTCTTCCGGTTACGGTATTGAGGGGGAAGGACTTAACGTTTCTTTAAATAACGGCGACAAACTCGTCTGCAATCAAATAATCGATTTTAATAATACCGAAAGATTTATTCGTATGTATTTTACGCCCGAATTCAAGGGAACGAGAGAAGTACAGGGCGTATATTATAAACTTACTGATATATACGACGAAAATAATTATATTCTCGTAGACGTTCACAGCAGACCTTACGTCGGTTCAACCTACGTTTATCAAACCGCGTACGCGCTGGCGTCCGCGAATGACGGAACCCCCGTCGGTTGGGATTATTCGGTCAACAGACTGAGAGTAAACGATCCTTTCGGGACCGCGGCGTTTTTGTCAATGTACGCGAACGGATTGAAAGAACCCAAAGAAGAATTTCTCGATATTTTTTACGATATGAGCGAAAAGACAATTCTTTTGGGTTCCTGGAAAGCGACTTACGTAGTATGCGATTTCGACGACCTCAACTTCGTATCCAAGATATGGGAAGGATTTACTACGGGAGAGGCTCGTCTTACGATCGAACCTTACGGCTTTACTTCTTCGACTTGTCATTTCTTCGTGAAAGAAGTCGGTGGTCGGATGATCGACGGCAAAATTTCGGACGACGACGCTCCGGAAATAACCGTTTTAAATCCCTATGAAGCGGGCGATCTCCCGGAAGGGGCGGAAGGTTGGTATTATCCCGTATTCGACGCCGTTGCGTTCGATAAAGAGGCGGGGTATCTCGAATACCAAGCGAAAGCCTATTACGGATACGGCGGCGGAGAAGAAAATTATACGGAGATAGCGATCGAAAACGGTCGCGTCAAAACCGAAAAGGCGGGAAATTACGCCATAATCTATACTGCTCGCGACTATTTCGGAAACGAGGGGAAAAGCGTTCTTAAATTCAGAGTTTCGCCCTCGGCGACCGAAATGGAAATATACGTTGAAAACCAACGGACGCAAGGTAAAACGGGCGAACTCATAACTTTCGGCGATCATACCGTAAGCGGCGGAGAAGGCTTTATTTCTTCGCGTGTTTCCGTGTTTAAAGGAAACCAAGAGATAGAAACGGTCAAAAACGGATTTATTCCGCAAAGCCAAGGAACTTATACGGTCAGATACGACGTCGAAGACGTTACGGGCAGAACGGCTTCTCTTACGTACGAGGTCGAAATTTCCTTGAATCCCGACGCGGTGATAATAACCGATTATACTATGCCGAAAGTCCTCGTAAAAGATAAGATTTTCGAATTCCCGACTATTATCGTCAAAGATTACGTCAACAACAAGAGCGAAGAGGCGGCGTTTTCGGTTACGGGTGGAAGCGCGGACGGTAAAAAAGTTACTTGCTCCTCGTCCGAGGTTACCTATACTTATTCTTATAACGGTGAAGTCGTTTTGGGCGGGAAGATCCCCGTGATCGACGGAAAGAACGATGACGGAGAAGTCGCCTACGGCAATTATTTCAACGCAGAAGGAGGAAATCTTTCTCTTTCGTCCGAGGGCGTTTCCTTTGCGGCAAGCGGCGTAAACGCGTCCGTGGAATTTATAAAGCCGGTAATTTATAACAGTTTTTCGGCAAACTTAAAGATCCCTGCCGGCGGCGCCGACTATGAATATCTCGATATTATTTTTACCGACGTAACCGACGGATCCAATTCTTTGACTTTAAGCGTGTACAACGACAGATCGAAGTCGGGTTCGGTGCTGCTCGTAAACGGGGCGAATACGGGATTGAAATTCTCGATCGGCGGATTTTACGGCGGAGCGCAATTCTACGTCGAGGCTAAGGCGGGAATATTCTCCGACGGGCAGAATATAAAGGCGTACGATATTTCCAACGTATTCGACGCGGATAAGGTGTTCGTAAAATTCGCGCTTCGCGGCGCGAACGGAAACGCGTCGCTTATAATAAGCAATTTGTGCGGACAGTCGCTTACGGCGACGAGAGACAGAATATCTCCGATGATTAAAGTCAAGGGATCTCTTCCCGATCAGGTTTCAAACGGATATAAACTCAATCTTCCCGCAATGATCGCCGAGGACGTTCTCGACACTTATTCGACCGCTACGGTTACCGTAAGTTACAGGGCTGTAGGAGAAAGTTCGTTCAAGAAAGTATACGAAGCGGACGCGTTTAAAGAAAACCAATATACCGTAAACGGTTTCGGCACGTACAGAGTCAACTACACGGCGAAAGATTCTCTCGGAAATTACGCCAACAGCGCGAGAAATTATACCGTAATGGTTTACGACGATATTAAGGCTGAATTTGCGGTAAGCGGCGTAAATGATACGGTCAAAGTCGGAAGCGTGGGCGTTTATACGGTCGACGGAATAAAACACGCTCCCGAGGGAGAGAGGGCTAAATTTTTCGTCGTAAACGCGGAAGGAAAGATAATACCCGTCGCGGTGTTCGAACAAACCGACGGATTTACTTTCAAGTATAAATTTGAAGTTAAGGGAAGATATAAACTCCGCTTCACTCTCGCGGGCGAGGGCGGAAATTTGACGATGAAAGAATATACGGTATATTGCGAGGAGTAAGATGATGAGAAAAATAATCAGATTTATGTCGTTTGCCGTCGTTTTATGTATTGCGTTTTCGCTTATCGCTTGCGGATCTCAAACCTCAGGCGGCGGAGATAAAGATACCGACGAGCAACCTATAGTTGCAGACGATTACGAAAACGCCGCCGTACACACCGAACCTGCGTATCACGGCGTACACGAAATAAACTATTCCGAGAGCGATATCCCTCTCGTGAAAAACGGAGCGACCGAATACGCGATCCTCTATCCTGCGGATTGTTCCAATAACATAACTTTCGCCGTAAACGAACTCGCGTATTTCTTCGCGGAAGCGACGGGGATAGAAATCCCCGCGATTTCCGACGATAACTACGATCAAAGCGGCAAGTATATCTCGGTCGGAGATACCGCGGCTTTAAGAAAAGCGGGCGTAACTCACGATATAAACGAACTTTCGGCTAACGGCTATCTCATAAAGACGATAGGTAACGATCTTTATCTCATAGGCGGTGGAGATAACGGAACCATCAACGCCGTATACGGCTTTTTGAAATACGAATTTTCCTACGCTATTTACGCGACCGACGAAGTCGTGATAGATACGGGAGTAAAAAATCGCAATCTTTACCGATTCGACGTTAAAGATATTCCCGATATCGCTTGGAGAGTGGCGTCTTCCGGAGAAATTGCGGCGGATACGCTTTGGTCGAGGAGAATGGGAATAAATTTCGAAAGCGACTTTTTGACGAGTATCGGGGGAAGATACGTCCACAACTTCTCGACGGCTGTCAAACCTTCCGAACATACCGACCATCCCGAATGGTTCGCGGTCGGCGGGACCAACCCCGCGGGAGAACCTCAACTTTGCCTTACGAGAGATATGGAAGGGTTGGGCGATTACGTTTTCAGCCTTATGGTACAACAGTTTACCGAAGTTCCCGACGCTTACGCGATAGGCTTTACGCAGATGGACGACGGCGGCTGGTGTTCTTGCGATCAGTGTCTTGCCTGTTCTAAAAAATACGGAAGCAATTCGGCGGCGCAAATACTCTTTATGAATTACGTCGCCAGAAAACTTAAGGCTTGGAGGGACGAAACCTTCCCCGGCAGACAAATATACATTTTTATGTTCGCATATCACGCGACGGAAGGGGCGCCTGACGCGATCTTGAACGCGGACGGAACCTATTCGCCCAAATATCCCGAACT
>JAFVCP010000019.1 GCA_017479185.1 Clostridia bacterium
TCCCATACGCAATAAGGCTTGTTTCCGAAGTCCTCTCGTCCAACGGCTCGACTTCGCAGGCTTCGGTTTGCGGCTCGACCATGGCTCTTATGGACGCGGGCGTTCCCATTAAGCGTCCTGTCGCAGGAATAGCGATGGGACTTATCAAGGATACCGAGAGCGGAAAAATTTCCGTCCTTTCGGATATTCAGGGACTTGAAGATTTCCTCGGGGATATGGACTTTAAGGTTGCGGGTACGGTAAAAGGAATCACCGCTATCCAAATGGATATCAAGATCAAGGGAATAAGCGAAGAAATTCTCCGTAAAGCGATAAGTCAAGCCAACGAGGGCAGACACTTCATTCTCGGCAAGATGCTCGACTGTATCCCCGAACCCAATAAAGAACTTTCCAAGTACGCGCCGAAGATAATCTCCTTCGAGATCGATACCGATAAGATAAAAGATGTTATCGGAAGCGGCGGAAAGACCATCAATAAGATCATCGACGAAACGGGAGTCAAGATAGATATCAACGACGACGGAAAGGTATTCATCGCGACTTACGGTGAAAATCTCGAAATGGCTGAAAAGGCGAAGGCTATGATAATGTCGATCGCAAGAGATCCCGAAGTCGGAGATATGTTTATTTCGACGGTCGTAAGAATATTGCCGAAGGTGGGTGCGTTCTGCGAACTCGCTCCCGGAAAAGACGGAATGATCCACATTTCGAAGATGAGCGAGAAGAGGATAAATTCGGTTGAAGAAGTCCTCGCAATCGGCGATACCGTCAAGGTCGAGATAATAAAGATCGGCGAAAAGGGAATAGATCTTAAACTTCTTGAAAAAATAGAAGGCTGATACATTCAGAAAAAGCGAACGAGCGCTCTGCGAATTGATAAATAATCGATAAGCAGCGCGCTCGTTTTTTTAAAAAACCGAATTTTGTCAAAGGGCGTCGAATATAATAAAAGGCGGACGGATATAAAAATGGATCTTGTTGAATTTTTAAAGATTTTTTTCATCGGAATAATAGAGGGGATAACCGAATGGCTTCCCGTTTCGAGTACGGGGCATATGATGATCTTCGAGAGATTTTTTCCTCTCGGGTTTTCGGACGCTTTCGTAAATCTTTTCGAATACGTCGTACAACTCGGCGCGATACTCGCCGTCGTAGTGTGTTTTTGGAAGAGGATAACCCCCTTTAAGACCGAAGTCGAGGGCGAGGGAAATATCGAAAGAAGGAAACTTAGGTTAAATAAGGACGCTTTGTCGCTTTGGGCGAAAGTAATCGTCGCTTGTATTCCCGCCGTTTTCGCGTTCTTTATAGATAAACTTTTAGAAAAATTCGTGAGCGGAAAGACCGAAGTCGTCATGGTCGCCTGCGCGTTGATTTTTTACGGCGTGGTATTTATCGTCGTAGAGATACTCAATAAAAACAGATCTCCGAAGATTTCCGAAGTTTCGGAAATAGGGTATAAGACGGCTTTTTTGATCGGCGCGTTTCAGGTACTCGCCGTGGTCCCGGGTACTTCCCGTTCGGGAATAACCATAATCGGCGCCCTTCTTCTCGGCGTGTCGAGAGTCGCGGCGGCGGAATTTACCTTTCTTCTCGCGATACCCACTATGATAGGAACGAGCGGATATAAAATACTCAATTATTTCATAAACGGAAATACGCTCGCGGCGCCTCAGATATCCGCCCTTTTATTCGGAAGCCTGATAGCCTTCGCCGTATCGCTTTTCGCTGTGAAATTCCTTATGAACTTTGTGAAAAAACACGATTTCAAACCGTTCGGGATATACCGTATCGCGCTCGGCGCGCTCGTGATCGTCTTGTGCATTTTGATATAAAAAATCGGCTATTATTACCATTTAAAATCTTATCAAAAACTTGACTTTTCGTTCGCCGTAAAATATAATTATAAAGAATCAAAACCGAAAAGAGAGGTAAATAAAATGCAAGACAGCAAGATTTTAACAGTGCAGGATATTTCCTGCGTCGGACAATGTTCTCTGACCGTCGCTCTTCCGATAATATCGGCTTGCGGCGTCGAAGCGTGTATACTTCCATCTGCCGTTTTATCGACGCATACGGCGGGATTTAAGAATTTTACCTGCACCGACCTCACTTCGGAAATGCCGAAGATCGCCAAACATTGGAAAGACGAAAAAATAACTTTCGACGCGCTCTATACCGGTTATCTCGGCAGCGCCGAACAGATAGATTACGTTGAAAATCTTCTCCGTCCTTTGCTCAAAGAGGGGGGACTTACGATAATAGATCCCGCTATGGCGGACAACGGGAAACTCTATCCCGCTTTCGACGATAAATTCGTCGAACAGATGAAAAAACTTATAAAGGTCGCGGATATTACCCTTCCCAATATCACCGAGGCTTGTTTTTTGACCTCGACCGAATATAGGGAAAGTTACGACGAAGAGTATATTAAACGCCTTATAGACCGACTTATTACGCTCGGAGCAAAGACCGTCGTCATCACGGGAGTAGGGTATAGAGAGGGTAAGACCGGCGTCGCCGTGTACGAAAACGGAAAATATTCTTACTACGAACACGAAAAGATCGAAAAGGGTTGCCACGGTACGGGCGACGTCTATTCGTCGGCTTTCGTCGGCGCGATCGAAAGGGGGAAGAGCGTTTACGACGCCGCGGTCATCGCAGCAGACTTTACCCTTTCTTGCATAAAACACACTAAAAACTATCCCGACCATTGGTACGGAGTAAAGTTCGAGCCTATGCTCAAAGAACTCGCTGAAAAATTCAACTGAAAATGAAAGATTATTCTTACGTTGAAAGATTTTCCCGCCTTGGTCTTGGGTTGTTCGTCCATTTCGGATTGTATTCGAGAGTGGGAAAGGGCGAATGGTATCTCAAAAACAACAAGCGCGCGAAAAGGGAAATTTACGAAAAAAACATAGAAAAATTCAATATAAAAAAGAATTGGGCGAAAGATCTCGTCAAAACCGCGAAAACGCTTGGGGCGAAGTATATTACTTTGACTACTCGTCATCACGACGGGTTTTCCCTTTACGATACCGAGGGGCTTTGCGATTTCGACGCGCCTCATTCGGCTTGCGGCAGAGATCTCGTGTCCGAATTCGTCGCCGCGTGTAAAGAGAGCGGGATACTTCCCGTATTTTACCATACGCTGTTGGATTGGAGGGCGCCCGAATATCAAAACGATTTCGGGGCTTATATAGATTACCTCGTCAAAAGTCTGGAGATCCTTTGTAAAAATTACGGCGAGATCGGCGGCTTTTGGTTCGACGGAATGTGGGATAAACCCGACGGTGATTGGCAAGAGGACAGGCTTTACGGAACTATAAGAAAATATCAGCCAAACGCCGTGATAATAAATAATACGGGACTTAATGAACTCGGAAAACTCGGGCATATAGAACTCGACGGAGTAACTTTCGAGAGAGGGACTCCTTTTACCGTCGGCGGCGGTGAAAGACCGATATTCGGCGAAATGTGTCAGGTTTTAAACGACCATTGGGGCTTTGCGAAGGGCGATTGCAATTATAAATCGGTCAAGGAACTTATAGAAAATCTCGTCGACGCAAGGGTGTGCGGTTGTAATCTTCTTCTCAACACGGGGTTAAGGGGGGACGGCTCGGTAAATCAAACCGATAAGGCGATACTTTCCGAACTCGGCAAATGGGTAAAGGCGAACGGGGAGTTCGTCTACGGCGCGAGATATTGCGCTCTTACGGCTGAAAACGCCGACGTCTGTAAGGGCGAGGATTGTTATTTCGTCGCGGTAAAAGAAACGCCTATGGCGGCGGATATAAACGTTCAGAGAAATGAAGAACTCAAAAAAATAACCCTCGGTTTCGAGGGCAAAGACGGCGTATGGCTGGACGATAATTCTAAAATAAAATTAAATAAAGGAAGTTTTACGGTCAAGCCGTTCGAATACGGTAAAAGTTTGTCGGTAAGGATAGCGAAATTCAAAGGAGAATAATATGGAAACAAAAAAAGTTCGCCTGTTCGACGAGGTCTTTCCTTGCAGATGGCAGGAAGTCGTGTTTTTGAATTACGGTTACGTCAAAAGCGAAAATATCGCGAAAGTTTTGCAGACCTCGGAAGAGATCGTCGTAAAAGAGGCTGAAAGGCTGGGATTGGGCTATTCCCGCTTTAAAGAGGAAAGGGCGAAAAAGGGATATATAACGACCATAAGAAATAATTGGTATCTTCTCCCCGAAGAAGATATTGCGACTCTTGTGGATTTTACGCGCGAAAAATTGGAGTTCACGTTAAAAAACGAGGACTTCCTCGACGTCAAACTCGGTAATTTCAAGCCTGAAACGCCCAAGGTCTTGTACCGTCCTTTAAGCGAGGAAGAACAAAAAAAGACGGCGTCGATCGCCGCGAAATTGAGTTGTTTCGGCTCGGTCGATTATTCCCGCGATTTTGAGTTTTTCGGCGAAAAATCGACTTATAGAGGGGTTAATTACGACGGCATAAGGATAGTCCACGGCTATTTGACGCCTTGCGGAGATCCTTTTATGGAAAACGGCGACGAATATATGCCCGACGAACTTATCATAGAGTACGCAAATTCGGGGATCACGGGCGTGTTCGTTCACGGACTGTTGTCGGCTCTCTCTCCCTATCCTTTCGACGAAAACGCGAGCAAGGACTATAAGACGAGAAGGGAAAACCTTAAAAGATTGGTAGCAAGGTGCGAAAAATACGGGATCAAGGTCTACCTTTATTTTAACGAACCGAGGGCGATCAAAAAGCCCGTCGCGTATAAATACCCCGCTTTGACCGGAAGGGATTGGGGGGACGAGATCTCGCTTTGTTTTTCCAAAAAACAGACCGAAGAATATCTCTATAACGCCGTATACGGTCTTTTTTCGGAAATTCCCGATCTCGGCGGAGTAATGACGATAACGATGAGCGAATATCATACTCATTGCGCGTCAAGACGGGATAACGATTGTCCTTATTGTAAAAATATCCCCGCGGAAGGGGTCGCGGCGAAAATAAACAATATTTTCCTTAAAGCGATAAAAGACAGCGGTTCGAAGGGCGTCGTCATCGCCAATTTGTGGGGGTGGAGCGCCTTTTCCGGCTGGACGGACGAGCAAGTCGAAAGAGGGATAAAACTTCTCGATAACGAGATAATAGTAATGTGCGTCAGCGAATACGATCTCAAAATCGAAAAGGGCGGAGAAAAGAGCAGCGTAATAGATTATTCCATTTCCAATCCCGGACCGAGCGAAGTTACGATAACCGACCTCGGCGTCGCCTTAAAAAGCGGGAAAAGGGTAATGGCGAAGATACAGATAAACAACAGTTGGGAATGTTCTGCGGTCCCTTGTTTGCCCGTTTTCGAACTTATAAAGAAGCATCTCGACAATTTAGATAAAATCGGAATAAGAGATTATCTTCTTACTTGGACGCTCGGAGGATATCCGTCGCCCGTAATGAATATGATTTCGTCATACACGGAAAAAGGAGATAAATTCGATTTAAACGAGTGGTATAAAGAGTATTTCGGCCAAGAGGGCGACAAAGTAAAAGAGGCGTCCGAACTTTTAAGCGAAGGATTTAAAGAATATCCTTTCAGCGTAGAGAAGATTTATTTCGGACCGCATACATTGGGACCTTCCAATCGTTGGTCTTTAAGTAAACAAGAAAACAAATCGACTATGGTATGTTACGCCTTCGACGACTATGAGACGTGGATAAAACCCTATTCCTTGGAAGTATATCTTTCGCAAATGGAAAAGACGTGCGAAAAA
>JAFVCP010000001.1 GCA_017479185.1 Clostridia bacterium
AAATATAATAATCTTACTTGCTTTTATATTTTACTATATTTTTTATTTTTTGACAAGCGATTTTATCATCTCTTTGAGTTAAATTTTCCTATTATTTCGTTTACTTGCCCTACATAAGCGAAGGTTTCGGGATATTTCGCTATTATACTCTGAAATTTAGCGATCTGCCTCGGTTTAATTACGCAAATAAGCAAACTCTTGTTTTTATGCTCGAACATTCCTTTCGCGGGCGTTATGGTAACGCCGTGTCTTAAAGTCTTTATTATTTCCTCGGATATCTCTTCCGCGTGTTCGGTTATCACCTCGAATTTCAAAGCCTCTTTCGAGCCTTGCAATATCTTATCGCAAACGGTCGAACTAACGAACATATAAACGAGCGATAAAAATACCGGCATAAGGTTATCTTTGTATATGTATATCGAAATTATGAGTATAACGCAATTGACGGCGAAAATCATCGACGCGACGCTTTTATGGGGATTTTTTTTCTGCACCATAGCGCCGATAACGTCCGCGCCGCCGGTAGACGCGTTTATTTTAAGGGCAAACGCGAGGGAAATACCGCTTAAAGCGCCCCCTATAATAGCAGCGACAAGTCTTACCCCGACGTCCATTTCGCTCGGTTTTTGGGTTATAGTGAAAACGCAATCCTTATCTACGTTGTCCAAAAGAACGAGGATAGCCGTAACCGACAAAACGTTTAACGCCGTGTTGAAAATAAATTCTTTCTGCAAAGATCTCGTGGCGATAAGAAGTATGGGAATATTCAAAACCACCATTATCAAAGCGCTGAAATCGAAACCCGTCATCGCGTTTTCATCGATATTCAAAACGTGCTTTACCATCGCGAGAATACCGCTTATTCCCCCGGGCGCGAAATTACACGTCTGTACGAGATAGTGGAAAGAAACCGAATAAAAAGTCGCAGAAAGTATAGTGTAAAAAATCACCCTCAATACTTTGCGACTTTTGGTTTCTTTTTTTATAAAATCGACGTCTTTCTTTATTCCGTAACAAGTAGTTCCGTCGGAAACTTCCGAGGTTTGGTTATTTTCCATAAATGCCCTTTTCCAATCTTTTGAATTACTCAATAATAATAACACATAAAAACGAAATTGTCATTCGTTTTTAAAAGATTTTAAAAATTTTTTATTTTAGCCTTTAAAAAAAGTAGAAAAAGATCGGATAATGTGATATAATACTTTCGCGATAATAAACTGAAATTTACGCGAGGTATTAGTTATGGACTTAAAGAGCGTTGAGATCAAATGGCAGAAAAAATGGGAAAAGGATAAACTCTATTCCTTCAATAAAAAGAACGTGGATAAAAAATTCTACTGTCTTGAAATGTTTTCCTATCCTTCCGCCTCGAAACTTCATCTCGGTCATTGGTATAATTACGGTCTTACCGACAGTTTCGCGAGATATAAGAAAATGAAAGGCTTCGAGGTGTTCGAGCCAATGGGTTTCGACGCGTTCGGTCTGCCCGCTGAAAATTACGCCATAAAAACGGGCGTGCATCCCGAAATTTCCACTATTTCGAATATAGAAACAATGGAAAGGCAACTTAAAGAAATGGGCGCTATGTTCGATTGGAACGCGGAGATCAAAACCTGTATGCCCGATTACTATAAGTGGACTCAGTGGCTCTTTTTAAAACTATACGAAAACGGACTTGCTTACAGAAAGGAAGCCCCCGTCAATTGGTGTCCGAGTTGTAATACCGTTCTCGCCAACGAACAGGTCGTAGACGGGCGCTGCGAGAGATGCGGAACGCAAGTGGTCAAACGCAATCTGACTCAATGGTTTTTCAAGATAACCGCTTACGCGGACGAACTACTCGAAAAACTCGACGACCTCGATTGGCCCGAAAAGACCAAAGCGATGCAGAGAAATTGGATCGGAAAATCTTACGGCGGAGAAATAACTTTTACCACGGAAAGCGGAGATAAATTCAACGTTTTCACGACGAGAGCGGACACGCTTTTCGGCGTAACTTTCGTCGCGCTCGCTCCCGAGCACCCTCTCGTTAAAAAACTCACCACGGAAGACAAAAAAGAAGCCGTACAAAAATATATCGAGGACACTTCCAAGACCGACGAGATCGAAAGACTTTCGACCGCCCGCGAAAAGACGGGCGTATTTATCGGCGCTTACGCTATAAATCCCATAAACGGGAAAAAGGTCCCCATTTACGCCGCCGATTACGTTCTCTATTCCTACGGAACGGGCGCCGTTATGGGCGTTGCCGCTCACGACGAAAGAGATTATAAATTCGCGCTCAAATACGGTCTGCCCGTAAACGTAGTCGTAAGAGATCCGAAAGGCGAAGATCAACTGCCCTTTACGGACGACGGTTATCTTATAAACAGTCTTGAATTCGACGGACTTTCGTCCGAAGAAGCGAGAAAAGCAATACTCAATCGCCTTAACGCCGAAATGAAGGGCTGTCATAAAATAAATTACAGACTTCGCGATTGGCTGGTTTCCCGTCAAAGATATTGGGGAGCGCCTATTCCCATCGTCCACTGCGAAAAATGCGGAACTGTACCTGTTCCGTATAAAGACCTTCCCGTTAAACTTCCGAAGGACGTAGAATTTAAGCCCGACGGCAAATCTCCCCTTGCCAAATGCGAAAGTTTTATGAACGTAAAATGTCCTAAGTGCGGAGGCGACGCGAAGCGCGATCCCGACACGCTCGACACTTTCGTTTGTTCGAGTTGGTATTATCTCCGTTATCCGGACAACAAAAACGAAGAAATGCCCTTCGATCCAGAAATTATAAACCAAATGCTCCCCGTCGACAAATACGTCGGCGGTCCCGAACACGCCTGCATGCACTTATTGTACGCAAGGTTTATTACCAAAGCGCTCAGGGATATGGGCTATCTCAAATTCGACGAACCCTTTAAATCATTGACTCATCAAGGTATTATTTTGGGTCCCGACGGGTTCAGAATGAGCAAGACGAGAGGCAACGTCGTTTCGCCCGATACTTATATCGAAACTTACGGTTCGGACGTTTTCAGAGCCTATCTTATGTTCGGGTTCGACTATACGGCGGGAGGTCCGTGGGACGACAACGGAATAAAATCCATCGCGAAATTTATCGAAAAAATCGAGCGAATAGCGACCAAAGCCGTAAACTACAAGCCGTTGACCGAATTTGAAAAAGGCGAAAACGAAAAAGCCCTTTTATACGCCGAAGCGTACGCTATCAAAAACGTAGACAGAGATATGAATTCCTTCTCTTTCAACACCGCGATGGCAAGGCTTATGGAATTTGTTACCGCTATCTATAAATACGATGCTCTCGAAAACAAAAACGAAGGGCTGGTACGCAAAACCGTAGAAACCCTCATTCTCCTTATCGCGCCTTGCACGCCGCATTTCGCCGAAGAATTGTGGTCGATGCTCGGAAACAAAAAATCGGTATTCCTTCAAGAATATCCCGTTTGCGATGAGAGTGCCCTCGTTAAAGACGAGATCGAACTTGCCGTCCAGATCAACAGCAAAGTAAAGTGTAAAATAGTCGTTCCCTCGAACGCCGACGACGAACTCATAAAATCGACGGCGCTCGCGAGTCCAAACCTTGCGAAATCTATCGAAGGCAAGCAGATAGTAAAGACCATCATAGTAAAAGGAAGGCTCGTGAACTTTATAGTAAAATGATTTGACTAAAAAAAGATATTATCTTCGCGAAGATAATATCTTTTTTATTTGACTGTAAATCATATTTCTTTTCTGTCTAAAAGCGCCCTCGAAATGGTAACCTCGTCGGCATATTCGAGTTCGCTTCCCATCGGTATACCGTGAGCCAATCTCGAAACTTTTATTCCGAGCGGTTTTAAAAGAGAGGAGATATACATAGCGGTCGCCTCGCCTTCCACGTCGGGATTGGTCGCCATTATGACTTCGTTGACTCCCCCTGCCGACACCCTCGAAAGGAGTTCTTTTATTCTTATGTCGTTCGGACCTATGCCGTCCATAGGGCTTATAGTTCCGTGTAAGACGTGATAAACACCCTTAAATTCGTGCGCTTTTTCCATTGCGAGAACGTCTTTCGGCTCTTTTACGACGCAGATCAAAGAAGTATCTCTGACGGAGCATATTTCGCAAACTTCCATATCCGTGAAATTTCCGCATATCTTACAATAGCGGACTTTTTTCTTCGCGTTGATAACGCTTTCCGCAAACTCCGCCGCTTCCTCTTCGGTCATATTTATTATTTTGTACGCGTAACGTTGAGCGGTTTTCGCCCCCACGCCCGGAAGTTTCGTAAACTGATTTATGAGTTTTCCGATAGGTTCGATATATACGTTCATATTTTAAAGAAGTCCGCCCGCTCCGCCGAATTGTCCCATTTTCTCATCGTGAAGTTTTTCGGCTTTTTCATACGCGCTGTTAAGCGCCGCGACTATAAGATCTTCGAGCATTTCGACGTCGTCGGGATCGACGGCTTTTTTATCTATACTTATACTCGTAACCACTTTCTTGCCGTTTACGACCAATTTGACAAGTCCGCCGCCGCTTTCTCCTACGATCTCCGCCTCTTCGAGTTCTTATTGCGCCTTAGCCATTTGTTCCTGCATTTTCTGCGCCTGTTTCATAAGTTGTTGCATCTGACCGCCGCCGAAACCGCCGCCGAAACCGCCGCCGAAACCGCCTTTATATCCGCCCATTTTTTAATTCTCCTTTTATTTTTAATTTTTATATTCGATCTTATCTGCGAAATTTTCCTCTAATTTTCTGTAATCGTTTTCAGAAGGATCTTCCGCGACAAGTCCGTCTTTCTTTGCTATTTCAACGTCGTAATCCCCGATAGATTTTACGGTTTTCGATAAAATTTCGACGTTTTCGAGTTTAGAGATCGCCTTATATCCGCCTTCGTCGGCTGTGATAACGAGAGTTTTTCCCTTTAAAGTCGCTTTCATCTCCTGACAAGCGACCCAAAGCATTACTTCGCCGTCCGCCCTGAGTTTTCTCAATACCGTTCCCCAAAGCCTGTTGACGCTCATACCCTCGGCGAGCTTTTCAGCCGTTGAACTTACGTCCGACGGTTTCTTCTCTACGCCCTCTTTCTTTTCCGCTCTTAAAGCCGTTTTCGGCTTTAAATTTTCTTCCGACGGAGAAAAATATCCGTTTTCTTCCGGTGGGGGTTCGGGATACCCCTCGTCCCGATAATTCTCCGAAAAAGTCGGCGTTTGAACCTCTTCTTCATTTCGCTTTGCTCGAGAAATATCTTTCTGCGGCTTAATTTCTCCGCTATCCGAACTTCTCGCTTTTTCCTCGTTGCCCGCGTCGGGAATTTTATCCGCTATCTTTTCAAACGACGACAGTTTTTTAATCATTTCGTCGACGAGCGACATTTTCGCCGTCAAAGACTCGGCTTTTGTCTTATCGTCGGAATTGAGCGAGCAGGCGCGCACGCACGCTATCTCGAAAGTTACCGTCGGCATATTCGAAAATTTTAAAGCGGCTTCCGCCTCGCTCAATATTTCGATCGTCCTTAAAATCAACTGAACGTCGAATTTTTCGCCCGATTTTTTGACGCGCTCGAAAACTTCTTTGGGAAGTTTTAATATATCGTTGCCACCGTCTGTGGTTTTCGCGACCATGACGTTACGCATCTGACTTATGACGTCCCTGCAAATAACGCCGACGCTTTTGCCGTAACCGTAAAGTTCGTTTACGAAAGACAGGACTTTCCCCGTGTTGCCCTCGAACAGATTGTCGATAAGGTCGAAGATCTGCCTTTCGTCGGAAGCGCCCAAAACGGCGAGGACTTCTTCGTAAGTGAGTTTTCCGAGTCCGTAAGACATACAGATATCCGCGATAGACAGCGCGTCCCTTACCGAGCCGTTGCCCGCCCTCGCTATCGCGTCCACAGCCGCCTTATCGTAAGCCTTTCCGACGCTGTCGTAAATGTACGATATATGGCGGGATATTTCCTCGGTCGAAAGCAGCCTGAAATCAAATCTCATACAACGGGAAATTATCGTCGCGGGTATTTTTTGCGGCTCCGTCGTCGCGAGTATAAACACGACGTGAGTCGGCGGTTCTTCCAAGGTCTTTAAAAGCGCGTTGAAGGCTTCCTGCGTAAGCATATGCGCTTCGTCTATGATATATACTTTGTATTTTATCCCGACGGGATTATATTGCGCTTTCTCTTTGAGATCCCTTATATTTTCGACTTTATTGTTAGAGGCGGCGTCAATCTCGTATATATCGAGAGATGTCCCCTCTTCGAACGCCCTGCAAGTTTCGCACATTCCGCACGGCGAACCCGCGATCGGAGTAAGACAATTTATCGCTCTTGCGAAAATTTTGGCGACGGAAGTCTTTCCCGTCCCTCTTGCTCCGCAAAAAAGATAGGCGTGTCCGACTCTTTCTTTCATAACCTGATTGGTAAGAGTCCGTATGATATGTTCCTGACCGATCACTCCGTCGAATCCGTTAGGACGAAATTTTCTATACAATGCCAAAAATGCCATTTTTACCTGTTATAAAAAGCCGAAATCTTTTTTTTCGCTCTGTGAAGCGCGTTGTCAACCGTCTTGACGGGACTTGCGATCGCGCGCGAAATTTCAGCGTAACTCATTCCGTTTAAATAATAATTCAAAATTTTAAGTTCCATTTCGGAAAGACTTTCTTTAAGACGGTTTTCAAATTCTATACCGTTTTCGACGTCTATGTATATCTCTTCGGGATCGGGGTAAACGACGTCGCCGCCTTCCACCTTTTCGGCAAAATTGAGAGGCTCATTGCCTTTGCTCGAATAAAGCCTTACCGCGGTTTTCAGTTTTGAAAGGATACAGGTCGTCGCGTAAGTTTTAAAAGACGCGTTCTTGCTTTCGTCGTAAGTATTCGCCGCCCTAAGAAGCCCCAAAAGCCCTTCCTGCGCCAAATCGTCCGAATCTCCGCCCAGCAAAAAATATCCTCTCGCAAGTTTTCGGACCAAAGTCGCATATCTGACGTAAATTTCCCCGAAAGCCTCCTGATCGCCCTCTTTATGCAAGGCTGAAAGTTGAGCGTCCGAAAGATCTTTATACATTTCTCTGACGAAGCGCCTCGAAAACCCCCACTCCCGTCGCGACGGAAGCGTTCAACGAATTGACCTTTCCGTACATCGGAATGGAAATTTTGGCGTCGCATTTTTTCTGCGTAAGCGAGTTTACTCCCGTATCCTCGCCGCCGACGACGATACATATCCTGCCCGTCAAATCGGTCTTATAAATATTCTGACCGCCGAGTTCGAGAGCGTATACCCATATATTTTCTTCTTTTATCTTATCTATCGCTCCGTTAAGGTTGGTTACTTTCGCTATTTTTATATGATTGGCTCCGCCTTCGGAGATCCTCATTACCGACTCGGTTACGCTCGCGCTCCTGTGTTTTCCTATAATTATCCCGTCTACGCCGGCGCATTCCGCTACCCTTATTATACTGCCGAGATTATGGGGATCTTCCACGCCGTCCAGAAGGAGTAAAAACGCGTCGTCTTTTCCTCTGACCGCCGAAATAAGGTCGTCGAATTCGGCGTATTTATAATCCGAAACGAAAGCGATAAATCCCTGATGCTTGCGGGTTTCGCTCTCTTTATCCAAAATGGATTTATCTGCGAATTGCACCTTTACCCCGCTTTTTTTCGCCGCGTCGACGACAGCCTTATCTTCCGCCGAACGCATACCGTTAGCGACGAGTATCTTATCTATCGTCTTATTGGTTTTTAATAATTCCCTTACGGAATTTCTTCCTTCGATCTTCATAAAATCACCCTTCTACCACCTTGGAAAGCAAAAATTCGAGTCTTTCGTATTCGCCCGTAAGATAGAGAAAACCGAAAACCGCCTCGACGCCCGACGCCGCGTTATACTCGGCGAAAGTCGCGTGTTTGGGTTTCACCCTTTTTCTGGCGTTTTTGGCTCTTTTATATATATAATTCTCTTCCTCGGTAAAAAGAGGAAGAAACTTTTTCGCGAGATCAGCCTGAGCCTCGGCGCAAACGACGTTAGCCGCTATCGGACTGAATGATCTCGTTTCGAAATCCCTTTTATGTTGGGCGAGGGTCGCCCTGACGAAAAGGTGTTCGACCGCGTCGCCCACGAACGCGAGGGTTATAGCGCTTAACCGCGCCGCGTCGTCCTTTGAAATTTTATCCCCGAAAAGTCTCATTTTATCTCCGAAAAATTTTAGACTGATTTATTATAACACACTTTAAGTTTTTTTACAATCGTTTTATGCAAGTTGTATATAAAATACAAAACCTTCTCCGAAAAAGAGAAGGTTTTTGAGTTTAAAAATTGATAATTTTATTCCCTGCTTTAAATGCGTAGTCGTAAAACTCTTCGGTAAATTCCGTCGGGTAAAAATTTCCGAGTTCTAAACTGAACGTTTTATCGAATCCGACTTTTTTGAGTTCTTTGATCACGAGTTCCCAATTCACGCAGCCCACAAAAGGCGGAAGATGGCGATCGAGTTCTCCGAACCAATCGTTGAGCATTCCGAAATTGTCGTGAGCGTGAATGACCTGTATTCTCTTTCCGAGCGAATTTATGAAATTACTTTCGGTGTCGGAAGTCAACAGGTTAAGATGACCGACGTCGTAACAAACGCAATAGTTTTTATCACCCAAAGCGTCTATATATCTGTTTAAATCGGCGGAATCCGAACCCGTTGTAGGAACTGCCGAACGAGATAAAAACCCGTGCATATTGAGATTTTCGACGGCAAGTTTTATCCCCGCCCGCTCGGCGTAAGGCTCGAATCTCTTTAAAACGGCGAGATTTCTTTCGAACAATTCTTCCTTTATCGGTTCGCGGTCGAACTGTACGTTTTCGTAGTCCGCGGGATAGGGCGCGAAAGTGTGCATAACGAGATAGGGAGCGCCGATTATTTCCGCCCTTCTTATAGAAGATAGAACGCTTTTGAAATATTCTTCCGATTCGAAAAATTCAAAGTCGGTCTTTATACCTCTGACGTAAGGAGCGTGAGCCTGACTCGCCTTTACTCCGAGCGCGTCCATTTTCGCCTTAAACGCGCCGAAAAAATTCTTTTCGTCTTTATCGTCGACGGGTACGTTTGCGTTCGTAAGATCGACGTCCAAAAACTTAAATCCCGCTTTCGCCGCCATTTCGAGGCTCTTATCAAATCCCAATTCTTTTAATCTCATCAAACAAGTTCCGAGTTGCATATTGTCCTCTCCTTTTTTTCTTTATTCGTGTTTTCGGCGGACTGCGAAAACGCAGCCCGCCAAATTTACCTTGATTTTTCAGTCCTTATCAAACGCTGTACTCTTCGGTGGAGAAGGTTACGTCGTCAATATAATATACGACGTCTACTCCGGCGCTTTCGCTGCTTCCGAGACAGAATACGAACTTGTCAGTCGAACAAGGTTCGAGATGAACGACTACGGTATACCATACGTTGCTTTGAAGTTTTGTATCCGAGTTATACCCCACTCTATCTCCGTTTTCGTCGAGCACCTTGAAATAATTGCTCGCGCTATTT
The DNA here is from genome assembly GCA_017479185.1 of Clostridia bacterium. Classification (GTDB taxonomy): domain Bacteria; phylum Bacillota; class Clostridia; order Christensenellales; family Borkfalkiaceae; genus UBA10281. The sequence continues at coordinate 9,511 of JAFVCP010000001.1, forward strand.
ACGTTGTTAGTCTGAGAGAACGAAGCGGCAAATGTCGCGCTGTTTGCTCCGCTGTAAAAAACGAGATTTTGCGAAATAGTCGGCATTTTGATCTTGAACGACATTGTCTTATAGGTATTTTTCAAAGCCGCGTAATCGGAAGAAACGACGTGCAAGAATAAACTCGTTCTGTTCTGACCGCTTCCGTTGCGGTCGTCTACTCTGTAACCGTCGGAATATTTAAATACCGAAATACCCGCTCTGTCCTGATAAGACCTTAACACCGTTCCGGAAACGTTGGTTTCAATAGAATCCATAGGATATTTGGAAACCGACAAATCGGCGAGATAAATACTTTCTCCGTATAAATAAGGTCTTAAACTGAACATATATCCCGTTCCGTTCGAGCCGTCGATATGTCCCGTGCCGATATATATTTCGATTACCAACCACTTACCGGCAACGGCATTTGAAAGAGCAACCTGATTTTCAGTTCCGTAGGTCGCCGCGTCAAACACTTTG
>JAFVCP010000020.1 GCA_017479185.1 Clostridia bacterium
AAGGCGGACATTTATATAGGTGAAATATCTCTGGTAAGTAACGTAAGCACGGCGGCAAACGACGGTATTGTTTGGAAGGCTTCGACGCATACCGGTTATTATTCGCAAGGTCCGAGCGGGTCAACGACGTATCTTGACGGTAAGATGGTGGCAAAGTTCAAGTTGTCGGAAAGCGGTCCCGGCAATAATAAAGTGTTCCTGAACTTCAAGACATTGAACAATAATACGGTAGTTGACGTGAATTCCGTAAAAACCGCTTGGACTAATGCGGGATATTCCAAAGTTCTGGTAACTTGTTATATACCGAGCGACGTTTTAAGCGATAGTTCCAAAGAAAGAGAAAGCAAGACAGTATTGTTTAATTCGGATACCAACATCACGGTTTATCAACAAAGATTCGTCGGGTTTGACGAATGGTATACTTTTGTAATGACGATAGATCAATTCTGGTCGAGATATAATTCGAGTTATAACTATATGACTTTGTTTGGTGCTTATAACTCCAACATTGCCAACGCAACTCCCGCGGAATATTACGACGAAAACTTTACGATTTATTTCGATTCTATTCGCCTTGCGTGACGGGCAGAAACGAACGTTCTTGCCTGAAAACAGATAAGATTTCGGGGAAATTTTTCGGAATTTCCCCGAAATCGATTGTGAGCGGTAGTTTTATTATATATAATTAAATATATAAAAGACGTATTATGTTACTCCTATGATTAAAAAATTATATGATTTAAGCGGTAAAACGACGGTAACCTTAACGGAAGAAAACGGTAGAATTTATTACGAGGCGACAAATAACCGTGTGGTCAAATTCGGCAAGGGCTTGATCGGTATGACCGTCGGAAAGACTTTTGACGCGCCCGAAGATTATTCGGTCGGAAATTTTGTCGCAAGCGTAACCGCCGAAAAAACGGAACACAGAAAATTCACGGTTTTCGGCAGAAAAGAAAACCGTGAAGAAAACAGCGTTTTATACGACATAAAAATTCGTCACGGCGAGCGCGGTTTCTTACTACAAATAAAGATATTCGAGAACGCGGTCGCTTTCCGTTACATTTTTGAAAAAAATTGCGGGCAATACGTTTTCGGAGAACAAACGGAATTCGTTTTGCCGCCCCAAAGTAAAGTTTATGCGACGTTCGGATGCCGAAATCCGAACTGTAATACAAAACTTAACGGGCAACCTTCTCTATGCTATGAGTCTACTTATGCCGAATACGATCCGTCGGAGAAGTTCAGGGCCACGGAATACGTTGCTGAAAAAGATTGTCTAAAAAACGAAGATTATTTCAATTACGTGTTATTCCCGATGACCGTTAAATATGCGGACGGGACGTTCGGATATTTGTCGGAAGCGGACGTTTACGATTATGCGGGCAGTTCTCTTTATCCTTTCGGGAATTATAGATTCGGTCTAAACACAGCGGCTTCCGACGGACGCTTTATCACTTTCGAGACGGAAAACGAGGTTAAAACGCCGTGGCGAATACTTGCTTTCGGCAAAGACCTTAATGAAATATATAACAACGGAATAGCCGAGGCTTTAATGCAAAG
>JAFVCP010000021.1 GCA_017479185.1 Clostridia bacterium
ACCGCCTCGTAGACCTTTTCGGGTTTTACGAATCTGAAAGGCGCCGACTCCGCCGTTACTTCTTTTCCGACGTACTCCGCGTAAAGCCCCTCGTTTTTCTCCGCTATGGTCTTACCCTCGTACTTTTCGAGTTCGGCGTCAGTCGCGAGAACGAAGAGATAATTTTTAAGTTCTTTCGCAGCCTCGTCGTTTTCGGCGACGGTGGGAAGAAGATCCTTATAATTTCCGACGAGTTCCTTTTTGGATTGCTGAATGATGACTCTGTTATTTATAAGGTTATTGAGAATAGTCGTATAAGCCTGCGAAGAGGTTTGTCCGTAATATTGAACGTATTGATAACCGTAAGAAACGTAACCCGCGACCATTTCTCTCTTGTAGATATTTTCCGCGGTCTGAACGCCCTCGATCTGCACGGTCGCGACGACCTGTTGCATATCTCTGTCCTGATTGACGGTAAAAAGCCCGCAACCCGCAAGCGTTCCGACGGTCAAAGCCGCGGCAGCCGCGACGGTCGCTATTTTGAAAAGTAATTTCTTCATAGAAATCTCCTGCCTGTATAAGTTCTCGAAACATAAGCGAACGTATGCCCGCTATATTTCCACGATATTAAATATTATACTAAATTTTATCGCTCAATGCAAGGTATTTTAACACATTTTTTGTGAAAAAAACCAAAAAGATTTTTTTTTGCCTTCAAAAACCCGCGTTACGGCGTTTAAAAGGAGAAAAACTCCCTCATTTTTTCCGCCGTTTCTCTCGTTTCCCTTCCTTCGGTCAAAAAAGAAAGAGTGGGATTTTCCTTAAACGACAGCGTAACTTCGCCCTTATACGCCGATATTCTCGGCAACATTCCTTCCTTTTTCAAGGCGTCCATTCCGTTTAAAACGACGCTCGCGGACTTTTTCGAAAGGTTGATCTCGAGCGCTCCGCATTCTCTCGCCGCGACTTTCAGTTCGGCTATCAGAATGAGGTTGAGAACCTCTTCGGGAGCCTTGCCGTAGTTTTCCTCTATGGAACCGAGTACCCTCTTTTTATCTTCGGCGTTCCGTATCTCGGCTATCTGTTTATAACAATCCATTCTCGACGGCGAACTGACGATATAGTCGTCGGGAATGTAAGCGTCCATTTTGACGTCGAGTTTGGTGTCGTATTCTTTAAGTCCTTCGCCGAGGCTCTCTTTTAAGAGTTTGCTGTAAAGTTCGTACCCTATCTTATCCATATGCCCGTGCTGTTCCCTGCCGAGTATGTTCCCGGCGCCCCTTATTTCGAGGTCGCGAAGGGCGATCTTGTATCCGCTTCCCATATCGGTAAACTCCATAAGCGCGGAAAGACGTTTATAAGCCGAATCCGATAAAACCTTATCTCTCTTGAAGGTAAAATAAGCGTGAGCCAATACGTTGCTTCTTCCCACTCTTCCCTTTAATTGATACAAGGTGGAAAGTCCCAAGCGATCGCTGTCCGTAACAATAAGCGTGTTGGCTTTGGGTATATCTATGCCGTTTTCTATAATAGTGGTCGCGATGAGTACGTCGTATTTTTCCTCGTAGAAGCCGATGACGCTGTTTTCGAGCGCCCTCTTATCCATCTGTCCGTGAGCGACGACTACTTTCGCCTCGGGAACGAGCGCCTTTATCTCTTCCGCGAATTTATATATGGTTTCCACTCTGTTGTACATAATAAGGACCTGACCGCCGCGCGCGAGTTCCCTTCTTATCGCGTCCCTGAAAAGCCCGTCGCTTTCTTCCGCGACGTAAGTCTGTACGGGTATTCTCGTCTTGGGCGGGGTGTTGATGACGCTTATATCCCTTATTCCCGAAAGGGACATATGAAGGGTCCTCGGAATGGGGGTAGCGGTCATCGTAAGCGTATCTACGTTGTCCTTTAAAAGTTTGAGTTTTTCTTTGTGTTCGACGCCGAAACGCTGTTCTTCGTCGAGGACGAGAAGTCCGAGAGCCTTAAAGCCGACGTCCTTGCCGAAAAGGCGGTGAGTTCCTATGACGAAATCTATCCTGCCCTCTTTTAAGCCGTCGACGACCTCTTTCTGTTCTTTCTCGTTTTTGAATCTGTTGAGCGAGGCGACGTTGACGCCGAAATCGGCGAATCTCTTTTCCGCCGCCCGATAGTGCTGTTCGCATAGTATCGTGGTCGGACACACGAGCGCTGCTTGTTTGCCGTCGAGGACGGCTTTGAAAACCGCTCTGAACGCGACTTCGGTCTTTCCGAAACCGACGTCGCCGCACAGAAGTCTGTCCATGACCTTCCCGCTCTCCATATCTCCCTTTATCTCGACTTCCGACTGAACCTGATCTTCGGTAGGCTCGAATTCGAAAGCGTCGTCGAACTCCTTCTCCGCTTCGCCTTCGGGAGAAAATACGAATCCTATCTTTTCGCTCCTCGCCTTATAGAGTTTTTTAAGGTCTATCGTCATTCGGGCGATGGATTCTCTCGCCCTTTGCTTTATCCTCTCGAATTCCTTTCCGCCGATCTTGTTGAGTACGGGTTTTTCCCCGCCCCCGACGTACTTGGTGAGTTTATCCATATCGTCCACGCCGACGTATAAGATGTCGCCGCCGAGATACTCTACCGCGACGTAATCCTTGCTTCCTTCCTGCGTGGTGATACGGGTAACGCCTTTGACGTAACCGATACCGTGTACTTCGTGAACGGCGAAATCTCCCACCTCGGGGGCTTTGAACATATCCCCCCTTCTCTTTTTTATCTTTTTGTCCTTTTTAAGGGCGATAAAGAGATCTCCCGTTCCGATAACGACTATCTTGCTCTGATGATATATAAATCCCTTGGGTATAAAAAGGTTTGAAACGACGGCGACGCCGCTTTGAAGTTTATCTCCCCCTTTTACCGCGAAAACGTTATGATCCAAAAGATTCGCGTAAAAATCTTCCTGTCTTTTTTCGTTTCCGCAGGCGACGAATATCTTATATCCCCCGAATTTCCAATTGGCTATATCTTTGAACGCGCTTTCGGGATCGACGGCGTATCTGGCGACCGCCGAGCATTTTACCGAAAAGGTCTTTAAAGGGTTGAAAAAGGGGACCGCCGCCGCAAGGCTTTGAAGAGCGACCACTCTGCCCGAAGTAAGACGGGAAAGGACTTTGCGGCTGTCGGCGTATTGTCTGACCGTAAAATCCATAGCCTTTCCCGCCGAAGAAAGGTTTAAAAAACGCTCGGTATGTTCTTTGAGTATCGCCGAAAGATTTTCGGAAACGAGTTTACATTCGTCGAAAACGACGGTCGTATCTTCGGGCATAAAACCCGTAAAATCGTCGGTTACGCCGCTTAAAAGGGGCATAATGAATTGAAGGCTGTCGTCGGTGGGACTTTCGTATATCTTTTCTTTGAGTTCCCTCGCGATAATTCTCGCGTCGTCCTTTACGGCAAGGGTACGAAACTTTAAAACGGCTTCGTCGAGTTTAGCCGCGACGACCTTTTTATCTTCTTCCGAAACGAGAACGTCGGTCGCGGAAATTGCCGTAACCTCTCCCACGAACTCTTTATCCTCTTTCGAATCGGGATCGTATCTCTTTATGGTTTCGACTTCGTCGCCGAAAAAGTCCACCCTGTAAATTTTATCGTCGTTTATGGGAAATATCTCGAAAATATCCCCTCTCAAAGCGAAAGTCGCGGGAAGAGAGGCGAATTCCTCTCGCCTGTAACCTATCGAAACGAGTTTTTCAGCCAATTCGTAAACGTCGTAAGTTCCGCCCTTTTTTATCTCCACCGCGACGAGATCGGACGGAAATAACTGCAATAGACTTTCGGGAGTCGCAACGACGTATCTCGCCCCCTTGGAGATCGCGTAAAGGGCGTTCAATCTTTTATACAAAACTCCTTTATCGAAGGAAGTTTTATACAACAGTACGTCGTCTTTGGCGGGAAGATAGACGACTTCCTCTCCTACGAGAGCGGAAAGTTCCTCTACGACCTGCGCCGCGTATATCCCGTCTTTAACAATATATAATATAGGAGTTCCTATTAAAGAGGCTATATGGCATTTTTCGGAAAAGCCTACGCCGAAAACCGCAGAGGGCAACCCGCTGCGTATACTTTTTATTGCGGACGAAACTTCGTCGTCCTCGTTAAAGGCGTTTAATATATCTTTTAACATTTCAGCCGTTATACTTCTGCATTATTTGATCTATTTTACTTCCCCCGATAAACTCTTCGACGGCAAGCGCCGCCTTCCCGACCGAAATTTTAAAACGGGGTTCGTCCTCTTTTTTTACGTCGGAAAGGACGTAATCTATTATATTATATTCTCCCTCGGGCTTTGTTCCTATCCTTACTCTCGGAAAATTCTGACTGCCCAGCCTTTCGACTATATTTCTCATTCCGTTATGAGTTCCCGCCGAGCCGCTCGGTCTTATCCTCAGCGAGCCTATGGGGATATCCAGATCGTCGTAAACGACCAATACCTTTTCGGGCGGGATCTTGAAAAACGAAACCGTTTCCGCCACGCTCTCCCCGCTTAAATTCATAAAGGTCTGCGGCTTTAAAAAAAGAGTCTTTTCGCCGTTTATTATCTTTTCGCCGTAAATGCCTTTAAACCCCTTTTTGTTGAACGGGACGCCCATTTTTTCGGCGACGAGTTCGACCGTCATAAAGCCGAGGTTATGAAGATTTTTAAGATATTTGACGCCCGGATTGCCGAGCCCTACTACCAAATACATTTTTTCTCCTTATGATCGGATGGTTTTCGGTTGGCGCGCAACGTAAAAGGGGGTCGCCGAACAAACGACACCCCCGCGCATTTCAATTTCAGTCGTCGTAAATTTCCGACATCTTTTTATCGAGATAGACGTTCTCGATCGCCAAAGCGAACAACTTCGCGACCGAAATAACTTCGATCTTATCGATCTTTTTCTCTTCGGTAAGAGGAATGGTGTCTAAAACTACGAGTTTGTTTATATGCGAATTGCTTATTCTCTCTATTGCGGGACCGCTGAGTACCGCGTGCGTACAACAAGCGTAAATTTCCTTCGCCCCGTTGGCGTAGAGGGCTTCCGCGCCTTGCACGATAGTTCCGGCGGTATCTATCATATCGTCGACCATAAGACACTTCTTGCCGTTTACGTCGCCGATTATGTTCATTACTTCTATCTGATTGGCTTTAGGTCTTCTCTTATCGACTATCGCCATAGGGCAGTTGAGTTTCTGCGCGACCGTCCTCGCCCTCGAAACCGATCCTACGTCGGGAGAAACGACTATAAAGTCGTCGTCTACGAGTTTGGAGAAATGTTTATAAAGAAGGGGTCCGCCCAAAAGATGGTCTACGGGGATGCTGAAAAATCCCTGGATCTGCGCGGCGTGAAGATCCATCGTAAGTATTCTGTCCGCGCCGGCGGAAGTTATTATGTCTGCGACGAGTTTTGCGGTGATGGGATCGCGCGATCTCGCCTTTCTGTCCTGACGAGCGTATCCGAAATAGGGAACGACGGCGGTTATTCTTCCTGCCGAAGCCCTCTTCGCGGCGTCGATCATAATGAGAAGTTCCATAAGGTTTTCGTTTACGGGCGCGCAGGTCGACTGTATTATAAACACGTCGCGACCTCTTACCGTTTCGCCGATATGGACGCTTATCTCTCCGTCGCTGAAATGTCCGACCTCTATCTCGCTCAAAGGCAGATTGAGTTCTTTCGCAATGGATTCGGCAAGGGCTCTGTTCGAGTTACCCGTAAAAAGTTTTATCTCTGTATTGTGCGTAATCATAACTTCCTCCGATTATTGTATTTCGCGCCGAAAGGCGTTTATCCTTAAATATTATAATTTATATCGAAAAAATAATCAAGCGAATTGACGGGGCGTAAGACTTTTATTTTTATTTTCGGAAATTATTTCCTTCTGTCTTTAAAAAATTTTTTGATGATCTCCGAACATTCCTTTTCCATTATTCCCCCCTCGTGTTCGACGGTATGATTCATTCCGCTCCTGTCTAAAATATCGAACTGACTTTCCACTCCGCCGCCTTTTTTTTCGTAAGCGCCGAAATACACCTTCTTTATCCTCGAACCCGCTATCGCGCCCGCGCACATCGCGCAAGGCTCTAACGTTACGAACATTTCGGCTCCGTCCAATCTCCAATCTTTGAGTTTTCTACAAGCCTTTTCTATCGCGAGCATTTCCGCGTGCGCTATCGCCGTCCTCTTGGTCTGACGCATATTGAACGCCTTGGTAAATATCTTTCCGTCTTTGACTATCACGCAGCCTATCGGGACTTCTTCCCTTTCGAGCGCCTTTTCAGCCTCTTTCAAAGCCTTGCTCATATATTTTATTTTACGATCCATTATTTATTATACACCGATCCCGTTATTATCATAAAAGCCCTGTACAGTTGTTCCAAAGCCATAACTCTCGCGAGGGTATGGGGGAAGGTCATATCCGAAAAGGAAACGCTTTCCTTCGCCGCTCTTTTTACTTCGCCGTCAATGCCGTAACTGCCGCCTATCACGAAAGAAATTTCGCCTACGCCTTCGTCGGTAAGTTTTTTTATCCTGTCGGCGAACCCTTCCGACGAATATTTTTTCCCTTCGGGACTGAAAACGACGGTATAGCCCTTTATCGCCTTTTTTATCCGCTCTCCCTCGTCCGCAATTATCTTTTTAACGAGCGCGGGGGTAGGTTTATCGTAGTTTTCCTCTTTTACTTCCGAGACCGAAAACTCGCAAAACCGCGAAAGACGAACCGAATACTCTTCGATCGCTTCTCTGAAATATTTTTCTTTTACCTTGCCTACTGCGACTACTCTTATTTTTATCATATCAGGCGACCAGATTCGCTATCCATATCGCGAGGGCGGCGGCGACGCCCACCAAGGCGAAAAGGATAAATCTCCTTATTAGTATCCATTTAGCGGCGAGATCGCCCTTTCTTTCGACTTTTTCTCTCGCCGCGAAAAACAAAAACGCCGCGAAAGAGAGAAGCCCTATTACCGTCGCGACTATATTCCCCGTGAACCCGAAATCGAGCGC
>JAFVCP010000022.1 GCA_017479185.1 Clostridia bacterium
AAACAACTTGCGGCGATACCGTCCAAAGACGTTCTTATCGCTCAACTTGCCGGGGCATTGTCCGGCGTCGTTCGCGGCTTGGCTGTCGCTCTTAACGCGGTCGCAGAAAAGAAAGAGCAGGAAACTGCTTAAAATTTAAGGGCAAAATAAATTAAAGAGAGGAATAATAAAATGGCAGATATTGCAAAATTTATCGAAGAAATCAAAGGTATGACTGTTTTGGAACTTAACAGTTTGGTTAAGGCTATCGAAGAAGAGTTCGGCGTTAGCGCCGCCGCTCCCGTTGCCGTTGCCGGCGCAGCCGTTGCTGCCGCTGCTCCCGCTGAAGAAGAAAAGACTGAATTCAACGTTGTATTGAAGGAAGTCGGCGGAAACAAGATCGCCGTTATCAAGGCTGTTCGTGAAATTACCGGACTCGGACTTGTCGACGCTAAAAACCTCGTTGAAAAAGGCGGCGTTGTTAAAGAAGCCGCTCCGAAGGAAGATGCGGAAAAGATGGTTGCAAAACTCAAAGAAGCAGGCGCGACCGCAGTTATGGAATAATAATCTTCAGGTTAAATCAAGTCAGGGCGTTTTTCGTTTGAAAAACGCCTTTTCTTTGCGTTCAATAGAGTTTTTTACTTCCTATGCGAAAAATATCTTTACAAAAAGGGGTAAATATTGTATAATAAAAACAAATGAAAATGTTTATTCTTGCAAGCGCCTCGCCAAGGCGTAAGGATATTTTAAAGGCGGCGGGATACTCGTTCGAAATTATTCCGAGCGATAAAGAACAGTTGCCCGTAAAGGGCGTTTCTCCCGAAAAACTCGCCGTAAGAAACGCTTGTTTAAAAGCGGAAGACGTTTTTAAAAGAATCGACGACCCAAATTCGGTCGTATTAGGCGCGGATACGGTCGTCGCTTTATCGGGAAATATCTATGGAAAACCGTCCGACGAGGATGACGCAAGGCGAATTTTAAACGCTCTTAGCGGGAGAACTCATCAGGTTATTACAGGATATTGTCTTATATCGGGTAATATGAGGGAAAGCGGAAGCGTCGTTACCGACGTCGCCTTCAATATCTTAAACGACGATCAGATAGAAGCCTATATCAAGAGCGGACTTTTCGTCGGGAAAGCCGGAGCGTACGGCATACAGGACGGATTCGGACTTATTAAAGGATTTAACGGATATTACGATAACGTAGTTGGACTTCCTCTCGAAGCGATCGAGGAAAGTCTGAAGGAGTTTTTAAAATGAAAAATAACGTCATAGCCATCGACGCGGGATCTGTCAACACCGTAATATATAAACTCGGTTCGGGCGTCGTGCTGTTTGAGCCGAGCGTAGTTGCGGTCGCCGCAGGAGATAATCGAAGGATAAAGGCTATCGGTGGAGAGGCGAAAAAACTTATCGGGAAAACGGCGGACGCAACTCAAATTATTTTTCCCATCTTCGAAGCGAATATCGAAAACGAAGTTGTCGCGACAGATATGATGGAAAACTTTTTAAATAAAATAACCTTAAAACGCCTCGGACTTCGCCCTAAGGCGATACTTGCCGTTCCCTGCGGGCTTGAAAACGACCAGATAAAAAAATATGAAAAAGTATTGAACGGAGCAGGACTATATAGCGTGGATTTCGTAGAAGCGCCTATTTTGACGGCTCTCGGCGTCGGCGCCCCCATAACTGCCTCGACCCCTTGTTTCGTTATAGATTTAGGGGGCGGCACTACGAGCATTGCCGCCGTATCGTTAGACGGAGTTATAGCCGGAGTAAACGTCAATATGGGCGGAAGCAATATTGACGCGATGCTTATCGACTATATAGCGCAGTATTTTAATTTGAAGATAGGTACGCTGACTGCCGAAAGAATAAAAATACAGGTCGGAAGCCTGAACGAAAACGACGGGACGAGAATGGCTGTCAACGGAAGAGATCTTACCACGGGCAAGCCGCGCGAGATCTCGGTAGGGGCGCAGGATATATACCTTCCCATTAAAATGTTCTTTGATAAGATCTTTGAAATAGCCTCTATGGTAATGGCAAAATTGCCTGCGGAAGTTTCGGCGGAAATAAGGAGATCGGGAGTATATTTTGCGGGGGGAACGAGCAAAATGGTCGGCTTGTCCGAATATTTCAGAGATAAAATGGCTATAAGGGCAAATCTCGTTGACGACCCCGAACTGTCGACGGCTATAGGCGGCGGAATAGCAGCGTCAGATCCCGTTTTACTCAAAAAAATAAAAATTTCAGCCGGTTAACCGACTTATAGACGGACTTATGAATAAAATCAATTACGATGAAGAAATGAAAAAAATCGTTAAAGGCTTTAACGGCGAAAAAAGGACG
>JAFVCP010000023.1 GCA_017479185.1 Clostridia bacterium
ATATTTCCGTCTATGACTTCGAGGTCGGTCGCGCAGATCGCCGCCGCCTTTACCTTTATCCTCGCAAAATCGCTTTTAAGTTTGGGCAATTCTCTGTCTGTAAGAATTACTTTGCCCGGTTTTTCGATAACTACGCATTTCATAATTTTTTACCCGTTTATATTTCGTTATTTTTTATTACCTTTCCTATCGCGGACAAGGCGGAGCCGTACGCCGCGGAAAGATCTCTTTCCACCGTTATTCCGACTTCGCATTGTCCGTCGGAAATTTCATTTATGACTTCCGATATCCTTTCGGTATATCCCTTTATGCCGAACGCCTTGCCCGTAAAAATCACCTTTTCGGGAGCGAAGGCTGTCATCTGGTTGCTTATCGCGATCCCCGCGAGCGTCGCCGAACTATTGATGACCTCGGAATATTTTTCGGGGTTTGAAAAGAGTTCTTCCTCGCCCGCTTCCGCAATCTCGCTCATCGCCTTTACCGACGAATAGGCTTCGAGGCATCCTTTTCTTCCGCACACGCATTTTCTTCCCCTGTAAACGGCGACGGTATGACCGAGTTCGAATCTGCCCGAATCGTCGAGTATCTTTCCGTCCTGCATTACCGCCATTCCTATTCCTTCGTCAGCCCTCACGAGCAGACAATTTTTCCTTCGTTTCGAAGCCGCCGCGGATGCGAGCATACTTTTGGGATCGTGTTCCACATAACTCGACACTCCGAAATTTTTACTTATTCTGTCGGGAATATTTATCTCTTTCCAATCTTTTATGCCCGTAAACGACTTCCAATCGCCCGTCGCGGAATCCACCAAGCCCTGAACGGCGATACCGACGCACAAAACTCTGTATTTGTCCTTACAATAGTTTATTCCCCACTCGCAAGCCTCGTCTATAAGCGATAAAACCTCTTCTGCCGTTTTTGCTTTAAAAGGTACTTTTTCGGAGATCTTCACTCCGCCGTCAAAACCGACGACCATTCTCTCAATCTCCGTCCTGTTCATATCCACGCCTATCGCGGCGATCTCTTCGCCGTTGGGCTTCAACGCGAATGCGGTACGCCCTACTCCGGCGCTCTCCTTTTCCTCTTCCACGACGTATCCCCTCGATATGAGTTCGGACACGCTCTCCGACACGGCGCCCCAACTGAAACCCGTATCTTTCTCTATTTCCCTGCGCGAAGTCTTGCCTTTGCTCACTATATACCACAGTATATCCGATAAGTTTTTTGCTTTTACGTTACTTTTAGTATTATATTTTTTCATTTCCGTCTATTTCCGTTGACAATTATATCAAAATCTGATATAATATGTCAAGCAAATAAACGATAAAAGGAAAATAAAAATGACGATAACCAAAAAAGATATATTGACGACCTCTTCTGCCGAAAGGCAGATCGGGATATTTTATTTAGGTCAGGAAGGATTTTTATTCCGAAAAAAGGGATTTAACGTCGTCGTGGATCCCTACCTGAGCGATTACGTCGATCAAAACTGTTGCGATCTCGTAAAGTGGGAAAGGCTATACGCTCCCCCGATCTCTCCCGAAGAACTCGACTTTGTCGATCTCGTCGTATGCACACATTCGCATTTCGACCACGCCGATCCCTGGACTTTGTCAAAAATCGCGAAGGTAAATAAAAAGGCGAATTTTATAGTTCCCTCACCCGAAGTTTCGCTCATCTCCTCTTACGGCGTTGAAAAAGACAGGATAATAGGCGCGAAAGCCGATACTCCGATAAATTTAGGCGAGATAACGGTTACCCCCGTTCCTTCGGCGCACGAAGTATTTCACAAGGACGATAACGGGGATTTTAAGGAACTCGGTTATATTTTCGATTTTAATAACGCAAGATTTTTCCACGCCGGAGATATGTGTGTATACGACGGACTCAAAGAAAGACTTAGAAATATCGATATCGCCTTTTTGCCAATAAACGGCAGGGATTACTATCGCAATAAAAACGATATAATCGGAAATTTCAACTCCGACGAAGCCGTTTTGCTTGCAAAAGAAATTTCAGCGGAGATACTCGTTCCAATGCACCACGACCTTTACGAGGTAAATAAAGAAAGCCCGTCGAACTTCGTAAACGCGATCGAAAGGTTCGACAGGCTGAGAAAATACCATATCTTTTCCCCGGGGGAAAAATATATTTTCGAAAAATAATTGCGGTAGGTATGTTTATCATAAAAACGCGGTTTGCAAAAAGGCAAACCGCGTATCTTTTTTAACTTATCTTTTCAAGGTAATGCACGCATTCGAGCGCCGATAAAGCCTCGATTATCTCCTCGTGCTTTTTCTTCTTCAATTCTTCGCTTTCGATAGTCAAGATAAGAGAATATACCCCAAGCCCCGTATTGGCGTAAGCCGGGTTTATCTCTATATCGTTTACGGCAAGCCCGAAAGCCCTTACGGTTTCGAGAAATTCGCGGAGATTGTTTCTCGATTTGAGTTCGAGGTGTATTTCGAAGTGATTGGACTTATCCTTGAACATAAATTCCATTTTGGGGAAGATCATAAGCGACAGCACGAGAGCGACCGCCCCGATAGCGAAAACGAGATACATTCCAAGCCCCAAAGCGACGGCGACCACGCTCGAAACCCATAAGCACACCGAAGTGGTAAGACCTTTTAATTGGTTCTTCGAACTGAATAATATCGCGTTGCAACTAATTATCGCTATGCCGATCACGAGCGCGCCCGAAATTATGGGAAAAGAAACCCCTTTTTCTATAAGATAGGTATCGCATACCCCGCTTAAAACTCCGCCCAAGGATACGAGCATAAAAGTTCTTAGTCCCGCGGCGTGTCTTTTTTTCGCCCTCTCCGCGCCCACGATCGCCGAAAAGACGATGGCGAGAGCGACTTTGAGCAAAACCGAGATCAAATTTATCTCTGTCGAGCCTTTTACAAATTCTTCAACGAAATTTTCCCACATTTTCCTATCTCCTGTTTATGAATTTCCTTCTTATATAATCCTTGGGATCGTCCTCTTCTTCCACTGCGGAAATAAAAGCCGACTCCTCTTCGCTCCTCGCGTATTCCCTATTGGAAATTTCCTTTTCTATCGCGTAAAGTTTTTCCTTTAAACTCTCCACTTCGCTTATTTCGCTCTCTTCCTTGGCTATCTCCTCTTTTTTATCTGTTTCGACGGCGTTTTTGCCGTAAGAACCCGATAGATAGAGAGAAAGTTTCGCGCAGGCGGGACCGATTAGTTCGTAAAGAATGCTCGACGACAAAATTATGGTCTGCAAAACGCTCCCCGACTCTCCGCCTATTATTCTTGCGCCGAGCGCCGCAAGCCCTATCGAAACGCCCGCTTGCGGGATAAGGGCAAGCCCGAG
>JAFVCP010000024.1 GCA_017479185.1 Clostridia bacterium
AAAATATCTTCGACGTTTTGCTTAAATACCTTATCAGCGTAACTCATTGTTTTTCTCCTTACCGCTTTTGCGGATACGTTTTATTTTTTTAGTTTATGCTCGAAATCGTTCTTTGTTGCGACGAAGTTCCCGACTATCTCGTTTACCGACGAAAGATAGGTAAAAGTTTCGGGATATTTTTTTACTATTTTTTCAAATTCGGCGATCTGACTCTTGCCGACCACGCAAATCAACAGACTCTTTTCGGAATGGGAAAACATACCGACCGCCTTGACTACGGTTGCCGTATGATTAAGTTTCGCTATTATTTCATCGGAGATCTCGTCGGGATGAGAGGTTACCACCTCGAATTTCAAAGCCGATTTACCGCCCTTTAAAATAATATCTCCGATTTTTGACGTCGTAAACGAATAAGCGAGGCACAACACGACGGAATCTATATCTCCGAATTCAAACAGCGAAAGAACTGCGACTATACTGTTTAAGGAGAATATTACCCATAGCATATTGAGATAAGGCTTTTTTATTCTGACTATACTCGCTATGACGTCGGTTCCGCCCGTGCAACCGTTATTTCTTATGGTAACGCCGTATACGGCGCCGTTTATTATTCCCGAAACGACGGGGGCAAGCAATTTGCTCCATTCCGAATTATAATAATAATTGAGGTCGATAAACCCGTAATCGTCGTATTTTCCGTTTTTCAAAATAAGCGTCGCAAACGAAAATATCGCCACGAATATTCCCGTTCTGACCGCAAAATTTCTATCGACGATAAAAAACGCCACTATAATCAAAGGAACGTTTATGATTATCGACATATACCCGACGGAAAAATTAAAACGGTGTTGTATAATTGTCGAAATACCGTTGATTCCGGCGGGAGCGAAAGCGTTTGGGAAAATAAAAATTTCGTAATTCAGCGCCATAACGAGCGCCCCGATAACTATAAGAGCGTAACTTTCGACGTCTTTTAAGCTAAAAGGCTTTTTCATTCAGTTCTTGTCCTTTTTATCTATCGGCTTGCCGTAATTTTCATCGAGTTGGACCCGAAGATTTCCGACGACGCTGTCTATATATTCTCTCCGAAGTTTAGCCTGTTCGATTTTTTCTTCTTCCGTAAGACCTTCTTCTCGTTGTTTTTTCGCTAAAAAGTTTATTCTTTCGATATTCATTATCTTAATTCCGCATTATACTTAAATTTGAGCGCGCCGAGAATTTTCTTGACCGTCTTATCCACGTCCTCTGCGGTAAGTTGCTTTTCGTCCGACGAGAAAGTAAGCGTATACGCCATACTCTTTTTGCCGTCGCCGACTTGCGCTCCTTCGTAGACGTCGAAAAGTTCCGCCTTTTTGACTTCCCCTTTCGCCGCCGAAATTATCGCCTGCTCGATCTCTCCGCAAGTCGTCGCTTTATCGCATACTATAGCGAGATCTCTTATTACGTCGTTGTACTGCGAGATGGGCTTGAACTTAAACTGAACGTCGAATTTCTTTTCGAGCGCGGTATAATTTATTTCGCAAACGTAAACGTCCTTCTCTATATCGAACGCCGCCGCCGTTTCGTAGGCGACTTTACCGAAAAAGCCTATTTCCTCTCCGTCCGACAGTATTTTGGCGGAAACGCCGGGGTGGAGATAACTCTTTTCGGCGCGTTCGCTCGCGTCGAATTTAATGCCGAACGCTTCGGCAAGCGTTTCCACGACGCCCTTTACGGTAAAGAAATCGTCGTTTTTACCGAAAGCGATAAGGCACAACTTCTTTTCTTCGGTCGGGAAAGAGTCCGTCGGGATATAAGTCCTCGCGATCTCGAAAAATCTTCCCTCTTCAGCGCCTCTTTTCATATTGAGCGACGCGACGGCGAGCAGAGAAGGAACCAACGTTCTTCTCATTACTTCGTAGTTGTCGCTTATCGGGTTTTCGATGATTATCGTATTTTTCTCTTCCGCTCCGTCGGGAAGGCAAAGCGCTTCGACGTATTTTTTCGAATAGAACGAATAGGTCATAGCCTCGTTATATCCGAGTCCCGCAAGAGTTCTCTTGACCTTTAATTCGTCTTTCTGCGATTTATCGTACCCGCCGGCGGTTATCGTCGCGTCTTTTAAAAGAGTGGGAACTATATGCTCGTATCCGTATACCCTTATAACCTCTTCCGCAAGATCGGCGTATCCCTCGACGTCCTCTCTGTACGGGGGCGCGACGGTGGTTATTTTTTCTCCTTCGACTTTAACTTCGAAATTGAGTTTTTTAAGTATACCCACGACGGTTTCCTCGGGTACTTCTATTCCCAAAACGCCGTTGATAGCGGAAAAGGTAGTGCTGACGCTCTTATTCTCCTGCTGTTTATGCGCGGAAACGTCGATATGCGTTTTGGTAACTTTACCGGCGTCTAATTGTTCTATAAGATGAAGGGCCCTCTTTATCGCCCTTTCGGTCGTATATTCGTCGACGCCTTTTTCGTATCTCTTCGACGAATCGCTGCTCTTTCCGAGTTTCCTCGACGAACGCCTTATATTATCTCTCTTGAATTTTGCGCATTCGAACAAAACGTCCTTGGTCGTCTGCTTTATCTCGCTGTTAAGTCCGCCCATTATGCCCGCGAGAGCGACCGGTTTCGCCCCGTCGCATATAAGCAGGTTCTCGCCGTTTAAAGTCAATTCCTTTTCGTCGAGAGTTACTATCTTTTCGCCCTCTTTCGCCCTGCGGACTATTATGCTCTTCTTTTCGAGGTCGTTTTTATCGAAAGCGTGCATAGGTTGTCCCATTTCGAGCAGGACGTAATTGGTTATATCGACTATTTTATTTATCGAATTGATACCGCAAAGGGCAAGCCTTCTCGTAAGCCACGCGGGAGATCTATCCGTCTTAACATCTTTTACGAGATGAGCGATATATCTCGGACAAAGTTCGGGTTCCTCGACGGTAACGCTTATCTCGTCGTCCCCCTCTTCGCTCGCCGTAAACGAAAGATCGGGTTCTTTATAGGGTTTATCGAGCGCGCAGGCTATCTCCCTCGCGATACCCGCCACGCTTTGACAATCGGGGCGGTTCGCAAGCACGGATATATCGAAAACGTAATCTTTAAGCCCGAGGAGATCTCTCACTTCCTCTCCGAGGGGAAAATCGTCGTGGAATATAAGCACGCTGTCCCCCGAAGCACCTTCGTAAAAATTATCGTCTATTCCTATCTCCTCTCCGCCGCAGAACATTCCGAAAGAGTCTTCTCCGCGAAGTTTTCCGTTATATATCCTGTCGCCCGTCGCGAGAGTCGCTCCGTCGACGGCGACGGGAACTATATCTCCTACTTTTACGTTAGTCGCGTTGGTTATTATCTGCAAACTTCCGTATTTCCCCGCGTCTACCTGACAAATTCTCAATCTTTCGGCGTTAGGGTGTTGTGTTATTTCCTTTATTTTACAAGTTACTACTTTATCTATTTTATCGCCGTAAGCGATCACCTGTTCGACCTCGAAGCCGCAATCGAACAATTTTTTTTCGAGTTCTTCCGGCGTTACGTCTATTTCTACGAAATCTTTAAGCCAACTTAAAGGCGCGTTCATATCCTTTTCTCCTTTTAATCCTTGAATTGTCCGAGCGCGCGAGCGTCGTCTTCGTATAAAACGTGGATATTGTTGATCCCGTTTTTAAGCATCGCTATTCTGTCAAGCCCTAAACCGAAGGCAAATCCCGTGTACTTTTCCGGATCGACTCCGCAATTTTCCAAAACCTTTCTGTTTACGATGCCGCCGCCTAAGATTTCTATCCAACCCGTTCCCTTACAGAGTTTACAGCCCTTTCCGCCGCATTCGAAACAACTGACGTCGACCTCGACGGAAGGCTCCGTAAACGGAAAGAAGGAAGGACGAAATCTCGTTTTCGCCGAAGATGAAAACATTTTCTTTACGAGAACGTCGAGCATTCCCTGAAGGTCGCACATAGTTATCTTTTCGTCGATGGCAAGCCCTTCCATCTGGTGGAACATAGGTGAATGCGTCGCGTCGTCGTCCGAACGGTATACCCTTCCCGGAACGAGGACTTTAAAGGGCGGTTTAAGGGTTTTCAGACTGTGTATCTGCCCCGGAGAAGTATGCGTGCGAAGCATAAGGTCGTCGTTGATATAAAAAGTATCCTGCTTGTCCCTCGCCGGATGCTCTTCGGGGGTATTGAGAGCCGTAAAATTGTGGAAATCGTCCTCGATCTCCCTCGTTTCGACTACCGAGAAACCCATTCCCGCAAAAATATCCACGAGTTGGTTTTTTACAATCGTAACGGGGTGCAAAGTTCCCGTTTTCGTCCTTTTAGACGGTCTGGTAATATCTATGGTTTCGGCTTCGTATCTCGCCTTTTTCTCCATTTCGGCTATATACGCTTCTCTCTCCGCTATCGTCTGGTTAGCCCAATCTTTCAGCCCGTTTATTATTTGCCCGAGTTTCGGTCTGTCCTCTTTGGACGCCTTTCCGAGTTCTTTCATAAGCGAAGGGATCTCTCCCGTCTTGCCGATGACGTACTTGACTTTAAGTTCGTATAAAAGCCTGCTCGTCTTTATTTCGGCAAGTTCTTTTTTTAATCTTTCTTTTATGTCGGCGATCTTGTTTTCCATAAGCCTGCTCCTATTTTAAAGGGTTTAATAAAGTATAACACAAATAGTTTTTGATTGTCAATTTTTGTCAACTTCTTTTGCGTTTTTTTTATAGTTTTAAAGGCCTCGCGAAGAGACCTTTATTTTTCGGTTGAAAATTTCGTCGGGCTTTCTTACTGCTCTTCGAAAGAATCTTTGCCTACTCCGCAAAGGGGGCAAGCGAAATCTTCGGGAATGTCTTCGAATTTGGTTCCCGGAGCGATACCGTTATCGGGATCTCCCGTTTCCTCGTCGTAGACGTATCCGCATACTTGACAAACGTATTTCATTTTTTTATCCTCCTGATTTTATTTTAATTTTAATCCGTCCTTAAACGCGTTTCCCACCTTTTCTCCCAAAACGAGATAAGCGTTATTTACGGGGTCGAAAGTTATGGGACGGAGCAAAGAAGGATCTATTTTACCGTTTTCTCCGATCACGCTTTCGTCCGCTCCCACGTTGACTATTTCTCCGAACAAAAGCCCCGTCGACTCGTCGTAAGAAATCAAATTACAGTCGAGAGCCATCGGAAGTTGATCTATTACGGGCGCGTCGACGAATTGACTTTTCGTCGTCGTAAATCCCGCCCTGTCAAGTTTATCGGCGACTTTATTGGCGGACTCTATTCCGACGTAATCGCACTCCGCCACTTTATCCGCCGTCGCCATACTTACCGTAAACGCCTTCTTCGCCAAAACGTTCTTTACCGTTTTATGATAAGAACTTAAACACATTACTATTTGATTTTCGTCCGCTATTCCGCCCCAAGCCGCGTTCATCGCGTCCGCCTTACCGTTTTCGTCGTAAGTCGCGATAATAAACACCGGCTGAGGATAGGTTATAGGTTTCGCTCCGAAATTCTTTCTCATATCAGATCTCCTTTTTCTTCTTTATTATATTTTACATTTTTACTCGATAAAAATCAAGCGATTATGAGATTTTCTTGCGTAAAATGACAAATCGGTCGCAGAACTGACAAACTGCAACCGATTTTATGAAGAGTTTTAGTTAGTATAAACTAATATCAAGCGAGCCGAAAATTTGTTTCGGGCGGGCGCGTTTTAGTTTTTACGCTCGCTCCAAAACTTTTTCAGAACTTCAAAAAGTTCGTCCGAAACCACGTGCTCCATTCTGCAAGCGTTTTCCTCGGCTATGTCCGAAGGGGCGCCGACCATTTTTAACAAGTCGGTCAGAACGCAATGCCTTTCGTAGGTGCTTTCCGCCCTCTCTCTGCCTTTTTCGGTAAACTCTATTTCGTTCGCCTTATTAAGGTAGATATAACCGTCGGCTTGCATCTTCTTTACGGCGTTGGACACGCTCGGTCTTGAAAACCCGAGTTCGGTCGCAACGTCCGTCGCTTTTACCCTGGCGCCTCGCCTGTGCAGAAGCAATATGGTTTCGAGATACATTTCCTTGGATTCGGAATTATTCATATACCCTCCGCCATCATTGTTAGCGTATGCTGACAAGTTTATTTTAACAGATATTTTTATATTTTTAATTGAGCGCCACGTCCTTTAATTTTTCGTATTTTTCCATAGCGACGCTCTTTATCGACGAAATATAGTCGGGAAGCCCGAACGCTTCGTCGCAAAGCCGTTTAGCGAAGAATATAACGGACGGAGAATAGACGAGCGAGCCGAGATCGTTCATAAATCTTCCGCTTTGTCTCGTACCCATAAAATCGCCGCCGCCTCTCGTTTCGAAATCCTTTTCGGCGATAGCGAATCCGTCCGAATTTTCACACATTATTTTAAGTCTTTCGATCGCTTTTTCGTCGGTCGTACCCGTATAGAGAAAACAGTAACTTTTATCTCCGCCTCTGCCTACCCTTCCGCGAAGTTGGTGAAGTTGTGAAAGACCGAATCTCTCGGCGTTATAAATGACCATAACCGTCGCGTTGGGAACGTCTATTCCGACCTCTACGACAGTCGTGGAAACGAGAAGATCGAATTTCTTGTCCTTAAAATCCTGCATTACGGCAGCCTTTTCGGCGTCTTTCATCTTCCCGTGAAGAAGAGCCGTCCTAACTCCCGTAAGCCTCGAAGTCAATTCTTCGTAAAGTTCGGTAACGCTCATAAGCGTACCTTCTTCGTCCTCTTCTATCTTCGGACAAACGCAGAACGCTTGTCTGCCGCTTTTTACCGTATCTCTTATAAATCCGAGCATATTGTCGTACTTGATCTCGGGAACTATATTCGTCTGTACTTTTTGCCTCGATTTGGGTTTGTCCTTTATTTCGGTTATGTCGAGATCGCCGTAAAATATAAGAGAAATGGTTCTCGGTATCGGCGTTGCGCTCATTACGAGTACGTCCGGGATCATTCCCTTCGCGACCAACGCGCTTCTTTGCTGAACGCCGAAACGGTGTTGTTCGTCGCATACGCACACCGACAAATTATAAAATTCCACGTCGCCGGATAAAACCGCGTGAGTTCCGACTGCGATCTTCGCCTCTCCGCTTTTGAGTTTCGCCTTTATCTCTCTCTTTTCGGCAGTCTTTAAACTGCCGCTTAAAAACACTACTTCGTACTCGGGGAAAAGCCTCTTGACTATATTATAATTCTGTTCGGCAAGGATCTCGGTCGGGGCGAGCATCGCTCCCTGATAGCCGCTTTTTACCGCTATATATAAAGCGCAAAGCGCGACGGCGGTCTTTCCGCTTCCGACGTCCCCCTGCAAAAGTCTGTTCATAGAACTGTTTCCCGTCATATCGGAATAAATTTCGTTTACCGCTTTTTTTTGCCCTTCGGTAAACTCGAACCCGAAACGCTCGGTAAAGGCGCGAAGATCTTCCGCTTTCGTCGCGTATTGATTGATCCTTATCTGTCTGCGATCTCCCTTTATGAATTTAAACGCCGAGATGAGCAAAAAATACTCTTCTGTCGCAATTCTTTCCGACGCCGTCTTTTTAGCCTGCATCGACGACGGAGAATGAGCCTCGCGATAAGCCGCTCCGAGATCGGAAAGCGAATATTTTTTCCTCAAAGCGGCGGGGATGTTATCCTTTATTTCGGTTTTTATAAGCGCGTTCGCGATACAATCCCTGACGACTTTTTGCGTCAGATTGCCTTTAAGCGAATAAACGGGAACGATCCCTTTAAGCCTTACGTTATTGTCCACCCGTTCAAATGACGGACTGCTCATCGTTATTCCGCCGAAATCTATCTTTATTCTGCCGTAAAAAAGATAGTCTTCGCCCGGTTTTAACTGTTTTACGACGTAAGGCTGATTAAACCAGATAACGCTGAAACGCCTGCCGTTTTGTTCGACTACCGCCGTAACGCACTTTATTCTCCGAGCGGAAACGAAAGTCCTCGGCGCGGTCATCAACCTGCCGTAAGTCAAAACGACGTCGTTGTTATAACAATTTTCAAGTGGCGTAACGTCGGTAAGATCGAGATAATTGCGAGGAAAATGTCTGATAAGGTCCTCTGCCGAAAATATCCCCATCTTGTTGAAATCGCTTTCTCTTTTATCGCTCACGCCTTTTATTTCTTTCAATTCCATATTTCAAATTTTTAGCCCGCGTTTTTAAAGCGGTACGATACGGGCGCGGCGAAAGTCTTTCGCCGCGCCCGAAATTTTTTAGTCTTTTATTCAAGCGAAACTATGTAATAATATATCGCCTGCCCCCCGTAGAAAAGTTCTACGTCAAGTTCGGGGTATTTTTCCTGCAAACTCGTTTGAAGGGCGGTCGCGTCTTCTTCTTTGACGTCGGCTCCGTAATAAAGATTTATAAGGCTGTGTCCCGTATCTTTCAGTTTTTCTATAAGCGCCGCCGTAACCTTTCCTACGTCGTTGCCTTTCGCGAGGATCTTTTTATTGTCAAGACCTATTATATCCCCTTCGTTTAAAGAAAATCCGTTTATCTTCGTGTTCCTTACCGCGTAAGTTACCTGCCCCGCCGTAACGTTGTCCATTTCGTGAAGCATATTTATAAGATTTTCGTCAGCGGGAACGTCGGGATTGAACGCGAGCGCCGCGGCTATCCCCTGAGGAACGTTTTTGGTGGGAACGACGTGTATCTTTTTGCCTTCGACGAGCGATTTCGACTGTTCCGCCGCCAAAATGATATTTTTATTGTTGGGGAAAACGAATATGTTGTCGGCGTTGATCTTTATTATAGCGTCGGCTATATCCTGCGCCGAAGGATTCATCGTCTGTCCGCCCTCGATAACTTTATCGACGTTTATATCTTTGAAAAGATCGGTAAGCCCTTGTCCCGAACAAATGGCGAGCATTCCCATCTCTTTCTTTTCTTCTTCGTATTTTTTGATAAGTTGTCTGTTCTGTTCGAGCATATTCTCGATCTTGACCTTATCCACTTCGCCGAGAGTGAGCGCTTTGCTTATCGCGTGTCCGGGGTTGTTGGTGTGAACGTGGACTTTGACGAATTCGAGATCGCCGATAACGAGAACGCTGTCGCCTATACCCATAAGGTATTCGCGAAGCCTGTCTATGTCGGCAAGAGTCGTCCTCTTTTTAAGATTGATTATAAAAAACTCCGTACAATAACCGAATTCTATGGTCCCGAGATTTAATATGTCCGCGTGTTCCATACTGCTCTCGGGCTTGGTTTCGAGTTGAGTTTCCACGGGAGCGCCGACTATTTCTTCTCCGATAAGCCCCTTATACATTCCGCGGTATATGGTAACCAGACCCATTCCGCCCGAATCCACGACGCCCGCCTTTTTAAGCACGGGGAGAAGTTCGGGTGTTTTTTGAAGCGCCTCTTCCCCCGCTTTTATTATCTCTTCGAAAAGGCTCTCGAAGTCCTTGACCTTTCCCGAAACGGACTGAGCGTGTTCGGAGATCATTCTGCAAACCGTTAAAATGGTCCCTTCCTTGGGAATGGATACCGCGCTGTATGCGACGTTGGTCGCGTTTTTGAGCGCCTTGGTAAAGGTTTTTACGTCGACCTCGTTATAATCTTTTATTACCGAACAGATACCTCTGAAGATCTGCGACGTAATAACGCCCGAATTTCCCCTCGCCCCTTTAAGCGCTCCCTTCGAAACGCTGTCGGCAAGATCTGCGAGATTGTTGGTCTTACACGCTTTAAGTTCCTTTATGGACGATTGAAGGGTAAGACTCATATTGGTTCCCGTATCTCCGTCGGGAACGGGGAACACGTTGAGCGTGTCTATCTGTTCGCGATTAACGTCCAGAAAAGCAGACGCGGCAATCACCATTTTCGCAAAAGCGGCGCCGTTAAGTTTCTTTATCATAATATAAAATAATCCTCCGAAAAAACGCGTAAAAGCCTCGCCAAAAATGCGAAGCCTCAAGCGTCGGCGTTACAATTTAACGCCGGTAATATTCACGTTTACGGTATCTACTATCATTCCCGTAAACTGTTCAACTTTATATTTGACGGCGTTCTTCAAAGAATCCGCGACTGCGGATATGGAAACGCCGAATTTTATCACGACGAAAATATCTATATATATTCTGTCGCTTACGGTAACGACTTTGACGCCCTTGCCGTAAGGATCTTTTTTAAGAAGTTGACTTATGCTGTCGCTCAATTTTCTCGAAACGAGTTCTACGATACCGTAACATTCGAGCGCAGCGTGAGCGGCGACCTTTGCGATCGCTTCGTCTGAAACCGATATTTTTCCGTAAATGTTCGAAGTCGTTACAGGCATAGTTATCTCCTTTCAAAGATATTTTACATTATTTAAAATAAATTTGCAAGGATTTTTATATAAATTTTACCTCTCATAATTTTTTTCAATCTTTTTTTGCGAAAAATATGCCGTTTTTGGTTGCATTTAAAATCGATTTGTGATATATTATCTATGCTTTGATTTTGAGAGCGTATTATATTTAGCGCGCATTTTTGAAAAGCGGTAATGAAATCGCTTGGGTTAGGAGGTATAATATATGTCAAGAGTTTGCAGCGTTTGCGGTAAAGCAAAATTATCCGGCAATAAAGTAAGCCACAGTAACCGTAAAACTCCTCGTTCTTACAACGCCAATATACAAAAGGTAAGAGTCGTTAAAGACGGCGTGGTTTCGGCTGAATACGTTTGCACGCGTTGTTTAAAGAGCAATAAAGTAGAAAGAGCGTAAGGATTTTACCTTTTATTAAAATTGCTTAAATCCCGACCTTAACAGGTCAGTTTGTCAATTTCATTGTTTTTCGCAAAGCGGAGCCCTTTTAAAGGGCTCCGCTTTGCGTTCTTTTTTTTAATTATTATACCAACATTTAAACTATCGCTTTTTCGAGATATTCGAGCGACAGCCTTACCATCTCGTTTCCGAGTTCCCGATTGGCGTCTTTTGCGTTTTCGGTAAACCAATGCTTTATATCCCCGAGTCTGTCGAGTTTTACGCAATCGGGATACAGCGACATAAGTATAGAACTTTCAAATTTGCCCGCGTGATCGTATCCCGTCGCGTTCTGAACGGCGGTACTCATAGTGGGTATTACTTTTATCCAATTAAAGGGATTGTTCGCCCCTTCCAACTGTTCGTAGTAATTTGCGTAATTTTCGCTTCCCCACCAACCTTCGCCGAGAGTTTCTTCGAGATATTCCATAGTCGCCCTTTTCGCCGCCATACGGTAACACAAGGTCATCGGCATTTCGCTTTCCTGTTCGAACTGATGATGGATCACGACGTATATATTTCTGAATCCCGAATAAAGAAAACTCTTGAAAACGTAATAGACGTAATCTTCAAAAGCCTTTTCGGCGACGTGGACGGTTCCGCTCGCCCTTCCCCCGACGGCGTAACTCGACGGGCTGTAAGCGATAGTAGGAGCGATCATTATCTCCTTTTTTTGCGAAAGTTTATTTAAAAGCCCTTCGACGACGAGAGTGTCGCAGCCGTAAGAACAGTGCGCGCCGTGATATTCGACCGTTCCGCCCGCAATAACGAGCGGAATATTTTTTTCTTTAACAAAAGCCGTTTCCCGCGGAAAACTGTGATTTAATTCCATATTTATTCTCCTTAATAAGCCAAAGTGGTATAATAAGCAAGATTTACTTGTCTGTTGTCAAGCCTGCCGTATTGAACGACGATGTTCTTATCCGAGGTCAGTTTCATAGCGTATTGAGTTTCGATGGGGACTTCGAAACCGCCCATATCGCCGAGATCGTTCATTCTGAAACACCTTACTTTATTGGCTCCGACCTTCCAGATTATTTCTTCGTACGGCTCTTTATCCGTAAAAATCAATTTGACTTTAACGGTCGCGTCTTCGTCGTTATCGTTTATGATTATAACGCTTTCGTGTCCTTTTAAAACACCTTCTCCCGGCGGCGGAAGTTCGCAATCGGGAATTATCCAGACTTTCTTTCCTTCTCCTTCCATATTAAAACTCCAACTCTATTATTCCCTTTTTAAGGTAATCGGTATAACTTTCGTATCCGTCTTTCTTTACCGCTATACCCTTTTCCCAACGGCAACCGAAAGTCGGACCCGAAATAAACGTGTCGACTTGGAAGGTCATATTTTCTTCCAAAGGGTAATGGGTAGAGGTTTCCATCCAAGGCGCTTCTACTTCTATCATACCCGTTCCGTGGCAGGGTCCGTAAACATAATTCTTTTCGTATCCCGCGTCTTTAAAAGCCTGCAAAAATCTTTTCGCAACGTCGTCCGCAAATACGCCCGCTTTTATCTGGCGGCAAGTCCACTCGTGCATTTCGCGGCAAAATTCGACTATTTCTCTCCTCTCGCCTTCGAGTTTCCCCATTATTACGGGAAGTCCGATACTCGGCGAATACCCGTCTATTTTAGCCGAAAGATTGAGTTGAACTATATCCCCTTTCTTTATTTCTCTGTATCTCGAACGGGAGATAGCGTGCCTCGTGCTTTCTTCGCTGAAAACGTACATAGGCAGACCTTCGTATTCGGCGCCGTTCTCGTATATAACTCTCTGCGCGACGCCGACCATCTGAAGTTCGGTAACGCCCGGTTTAAGAGCCTTTATGACCTCGTCGGTCGCAAGTTCTATGATCCTGAAACCTTCTCTTATACAAGCGAGTTCGTTTTCGCTCTTTATTTTACGGAGATTTACCATTATATCGTTGCATTTGACGATCTCCGCTTTGGGGTACGCGTTTTTAAGCCCTTCGTAAATGGGAAGGGTGCATTCGACGTAACTTCCGAGTCCGATCTTTATATTTTCGCCCTTTACCCCTATCGACGAAAACACTTCGTTAAATGTGCTTGCGACGAGTTCGGGATAAGCGGGATCCGCCGATTCTCTGAACTCTTTAAGTACGAAAACCTTTTCTATTTTTCCGAAATCCTTGCCGAAAACGGCAGATTCGGGTCCGACAAGCAAAGCGGCGTCCCCGCTCGCGGAGATAGCGACGCCCGCCCTTTCGAACAAGGGCCAGAAGCCCGAGAAATAACGCGCGTTGGCGTAATCGCTTTCCGTCGACGCGACGACCATTACGTCAAGACCTTTTTCGGCGATCATTTTCGCCGCTCTTTTAATTCTTTCCTGATATTCACTATCGGGAATACAAACTCTATTCATTTTTTTTCTCCTTTTCGTTTATGAGTATATTATATAACGGAACGTCGTTTTTGTCATTATCAAATCGTCAACGTTTATTTATAAATCGTAAATTTATTTATGATAAATATGAAATGCGGGAACGTAGGACGATCTTGCCCGCATTTTTATATAAGAAAAGTAAAAATATTTACAAAACGATTGACTTTAAGGGGCAAATTGCCTATAATTTACTTATAAAACAAAAGTCAGATCGAAGGGTTATATGGAGTTTAAATTAAAAGAACTTTCGCTGCCGCTTGAAGTAACGAGGATAGCGAACGTTCATTTTTTCGAATTTCCGTTCGGATATAAAACCGAGGACGACAATCACCCGTTTTTAGAACTTCTTTTCGTCAACAAAGGCAGTTTAGAGGTAAAGTCGGAAGAATACACGGGAAAATTGACCAAAAGTCAACTCATCATCCACGGAACGAATAAAACACATTCCCTTTTTTGCCCGACAAACGGAGAAACGGTCGTCATAATAATCGGCTTTGAGTGTAATTCGGACAAGTTGAAATATTTTTCGAAAACCCCAATAACTTTAAACGACGGAGAGATAAGATCGCTCGCGGAAATCGTAAAGGAAGGAAGAAACGTATTCTCTCCCCCCTACGACGTTCCCGTTTACGATATGAAAAAAAAGAAAAAGCAGGTTTTCGGAAGCGAACAACTACTTAAACTTTCACTCGAAAAATTTTTGATCGAACTCATTCGTAAATACGAATTTTCAGTAAGCGCCGAAAGCGAGAAGTCCGACTTCGAAATAGGCGAGATCATAAAATACGTCGACAACAATTTCAAAGAAAAAATAACCCTGGACGAACTTGCCTTTTTGTTTAAAACCAACCGCTCGACGCTTTGCAAACAATTTAAAATAGCGACGGGAAAAACGATAATAAACTTCATAAACGATAAAAAGATAAGCGAGATAAAAAAACATCTCGACGGAGGCAGATCGATAAACAGGATAGCCGACGAACTAAATTTTGAAAGCGTTCCCTATTTTTGCTCGTTTTTTAAGCGATATACGGGGAAAACGCCTCTCGAATACAAAAACAAAAAAGGAGAAAATATATGAAATTCAGATGGTGCGTCATAGGCGCGGGCGGGATAGCCGACAGAAGAACGATCCCCGCCCTTTTAAAAGACGAAGGCAGTCAACTCGTCGCCGTAATGGACAGAGTTGAAAAAGTCGCGAAAGCGGTAGGAGAAAAATACGGCGTAAAATATTTTACCGACGAAAAGCAAATGCTCGAGCAGACGGAATGCGACGCCGTATATATCGGAACTCCCGTATTTTGTCATACGGATCAGGCGTTGACCGCTCTTTCTTTCGGCAAAAACGTATTTATCGAAAAACCGGTCGCAATGAACGGAAAAGACAGCGAAGCGCTCGTTGAAGCCTTTAAAAAGGCGGACAAGCAGATCACGGTCGGATATATGATGAAATATCATAATCTCCACGTTAAAGCCAAAAATATAGTAAAAGAGGGCGGAATAGGAAAAGTAAACTCGGTAAGAGCGCAATTTACCTGCTGGTATCCCCCTATCAAAGGCGCGTGGCGACAGGATCCCGCTCTCGGCGGAGGGGGCGCGATAATGGATCTCGGCGTTCATTGCATAGAACTTATAGAGGACGTACTCGGGGACGAAATAGCCGAAGTCAAGAGTTATTACTCCACCCATACTTTCGATTATCCCGTCGAAGACGGCGCGGTAATAATATTTAAGACCAAAAGCGGAACGCTCGGTCATATCGACGTCAATTTCAACATTCCGGACGCTGCGTCGGAAAGCAAATTCGAACTTTACGGCGACGAGGGGTATATAATCTGCAAAGGCACGTTGGGACAGGAAGAAAAGGGAGAACTTTCCTATCTTCACAGCCCGCAAGGCGATTACTCCGCGATGCAGGAGAGAACCACGAGCGAGCCGATCTTCGAAAAAGGCGCGAACAACGACCTGTATTTAAAGCAACTCAAACTTTTCCGCGAACAGGTCGAAAGCGGAAAGAGAGATTATTTCTACGCCGACAGAGCCGTTCAGGTCCAGAAAGTAGTCGATAAGATTTATTCGGAGCGTTAACGACGTCGAGGTAAAGACTATGGATCCATCGGAAATTTCCGCGACCTTAAAATACGGAAAATTTATCTACGGTCGGCGGCTGAACTTGTTGAAAGCCGCTATGGGCGTTTCACTCCTCTTGCCGATAGTTACGGTAATAATTATTATACAGATAGCCTTTAAAGTTTTTTTCATAGAAAGCGATATGTTAGTCGCTTTGATTTTAGGAAATCTGTTCAGCCTTTTTCTGTTCGTTATTTGCAACTATTTCCGATCATATCATAACCGAATAAACAGAGAAATTATAAAATGGCTTGCCGACGCCGTTTACGTCAAAGCCAAAGTTTTCAGAGTAGATACGAGCGATCCGGGATCAAAACCTTTTTAGGTCGAAGTCGAATTTTCTTATAACGAACAGATCAAAAATTTTGAAAGTCAAACGGGCAATTATTTTACGGGGTTTCCCAAAACATTTTTACGCTTTATCGGGGATATCGAAATATTATATTCCCCCGAATACGATCAGGTTATATTTACGAATAAAGGAAGGCGGACTTAAAAATTAAGTCCGCCTTCGATATTTTTTCGCCTTTTAATCGCTCACGTCGCTGTCGAGCGTTATCGTAACTTTATAGTCGGGAAATTTAGCCTTAACTTCGTTCAATATTTCTTCGTAGATCTTTTCCCTGTCGGGCGCCGCGAAATCTATAATGACGTCGAAATGTATTTTCTTCTCAATTTCGCTGAAATGGAAACCGTGCATTTGCAAAACGAACTCCCTGTCGGAAACTATATTTCTTATTTCCGACAATATCGCCTGCGAATTTTCATCTTTGGTATTTCTCGAATAAATGCTTATACCCGCTATTATGACCTTATGCTCTTCGTATACTTTTTCGGAGATCGCGTGTTCGAGGTCGTCGATCTTATCCGCCGTCATATAGTCGGGTATTTCGATATGCACGGAGCCTATATAGATCCCCGGTCCGTAATTATGTAAAATAAGATCGTAAGCGCCGTACACCTCGGGAAACTCGGCTATAGTGCGTTTTATGGCTTTCGTGGTTTCGCTGTCGAGCCTTTCGCCGAGGATCTGCGAAATGGTTTCGACTATCATTTCGACGCCCGCTTTTATAATAAACAACGATATTATCGCGCCGAGATAGGCTTCGAGCGACAAGCCCCAAAGCAAAAACACGACGGCGGCGACCAAGGTCGACGCGGAAATTACGGAGTCCATAAGCGCGTCCTTTCCCGAAGCGGAAAGAGCGTCCGAATTTACCTTTTTGCCGACTTTCTGAAAATAAACGCCGATAAATATCTTAACGAGAACGGCGACGCCGATTATAATAAGCGAAGGCAAAGCGTAATCGGCGACTTCGGGTTGAAAAATTTTCTTGACCGATTCGATAAGAGAAGTAATACCTGCGTACAAAACGATGACCGCAACGATCATCGCGCTGACGTTTTCTATTCTTCCATAGCCGTAAGGATGTTTTTTGTCCGGTTTTTTGCCGGATAATTTCGCCCCGACTACGGTAATTCCCGACGACAGAGCGTCGGTCAGGTTGTTTACTGCGTCGAGAACTATCGCGATAGATCCCGATAATAATCCGATCGTCGCTTTAAACCCGGCGAGAAAGAAGTTGGCGATTATTCCGAGAATACTCGTTTTTATAATTTTCTTGTTTCTGTCCATAATAAAAACCTCTTAAAAATTATAATAATTATTTTACGCCATTTCCGCTTACTTTGTCAAGGAATATATAAAAAAAGATACCGCAATCAAACGGTATCTCTCTTTTTTACTTTTTCTGAGTTTTCATACTTTGACAAAAACTTTCTTTTTTTTCGTCGATAACCGCTTTATCGGCGGGCTTCGGTTGATAATAACCTTCATTTTGCATCGCGTTGAAAATGGTCTGTTGGTCTTCCGCTGTTTCGAACATATTGGTTTTGAAAGTCTTTTTCACCTCTTTCGCGACCGCTTCGGTTATTCCGCTTCCGTAAAGTTTAACGAGATCTTTTTCTCCCGTTAAAATATCCGTCAACACGTCTTTTTCGTTCAATACGTTTTCGCTTTTTTTCATTTTTCTACCTCCTTATCCCAAAAGCGCCAAAAGAGCGTTAAATCTCTTTTCGTGATTATCGGCAACGGTTTGCATATCTTTCGCGAGTTCCCGATTGTCGAGCGATTTCGAATACGCTCTCGCCTTTTTACATACGTTTTCTTCGAGCGTGAGAAGGTCGGAAATATAATCGACCTCTTTTGCAGTCAATTTGGGTTGCATAAAAAAATTACCTCCTTTTCCCAAAACGCCGTTTGGTTACGAAGATAATTCTTTACTTGTTTTTATCTTTTTATACCTTTATTTTCATTCGGGCAAGCCAACTCAGATCGGTCGCCCATTCGGGTACGAGATTTCTTCGTCGGTGAACCATATTCGCCTCTCCGAGCGCCTTTCTGTAATCGGCGTAAGAACAGTTATTCACCTTCATAAAGTGGCTTATAGCGCGATCTTCGTCGCCCATAAGTTGCGTCCTGCCGATATGTATAACGCAATGACAGTCGTGGCAAACGGCTATAACGTCTTCGAGTTTTTGTATGCCGAGCCTTTCGTCGTAACTCCACCTTTCGTGCGCTTCGAGCCTTTTCGCGGGCGCTCCGCAGATCATACATTTGCCTTCCGCCCGTTTATACGCGTCAAATCTTATCTTATCCCAATCGGATTTTTTTAGCGCGCTCCTTAAATTGGAATACCAGCACCCGTCCGGCACTATTTCAAATTCGAGTTTCATATCAATCGACGTTTAAATTTTCTACGATTTTTTTGCTCAGACAATACCACAATACGGAAACTCCCGCGAGTAAAAGTATAAATCCCCCGACAACTATTGCCAAACCCTCCCTTGCGTCAGCCGTCGAAAAATTAACGTTTCCTATCAACATAACGAAAATCGTCGATAAAAGAATGCTCTCGACGTGTTCTATCAAAAATATAAACAATATCGTCGCCCCGATTTTGAATTTTTTAGCCAACTTAGTTGCGAGAAGTATCGCGAAACATAATTGCAGGCACTCAAAAACGATTAAAACAAGCGCGCCGAATATGATCTCGATCAAAATCAACCAATCGATAAAGTCCGAATAATTAAAATAATATTCGCCGACGTATTCTCCAAATTGCATAAGGGGGCTTACCGTACCTATCGCGGAGATTGCTTCGTAGACGATAAAATTGATCGTTAGCGCAACGGCACTTATCGCGATCCAACAAAGCAGAGATAAAAATCTCGATTTATATTACGTAACGTTATCCGACGGCAAAGTAAACGTAAGATACGCCGCGTCGGTCGCGATCGACTTATAAAACCTTAAAAAAACGATTATGGATTGCGCGAGAAAAATTATTACCAACGCCATCGGACTCATTCCCGCTATCATAGATTGAAGTATTCTTACGGTATAATTATAGGTCGGTCCCTCGTTCAACCTCTCCGCGAGAGCGTACATAAATTTATTCACCCCTCCGAGGGCAAGCGACGCTAAAAGCCCGACGGCAAGAGTTATAAGCATCGTCTTTAAAACAGATTTGAATTCGTGTTTGAATACCTTTAAAAACATCTGAACGCCTCCCTGAACAATCCGTCGACGGTTTTCCCTTGATCGTGTATATCTTTCACGCTTCCGTAAGCCGTAAGTTTATTGTTCTGAACGAAAATGTATTCGTCGAGTATTTCCTCGACGTCCAAAATGAGGTGCGTAGAAACAATAATGGTCGAACCGTCTTTATATTTGGCGAGTATCGCGTTTAAAATAAACTCTCTCGCCGCGGGATCGACTCCGCCGAGCGGCTCGTCGAGAAGAAACAACTTGGCGTTTCTCGACATTACCAATATCAGTTGAACTTTTTCCTTGGTGCCTTTGGATAAAGTCCTCAATTTCGCCCTCTTGTCCACGCCGAGCGTTTCGAGCATTCCGTAAGCCTTGTTTTCGTCGAAATCTTCGTAAAATTCTTTAAAAAAGTCTATCGACTCCTCGACCGTGGACGACATATCGAGATAAGTTCTTTCGGGGAGAAAAGAAACGACTTTTTTCGTTTCGCCACCGACTTTTTTCCCGTCTATAAAGACTTCTCCTCCGTCAATTTTCAAAAGTCCGGCAAGGCATTTCAGAAAAGTCGTCTTTCCGCTGCCGTTAGGACCCAAAAGTCCTATTATCTTTCCGCCGCCGACGTTAATGCTCACGTTGTCAAGCGCCGTGTATTTTCCGTATCGCTTGGTAAGATTTTTGACTTCGAGAATATTTCCCATTGATTTTAACTCCCTATTATATTTAATGATCGACCTATACGCGGTCATTTCGTTTCAGTTTCCACTTCGGCGCGGAAAATTTCCTTTCCCTCGCTTAAACATTTCAACGAATACTTACCTTCCTTTTTAAAATAAAAAATTTTAAATTCGCTCCTCGCCTGCATTTCGTGGATATAATCTATTTCCACGCTTTTTATTTCCTCGTTTTTTTCGAGATCCAAGGCGTTAAGTATATAATCGGCGTATTTTATGTTGTTGACGTGTCCGTTATGATCGAGGTCGCCGAATTGACTTCTTCCCTCGTAAACCTCGCAATTTTCTTCCGAAAAATCCTTTATCTTTTTTATTCCGTCGGGGTAGACTTTTCTGTCGACGTATTCAGTATCGTTGTATTGCACTTCGTTACCGAAAAGTATTCTTCTCGTAACGAAATTACACACGCACCACTTCGACGAACCTTTGACTAAAACTTCTCCGTCTTTTGAAGTGATGAGATAATCTCTGTCAAAATCTCCTCTTCCCCTTTCGTGCGGCCACGTTACAGCGGTAACTTCGGAATATAGTTCGGGGTTTTTAACGACGTCGAATTTATTTCTCAATAACACCCATATTATATCTTTTTTTATAAGGTCGTTATAACCCACCCCTATTTCGTCGGCGTGCTGTCCCGCCACGTCCTGAAACAAATCGAGAACGGCGGAAGGACGCAGGCGATCGTAACAATCGAAATCCGAAACCCTTAAAAGGTAATTCTTTTTAAATTCGAGCATAATTTTTCAGTAAAGCAAAATCGCTTTGTCGGAAACCTCCATTGCTTTATTGTTATCTCCTTTTATAAGGAAAAAATGTTGATGATAAGTCTTATGAGGAATAATATATATCCTTTTGCCTTTAAATATTTGATCGATGTCTTTTTTCAAGACGTTTTTCGCGAGAATATACTCCGCTATCTCTACGTTCATATCCACGACCGCGTTATCATACCCGTCGGCGAACAGGTCGAGAAGAGCCGTCCTTATCCTCATCACGGTATAATCGTTCGAATGAATGGTCCCGGAGCCTTGACAATACGGGCAAGGTTTTAAAAGCATTGAAACGCTTTCCCTTCTTTTTTTCTTTCTCGTTATCTCTACCAAACCCAAACCCGTCATTCCGCCAACGTTGCAACGTTCGCGGTCGTCCGAAACGGCGTTGCGAAGAACTTCGATCACTTTTTCTCTGTGTCCTTCGTCGTACATATCGATGAAATCCACGATTATTATGCCGGAAATGTTTCTCAGGCGAAGTTGTCTTGCGATCTCTTCCGCCGCCAAAATATTAGTATTGAAAACGGTATCTTCAAGATTGTCGTTTCCGACGTAACTTCCGGTATTTACGTCGATGACGGTCAAAGCCTCAGTTTTATCTATTACGAGATAAGCCCCGTTATTGAGAGAAACTCTGTTCCCGAGCAGTTTGTCGACCTCTGCGTCCAGCCCGTAATTGGCGAACATATCTCTCTTTTTGTCGTAAAACAGCAGTTTGCTCTTTAATTTTCCGCCCACTCCCGAGGCGTACTTCTTGATTTTTTCGAAAATTTCATTATCCGACACTACGACTTTTTCGACTTCGTCCGAATAAACGTCGCGTATAAGGCGAAAAGCGAGATTTCCCTCTTCGTACACGCAGGAAGGAGCGTCGCCATGTTCGTACACGTTCTCTATTTCCTTAAACATTTTAACGAGAAAACGAATTTCACGTTTTATTTCCGACTTGTTGGTTCCCGCGCCCGCAGTCCTTATTATGATCCCTTGCCCTTTGGGACGAAGTCCTTCGGCGACTTTTAAAAGCCTTTCCCTTTCTCCTTCGTCGGTAACCTTTCTCGAGATCCCGACGAAATCGACGGTGGGCATATAGACGACGTATCTCCCCGCGAAAGAAAGATTTGTCGTCAAGCGGACGCCCTTATTTCCCGCAGGATCTTTTACCGCCTGCACCATTATCTCCTCGCCCTCTTTGAGAGAGGAAATATCGGGCAGATCGATCTTTCCTTCGAGTTCGGCGCGATCCATAAGCATATCGTCCGCCGAAAGATAGCCGTTTCGTTCAAGCCCGACGTTTATAAACGCCGCCTGCATACCCGAAAGGACGTTTTCGACTTTTCCCTTGAAAACGCTACCGATAGCGACCGTCTTGTCCTTTTTTTCGATCCTGTATTCAATAAGTTTATTACCGTCGGCGACCGCGCCGACGTAGTTTCCCCCGAAACTGTCGATATAAATACTTACAGACATATATTTTTCAGAATATTTTCAAACGGAGTTCCGTCTTCAATAAGCGCCTCCTCTTTGGTTATATCTATATCTCCGCCGCCGTACCTCTCCTTTAAGGCCGAGGCGAATTTTTCAGCCCTTAATCCATTTCCGAAACCCAAGACGCAAACGAGATCTTCGCCATCCCGTTCTACGGAATAAATCAAATCCTTTACGTCTTTCTCTCTTCCTTCTCTATCGGTTATTATAAACGACTCTCCGCTCGTAATATCTTCTTCCGGGAATTTTTCAAGCCCTTTGATCCTGTACTTTGCCTTTACTATATCGCTCGCGACGCCGACTTTTTTTGGCGTTTCCCACGCGCCTAAGCATTTTATCCCTTTCGGGGAATGTTCGTTGAATTTTTTCTTGAAATCTTCCGCTTTCTCGTCCGTGTCCACCACGCAATATTCGGACAAACTCTTCATTCCAACGCCTATCGGCGCCGACATATATATAAGTTTATGCGGATGATACCCCTGCGAATACCCCACCTTTATGCCCGCTCTCGTAAACGAGCGCCCGAGATGCCTTAGAACGTCGAGATGAGAAACGTATTCCGCTCCGTAAATTTTCGTATATCTGAATAAAATCATACGTCGCACCTGTATACTTTTTGTATTCCGCAACCTTTACAGCCGCCCTTACAACTTCCCGTAACCTCGGCGTTATACGCCTTCTTTCTCTCTTTAAGCAAGAATTTTTTATCCACGAACACGTCGACGAGATCCCACGGAAGAATTTCGTCCTCTCCCCATTCGCGGGTATAAAATCTCTTATTAAGTCCCGCTTCCTCAAAGGCTTCGTTCCATTCTTTAGGTTTAAAATAGTCAGTCCAACCGTCGAAATAACATCCTTTTTTATATGCGAATTCGATAACCTTTCCCAGCCTTCTGTCCCCTCTTGCGAGAACCGCTTCCATTTCGGAAAGTTCGAAATCGTTCCAACTCAAATAGGTGTTTCTGCTGAAAAGTCGGCTTCTTAAAAGTTCGACTTTATGTTTTACGTCGTCGGCAGTTATCTGCGCTTCCCATTGAAATGGGGTGAACGGTTTAGGAATAAAGGTGGACGCGCTTACGCTTATCCTTAAACTTCTCGCCCTCGACGGGTTTGCCGAATAAATTTTGCGTATCCTGTCCACTATGTCGCAAATACCCAATACGTCCTCGTCGGTTTCGGTGGGAAGTCCGAACATAAAATAAAGTTTTATGCCCGTATACCCCATATCGAACGCCATATTGAGACCTCTCTCGACGTCGTCCTCGGTAATATCTTTATTTATGACGTTCCGAAGCCTTTGCGTACCCGCTTCGGGAGCGAAAGTAAGCGAATTTTTCTTGCTTTCCTGAACGAACTCTCCGTCGAAACTGTCGAG
This sequence comes from Clostridia bacterium, assembly GCA_017479185.1. Taxonomy (GTDB): domain Bacteria; phylum Bacillota; class Clostridia; order Christensenellales; family Borkfalkiaceae; genus UBA10281. The sequence continues at coordinate 23,183 of JAFVCP010000024.1, forward strand.
GCGAAGAGAGGGGAGCGCGAGTTTGGTTTCCTCGGGCAAACTTTTTTTCAATTTGTCTATAAGTTCTTTCAAATAGGGATAATCCCCCGTGGAAAGACTGTTCAATCCCAATTCGTCGAAACCCGTATTTTTGATAAGGTCGGTCGCCTGTTCCACGAGAGTATCGGGCATTCTCGGGCGGACGGGGCGATATATAAATCCCGCCTGACAAAATCTGCAACCCCTGTAACACCCTCTCATAACTTCTATGACCGCCCTGTCGAAAACGCTTTCGCAGTTGGGAACCAACATTTTATGTGGAAACACGCCCTTGTCGAGATCGCGGCAAAGCGCTTTTTTTATGGGCTTTTCGAGCGAAAACCCCGATATAGTTCCGTTTTCGTTATATTTTACTTCGACAAGAGAGGGAACGTAAACTCCCTGTATCTCCGTCGCTCTTTTTAAAAATTTCCTTTTGTCAGGACAAGAAAGCCTGAGTTCGGCGAGTTCTCTCATACTGTCCTCGCCGTCGCCGATCACGAAAATATCGACGAAATCGGCAAGAGGTTCGGGGTTTACGGCGCAAGGTCCGCCCGCCTGAATTATGGGATACTCGTCCCCTCGCTCCTCTCTTTTAAGGGGTATACCGCCGAGATCGAGCATATACAAAATAGTCGTATAACTCATTTCGTATTGCAGGGTAAACCCTATCATATCGAAATCTTTAAGAGGCATTTTCATACCGAGTGAATACAGATACGCCCCCGCGTTTTTGAGTTCTTTACCGAAATCCGGCCACGGAGCGCAGCATCTGTCGCAACTTACCCCGTCCACCGAGTTTAACGCTTCGGAAACTATACGAAGGCTCAAATTGCTCATCGCCACTTCGTAAACGTCGGGAAAACAAAGGCAATAATTGAGTTTGTTCGGTTTAAGATCTCTTTCTCCGTATTCTCCGCCTATATATCTGGAAGGCTTTTCCACTCTCTTTAAAATTTCGTCAAGTCCTTTGATCTCCATAAAACTCTCTGCCCTAACTCCAATTCTACCATAATCCCGGTTTTTTTGCAATACCCACGACAAAATTCGCGAGAAAAAACGCTTTTAAATAAAAGAAGTTATAAATATTTCCAATCCTATCGCGATAAGGATCATTCCGCCTAAAATTTGCGCCTTATTCCCGAGTTTGGTCCCGAACTTACGCCCTATATAAACCGAACCGAGAGAAAGGAAAAAGGTTATCACGGCTATTATCGTCGCGCTCACTATCGCGCCCGCGACCGTAAAGTCAGCCATCGTCAAGCCGACCGACAACGCGTCGATAGAAGTCGCGATCGCCTGAAGAAAAAGCGTCCAAAGAGTGAGATCTCCGCTTTTACTTTCTTCTTTACCCTTTACGCCTTCGAAAATTGTTTTCCCGCCGAGAAAGCCAAGCAGGATAAGGGCGATCCAAGGAATAAATTTTTCTATGTGTTTTACGACGGAATATCCGACGGCAAATCCGAGCATCGGCATTATCGCCTGAAAAAGCCCGAAAAAAAACGCGATGAGAATAACTTTTCCCGTTTTCATTGCGGGATGATTAAAACCGTTAGCCATAGAAACAGCGCACGCGTCCATCGCAAGCCCGACGCCCAACGCGATATTTCTGACAAAAAATTCAACGCTCCACATTACAATTTCAAAAACCCCGCTTAAAATGGACTTACCCCCGTAAGTCCATTTTATTGTATCATATTTTTTTTTATAATGCAAGCCTAGGATTAACATACCCTATCAATAGTTTTTTTAAGGGGCAATAAAGCGGTTAATGCTTTGTTAAAGCCCTTGCCAATACGAAAGTATTGCCTGCGGTCTTTGCCTCGCCTTAACGGGTATGTTATTCCGAAATTATTTTTATTATTCAGGGGCGCTTTCTTGCCCCTCAAAATGTCAGCACCGAAAAGAGCGTATTTTTTGATGATTTTTATCGAGCGTGAGCGAAGTCGTACTTTCGTACTACAAGCGAACGGTCGAAAAAAAAGGCAAAAAAGACTCCTTTTCGGAAACTATTGATGAGGTATGTTAATCCTATCCGCGAAACCGATAAATAAGGGTATTTTTGCAGTCCTGTCCATAACGGCGTACGCGAAAGGTCTGTCGAGATAAATATACTTTATTTCGTTGTCGGGCGGAGCCGAAGTTCCGTTCGCGCCTCCAATGGTTACCGCCGCCGCTTTGGTTCCCTTTCTCGAAACCTCTATCCTCGTCTTTTGCAGAACGAAATCGAGATAACAATCCGTCGATACGCCGTCGAGTTCGGCAAGCCCCGGGACAAAAGCCCTCTTTAAACCGAGAGTTTGAAGCCCGTCGTTCATAAAACAAGTCGACGCGTCGTTAAATTCGGGGATCTTCGCAACTATTTGCGCGTGTTTTCTCTGCGAATACCCTTCGCAAAAATCTTTCCCCGAAGTTTTTTCAAACCACTCCGAAGCGGTTTGCCCCGCGGCGGGTAAAATGCCGACGAAAGAATAACCGTCGTCTTTATATGGTTTTTCAAAGCAATCGGCTCCGTTTACCGAGAAGTAAACCGATTCGGCAGATATCATCATTTCGACTTCTTGTTTGCTTCCGTCAAAAGCGGTAAAGATTCCCGAGCGAATAGCGTCGTTTTCATATTCCTTTTTCCAAGCGCTTTCAAAATAAAGGGCGTTGACGATATACGCGAGCGCTTGCGGATCGATCTCGTCGAGTATCTTATCTATCATACCCTTGGTTTTATTGTTTACCCAATTATTTATATCCCGCAAAGTGTTTCCGTCGAAAGCAGAAGAATATATTTCCGAATTATAATAGCCTTTGACCGCCCTTAAAAAATCCTCTTTGGGATCGGCGCTCCCTTCCCTTAACCAAAGGGAGTCGGCGACTTTTACCGTGTCGCTTTCGGCTGCTTCTCCTATGAGCGAAGCGAAGATCCCGTCGATTTTCGCCTTATCCATACCGCCTAAAAGACCGTTGAATTGGTCGAGAGTTTCGCCGCTTGCGCCGCAAGCGATCATATTGAGGCACGCGAGGGCGGAAAACGGAGAGAACAAAAAGGAATTCGCCCCATTAGTCTGCGTTTTCATAAAATCGAACGCGAACTCGTCGTAAAACTCTGAAAAAAGGTCGTCGGGTTGAAATTTGTCTGTTTCCGCGACCGGGATATTCGCCGTCAATTCTTTCGACGATATCTGCTTTTCGACGTATATTCCGCAGGACGACGCTAAAAAGCACGCCGCTATCGAAATAACCACTACCGTTTTTTTGAAAAATTTCATAAATTTTCCTCCCCCGTGATTTCTTTGACGAACTCGTCTAATTGCGTTTTACCTTCGTAGATCGTATTTTCTTCGCCGTCGACAACTAACCCGTCGGCGGTAAAATAAAAGGTTTTATCCCCTATATGGATCTCATAAATTATCGCCTTGACAGCGCTCGCTTCATCATCGTTTTTATCTCCGCTCGGCGCCGAAGAACCGTCAAAATTCTCTTTACCCGCCGTAAACACGAGAGAATTTATAAGATCTGACGCCTGTTTTTCTTTATCCGACGACAAATAATTAACTATCCCGTCCCGCGTTTTTACATACGGCGCCTCGAATACGATCTCTCCCTCGTGGTCGTATATCTCGTCGGAATACCCGACGTTCTCCCCCGCGTCCGTCGGCGCGGCGTCGTTCATCGCGGAATTTCCGCCTTTCGCGAAATTCGCCGAAGAAAACGCGAACGAAAATCCTATCGTTATCATAAGCGCCGTAACGGCGAGAGAGGAAACGCCCGACGCTATCGCGATCTTCCTTTCTCTTTTCTTTTGCTCCGCTCTTATAATTGCCTTTTCTTTAAATTCCTTATCCGTCATATTTTATTTTTCAACTCCTCTTTTAAACTCTTCTTCGCCTGAAAAATAAGATTATCCACTTTTTTTGGGCTTATTTTCATAATTTTAGCAGTTTCGGCGTAAGAAAGTCCTTCGTAATAGACAAAATATACGGCTGACCGCTGTTTTTCTGGTAATTTTTTCACGGCGAAACCGAGCATTTCCCTTTTTTCGTCGTTTTCCGCCTTTTCGAAAATATCCTCGTCGGACTTCGCCGCGTCGGAAAGTGGAACAAAACGGCTCTCCCTTCTGACCTTATCTATCGCCCGTCTTCTGCATATAATAAAAAGAAAAGATTTGAAGGGAATAGAGAAATTGTATCTCCCTTTTTTATAAATAAGTTCGGAAAAGGCGTCGATCGCGGCGTCTTCGGCGAGAGAAAAATTTCTCGTAATGCTGTTTGCGTACGCCGTAACGTCCTTTCTGTAAAGACGGATAAGTTCGTCGAACGCGCTTTCGTCGCCGTCTAAATACCGACTGTAAAGCGCCGCCCCTTCGTCCATTTTTACCGTTTCTTTTTCTTTTTCACCTAATATTCGTTTCAAAATGATTTTTTCCTTAACAATTTTTATTTTTTGCGAAAGAAGATCTTAACCTGCCCTCTTCGCTTATTATTTCTTTGCCGTCAAGATAAGATAAAGGGCTTTCTTTTTCGAATCCGAATACGATCTTATACGCGGTAAGCGACTGCTTGTCCTTCTTGAATTTTCTGTTGATCCTCTCGTCGCCGTACTTGCCGTCGCCTATAATAAAATGCCCGATAAACGACATATGCGCCCTTATCTGATGGGTCTTACCCGTTATGAGCCTGATCTCGAGAAGAGAAGTTTCTTCCCCTTTTTTCAAAGTCTTATATCCTGTGATTATCTTTTCCGACCCCTTTTCCCGTTTGGGAAAAATTTTCACTTCCGACCTTTCTTCGTCCTTTTTAAGGTAAGCCGTTAAAGTCGCTTCTTCCGGTTTTAAAGCGCCGTAGACCTCGGCTAAATAATATTTTTCGAAAGTTCTGTTTTTAAAGCCCTTCAACAGTTCTCTTTCCGCCATATCGTTAAGAGAAAAGACCATTATTCCGTCCGTATTTCTGTCAAGTCTGTGGATAAAGCCCGCCGTGGGATATTTTTCTTTCACGGACGCATAAAAATCTTCCGAAGCGATCCCTTCTTTTTTATAGCAAACCACGAGATTTTCGTCCTCGTAAATTATTTTTAATTCCCTCTTTAAACCGTCGAAATACGCTTCGATAAAATCGCCTTTACGCGTCGGCGTATCCTTTCCCGTTCTTACTCCGTTGACTTTTACTTGCTTTTTGCGTAAAAGTTTCATTATCGTCGAATAATTTATGCCGTCGCCGTAAAAATTCTTGATCTCGGCGGAGAGTTTACCGCCCTGCGAATAAAATTTCTTCATATTTCGATTATATCATAACGCCCGCCGTTTTTGCAACGATTAATATAAAAAATCTGACCGCGTAAGCAAACAGAAATGCGAAAAGAAGTTGAACGACCGCTAAATACGCGCCTTCTTTTTTGCCGAGAAGTTTAAAAGACGCGGACAAAGCCGACACGCAAGGCGGATAAGCGTAAATAAACGCGAGATAGGGAAGCGCGGAAGAAAATGGCAGCGTTAATCCCGACGGGAAAAGCGAAGTCAGCGAAGAAACTATTCCCTCTTTGGCGAAAACGCCCACTATCGCCGACACCGCGTATCTCCAATCGTCGATACCCATAGGGCGAAAAACCACGACGACAGATCTTCCTAAAAGAGCGAGAATGCTGTTTTCGTCCGAAGGAGTAGTAAGCGTAAAACTCGTCGACAAAGAACCGAGCAGATACAAAACCACGGAAGATATCACCACGGTCGTAGTTATTCTCAAACCGAAATTTTTCAACACTCTTTTTAAGTTCGCAAATAAAACTTTTGCCTTCGGTATCCTCAATTTCGCTATTTCGACGACGAGAGGAGAAGGCGCTCTGCCGTCCGCTTTATACGAAACGAGGGCGAAAGCGAGGGAAAAAACAAAAGAAAACAAATAAATTCCGACTATAACGAAAGGCGCGTACTTTCCGAAAGTTATTTTACAGATCAACGCGTATACGGGCGTTTTCGCCGAGCAAGTCATAAAGGGCAGACATAAAGCCGTTCGCCTTCTGACGGGCGCGTCGTCGATACCGCTTGCCAAAGCGAGAGCAACCGTCGTACAACCGAACCCGCCCAAAAGAGAATACGCCGCCTTACCGTTTAACCCGAGCCGAGTAAGAGCGCCGTCGGTTACCACGGCGAGAGTGGAAATAAAGCCGGACTGGTCGAGTATATCCAACCCAAGCGACATAACGGCGACCTGCGGCAAAAACGAAGCGACCGTTCCGACGCTCCTTAATCCCGTTACGATAAGCCCCGAAAGAAAAGGCGTGAAGTTTTTATCGGTAAACATTTGAGTTTTTTGACATAAAAAGTCGATAAATCGCTCTATAAGCGAACTTAACCCTTCTCCGACGCCGTATTTTCCGAACGCCGACCAAAAGACGACCAATGAGGAAAGAGCGAAAACCAAATAACAAAAACCCGCCTTTAAAAAAAAGCCCGATCTCGACCTGTCGCGAGGAATAAAAAACAGATCCTCTCTTTTGTCGACCGCTCTTACTTTGCCGACGACGGCTTTTTTTTGATCGAAAAAAGAATTTAGTTTTTCAGCGTCCTTTTTTTTACAGGCTTCCCCGAAAAAGACCTCGGCGCCTATACGGGCGCTCAATTTTTGGATATCTATTTTACCGCCAAGGCGGGTCAATTCATTATAAAAGTTAATAAACAGCGCTATAGGCCGATTTAACGCCGTCAACTCTTCATAAAGGTCGAGGGCGAAATTGAGTTTCGCCGCTTCCGCCACGAGAACGATCCCGTCGTAATTTTGAGATCTGAGATAATCGACGGTAACTTTTTCTTCCGCCCTATACGACGAAAGAGAGTATATACCGGGAAGATCGACCGCTATCAACTTTTCCCCGCCCGACCAAAAAGTCCTCTCTTTTTCGCGGACGGTAACGCCGTGCCAATTCCCCACCTTGAAATCTTCCCCCGTCAGCGAATTTAAAAGGGTGGACTTTCCCGAATTAGGTCTACCAACGAACACTATTTTTCGCACGTTTCCACCTCTATCTTTTCAGCAACCGCAACGCCCATCCCTATCTTTACCCCTTCCGTTTCGACTATCGCTCCGCCCATAGGGTATTTTTTTAAAAAGAAAAATTTTACTCCGTCGGCAAATCCGAGTTTACGCAATTTTTCAGTCGCGGTTTTATCCGCCGAGATATTTTTGACTACGTATCGCCCGTTTTCTTTACAATTTAATAAAAGCATAGTAAATTATATGCTGAAAAACGACGAATAATCGTTGACAAATAAATAAAAAGATTATATAATTTGTACTGTAACCAAGGGACGCTGTAAAAGGCCGACCCGACAAGGTAATGCTTGACAGGGGAAAGGATCTTGTTCTTGCTGTTTTTTCGCTTCCCGAGGGAAGCGAATTTTTTTAGAGGTTATTATGTTTAATCTGCTTGCAACTTATTTGTTTGATTTTCTCGCCGACGCCGATCCCGAAAAGGGGAACGGGCTTTTCGGCGGAAGAATAAGCGTCGTTTCTTTTATAACCGTACTTCTCGTCGCCGCGGCGATAATTTTATGCGCCGTAGTCTTTGTAGCCGACAGGAAAAACTTTAAAAACGTCGTGAAATATTCGGCGTTCGGTTTCTTCGTTTACGCGCTGGTCCTCGCCCTTTTCCTTCTCGTTCTCGACTTGATAAAGCATTACGATATGCAATATCTCGACAAAAATTACGTTGACAAAGACATAATCCCCTTCGTATTTGTACCGTTGCTAGTTTCATTGTCGATCGCGCTCGCGTCCGCTTTGATTTTGTTCGTTTTATATAAGCAAAGCAACCTAAAAGTCAAAAAAATCGCTCTATACGCGGGGATATTGTGGGCGATCTCTATCGTGGTCGCTATCGTGTTTATCGCCGTTTATTATTCCTCGCGCATTTCGGGCGACGGATACTATACCGACGACGCCAGCGGTTTCAACCAGGCGGCGTTATACGCTGGCGCGGCGTTACTTGTGATCCTGACCGTCGGAGCGGCTTTCATTTTCGACCGGGATAAAACTCCTTTCGACGCAAAAACGATAGCGAGGGCGGGGATTTGCGTTGCGCTTTCGTTCGCCCTATCTTACGTTAAATTATTTCAGTTGCCGCAAGGCGGCTCGATAACACTCGCCTCGATGCTTCCGATAATGCTTTTCGCCTACGCTTACGGAATGAAAAAAGGGCTTTTGATCGGCTTTATTTACGGACTTTTACAAAGTATTCAGGATCCTTTTATAATCCATCCCGCGCAGTTTTTGCTCGACTACCCCGTCGCGTTCGCTATGCTGGGACTTACCGGCGCGTTTTCGGCGATAAAAGGGCTTGAAAATCTTCCTCGGGTAAAATTCGCGCTCGGCGCGATTTTAGCAAGCGTAATGAGATTTATATCTCACGTCATATCCGGCGTATTCGCTTTCGGCGCGTACGCGGAAGAAGCGGGCATGAGCAATCACTTATTATACAGCCTTGCCTACAACTCGTTCGTTTTCGTAGAACTTGCGATAGTGGTTATAGCGGGCGTTATCTTGCTTTCGAGCAAGTCGCTGAGAAAAGTCGTAGAACGCTGATATAATTTATTACAAACACTCTCCGCCGTAAAGATTTTTCGGCGGAGTTTTTTATTTTCAGCGGTTTTGCCCTTATCGTAAGCCGCAAATTAAATTTCACATAAAAACCTTTGCTTTTTTTTATTGTTTGTGCTATCATTTAATCTATGATTTTCGGTAAAAGAATAAATAAATACTATTTAAAATACGCGCCTTTGTTTATAATAGGTATCGTCGTGCTTGCAGTCATCGATTTCGCGCAACTTCAGATACCTAAAATTTACAGGATCTTACTTACGGCGCTCAATACCGGGTACGCGGACGCGGAAAAAACGATCGAATTTTCACTCGACGTTTTATTAAACGATATTTGCTTCCCGATGCTTTTGATCGTCCTTGCGCTGTTATTCGGACGGTTTTTGTGGCGCGTATGCTTTTTCGGAGCGAGCGTCAACACCGAAGAAGGTTTAAGAAGAGAAATGTTCGATCACGCCAAAGACTTGTCGCAGAGTTTTTATTCCGAAAACAAAGTCGGAAGCCTTATGTCTCTCTTTACAAACGATCTCTCGACTATCGAGGAGTGTTTCGGTTGGGGCGTTATGATGTTCTTCGACGCGCTGCTTCTCGGCGTTATGTCCCTTTACAATATGTTTACTCTTCAACCCGTTCTTGCCGTATTATGTCTGCTTCCCATGGCTCTTTTGGCAATAGTCGGAAGCATTCTTAACAAGTATATGATGAAAAAATGGGATCTGAGGGAAGAGGCTTTTTCGAGGATCTCCGACTTTTCGCAGGAAAGTTTTTCGGGTATAGCCGTAATAAAAGCCTATGTCAAAGAAGCCAAGGAACTCTGGGTTTTCAAAAAACTCAACTCCGAAAACGAAAAAGCCAACGTCGATTTTACAAAAATGTCGGTCGCGCTCCGCGTTTCTGTAACCTTTTTCGTGCAATCGGTAATATGTATTATTTTAGGATTCGGCGGCTATCTCGTCTATAACAAAACGGTTACCGCGGAAGCCCTGCTCGAATTCGTAGGATATTTTACGGCGATAATCTGGCCGATAATGGCTATATCCGAACTCATCGATATGAGTTCGAGAGGAAAGGCTTCCCTTAACAGAATAACTTCTTTGCTTGAAGCGAAAATAGAGGTAAAAGACGCCGATAACGCCGTCGACGCGGGCGTACTGAACGGAAAAATAGAATTTAAAAATTTATCGTTTAAATACTCGGAAAACGCGAGGACTATATTAGACGACCTTTCCTTTGAAATAAACGCGGGGGAAACGGTGGGGATAATAGGAAAGATCGGAGCGGGGAAATCGACCATAGTCGACCTTATAACCAAGACCTACAACGTCGGAAACGACAAGATATTACTCGACGGAAAAGATATAAACGGTCTTACTTTAAAGTCGATAAGGCGGAATATCGCCTACGTTCCGCAGGATAATTTTCTCTTTTCCGAAACGATAGCCGATAATATCGCCTTTTCGTCCGATGAAAAGGATATGGATAAAATAAAAAAATACGCTTCGCTTGCTTGCGTATCGGGAGATATCGAAAGTTTCCCCGAAGGTTATGATACCGTACTCGGAGAAAGGGGCGTAACCGTTTCCGGCGGACAAAAACAAAGAATATCGATAGCGAGAGCGTTGATGAAAGAAGCGCCGATACTTATCCTGGACGATTCGGTTTCGGCGGTCGACACGCAAACCGAAAAAACTTTGCTCGAAAACATTTTTAAAACGAGAAAAGGCAAAACGACGCTTATTATCGCGCACCGTATATCGACGGTCGAACGCGCCGACAGGATATTGTTCCTCGAACGAGGTAAAAAACTCGCGTTCGGAACGCACGAAGAACTTCTCTCGACCTGTCCCGAATACGCAAAACTCGTCGAACTTCAAAAACTCGAAGAGAGGGAGGAAAACGCAGATGTATGAATACTATCCCCTTCTCATAGTCGGCGCGCTGATAGGCATTCTCGCCACCGCCTTTATCGTCGCTTATATGACGGTAAAAGGCAGAAAAGAAGCGTTCGGTTTTGAAAGAAATTTAAGCGACCGAGAATTGTTCAAACGCCTGCTCGTATACGCAAAGCCCCACTATAAGGCGTTTATCGTCGTCTTCGCGCTTATGCTCGTTTCGATAGCCTATCAAGTCGTTTCGCCCTATGTCGTAGGCGTTATCGAAGGTATAATAAAGACGCAATTCGAACTGTCGACGCTCTTTACGACCGTAATTATCTACGTCGGTATTTTGATCGTTTCCCTCGTGTGTTCTTATATAAATTCGATCATACTTCAAAAAACGGGGCAGAAAATAGTTTCGGAAATACGCTCCGACGCGTTTAAACATATCGAAAGCCTCTCGCAGGGACAACTCAATAAGATCCCCGTCGGAACGCTCGTAACGAGGGTAACGAACGACGCCGAAGCGATTTCGAGAATGTTTTCCAACGTTATCGTAAACTTTGTTAAGAACATATTCGTAATAATAGGCGTTCTTACGGCAATGTTTATACTCAACTACGAACTAACTCTTCTCGTTTTGTGTTTCGCGCCGTTTATCGCAACATTTACGTTGATATTCAGAAAGTTTTCAAGACTTGCCTTCCGAAAAGAAAAAGAATGCACTTCCGATATAAACGCCTTCCTTTCGGAAAACTTATCGGGAATAAAAATAACGAGAAATTTCGACAGGCTCGATCACAAAAACAAACAATTTCTCGAAAAAAACAAACGCTATAAAAAGGCGGTAATGAATACGATTTTCGTATTCAGCGTATTCCGTCCCGTAGTTTATATGCTTTACGTCGCGTCGGTTTTGTGCCTTTTCTTCGTCGGCGGAAAGGGGTATCTCGACGGGGCGACGTTATTCGGGAATACCATATCGAGCGAGATTATCGTTTCTTTCTATATGTATATTTCTGAATTTTTCGATCCCATACAAAACCTTGCCGAACAGTTTAACACTCTTCAATCGGCGCTCGCTTCTTCGGAAAAGATATTTACTATTATGGATATGAAACCCGAAATAGTCGACGAAGAAGGCGCGATCGAAGTCAAAGAGGTAAAAGGCGAAATAGAATTCAAGGACGTTTGGTTTGCCTACGACGACGAAAATTGGGTTTTAAAGGGCGTTTCGTTTAAAATCGCCCCCAACGAAACGGTTGCATTCGTCGGTCCGACAGGATCGGGGAAAACCACGATATTATCCTTACTTTGCCGAAATTACGAACCGCAAAAGGGGACCATTCTTCTTGACGGAAGGGATATAAAAACCATAAAGATCTCCTCTTTAAGAAGTCATTTCGGACAGATGCTTCAAGACGTTTTCCTTTTCGCGGGGACGGTAAGAAGCAACCTTACTTTAAGAGATGAATTTACCGACGAGCAGATCTACGAGGCTTGCTCTTACGTCAACGCCGATTCTTTGATAAATAAACTTCCCAACGGTTTGGACGAAGAAGTCAAGGAAAGAAGCAACAACTTTTCTGCGGGAGAAAGACAACTCCTCTCTTTCGCGAGAATGATGCTTCATCGCCCCGAAGTGCTGATTTTAGACGAAGCGACGGCGAATATCGACACGGAAACCGAAGTCCTCATTCAGGACTCTCTGGAAAAACTTATGAAAGTAGGCACTCTTTTAATGGTCGCGCACAGATTATCGACCATTCAGCATTCCGACAAAATAATTGTTCTTTCAAAGGGCGAGATCGCGGAACAGGGAAATCATTTCGAACTTTTGGAGAAAAAAGGAAAATACTACGATTTGTATTCTCTTCAATACGAAAAAGAAAAATTAAAATAACAAAGCAAACTAAAAGCGGGATCGCATCGATCCCGCTTTTAGTTTGCGATATAAAATCACTTCTTGCCTACCGTTTTTATTATTATAGATATTATTCCGCACAAAATTCCGCTGACGGGGAAAATTACCCAACCGGGATGCCACTTGCCCCAAATAAAACCGATGAGAAGATAAACGGCTGTCGCAGTCATCATAATTATTCCGCTTATATTGTCCTCTTTAACGCTCGTCTTTTTTTCGGGTTTGAATTTTGACAATCTCATACCCGAATATACAATCATCGAAACGGAGATCGCGATAAGAAGAAACATTACCCCGACGGACACGACTTCGGGAAGACCGAAAGCGATACAAAAAATAAGGCTTGCGACCGCGAATATGGTTCCACCGATACTTAATGATAAAACAAGCGAATATTTATTCGCGAAGTTTTTCTCCTCGTCGTCCGCGCGACAAATAATTTCTTTGGATAAGCCGGCGTAAACCATTAAGACGACGCCAACGGCAATCAACGCGAGCATAACCGAAGCCCCGATTTCCCACGCTTTATCGTCCCCGCCCAAGGCGTATCCGAAAACGAGTTGAGCGAATACCCCAAGCAGAACGGAAAATACGCCCAGCGCCGTCCAAAGGCTATTTTTACCGCTGCTATGAACTTCGGTTTTACCCTCGCTTTCATCGTGTTTGTCTTCTTCTGCGCTTTGGTTTGAAAAACGACCTGCCAAAAGATCGTCTACGCTACATCCGAGCAACCTCGAAAGAGGAAGCAGTTGAGCGGTTTCCGGAAAACTTTCGCCCGACTCCCATTTGGAAACCGCTTTGTTGCTTATACCGAGTTCGTCGGCAATGTTTTGTTGAGTAAGCCCCAATTCTTTTCTGCGTTTAAATAAAAATTCTGCAAAATCGTTCATAAAAAATCACGTTCCTGTTTTTTATCACATTTTATCACTTTTGATTTTTTTTGTAAAGAACTTATGGTAGAACGGAGAAAAACTTTGTCTACTTACGGTTCAATATTGAAAAAACCGCCTTATAGGGCGGTTTTTATAAAACAAGATCGAACACGTTAAAGCGGCTTGTTTCGGCGTATTCCGGCGAATTTCCATTTTCCGTTTTTGTATACGCCTTCATTCGGCTATCTTCTGTTTTTAATATAATCGGCGATATCTATCATCGCCTTTTTAAGTCTGTCGGGATCGGGCAACATTACCACCCTGAAATGATAGGCGTCTTTTTTATATTCGAATCCCGAACCGGGAACGATAAGTATTTTCTTTTCCTTCAAAAGTCCCATACCGAACTCGAAGTCGTCGGTTATCTCGCCGTACTTTTCATTTACGCGAGGAAATATGTAGAAAGCCGCGTCGTTTTGAGTATACGAAAGCGCGTCGGTATCGCTTACGGCGTCGGCGACGGCTTTTCTCTGTTCGTAGAGCCTTCCGCCGGGTTGAAGCATTTTTTTAGTGCTTTCTTCGTCTTTTAACGCCGCGGGGATCGCGACCTGCGTTAAAACGTTTCCGCAAAGCCTTACGGCGCTTATACGAAACATAGCCTCTTTTATCTGCTCTCTTTCGCCCGATTTCGACGAAACCACAAGCCAACCGCATCTGTACCCGCAAATAATATGACTTTTGGAAAGCCCGTTAAAGGTAAAAACGGTAAGATCGGGAGCGAGCGCGGCGCAAGAATAATGTTCTTTGCCGTAAACAAGTCTGTCGTATATTTCGTCCGAAAATACCACGAGCGAATTTCTCCTCGCGACTTCGAGTATATCAAGTAAAAGTTGTTTGGAATATACGGCTCCGGTAGGATTGTTGGGGTTTATGATAACGATAGCCTTGGTCTTCGGCGTTATTTTACTTTCTATGTCTTTGACGTCGGGCATCCAACCGTTTTCTTCGACGAGAGTATAGTGAACCGGAATGCCCCCTGCTATGTAAATACCGTTGCTCCAAAGCGAATAATTGGGCGAAGGAACTAAAACTTCGTCGCCGGGATTTATAAGCGAAAGACAAGCGAGTTCGCTCATCTCGCTCACCCCGTTTCCCACAAAGACGTCGCTCTCGTCTATATCTTTAATACCTTTTTTCGTTTCGTATTCCGCGATCGCGATACGCGCCGACCTCATCCCTTGAGGTTCGCAATAACCGACGGCTGTTTCCAACCCGTTTTTAACCGCGTTTCTTACGCTATCTGGCATAGTAAAACCGAAATTTGCGGGATTGCCTGTATTCAGCCTTAAAACTTGCTCTCCGCGAGCCTCCATTTTAGTCGCTTCGGCATACAAGGAACCCCTTATTCCCGATTTAACGTAATTCATTCTGTCAGCAAATTTTATCATTGTTTTTCTTTCCTTAATAATATTCGTTCCGCCGTTTCGGCGGAACGGATCTTTATGTCTTTTCTTTTAGTTTTAGGTTAATTCAATGCACACCGGATAATGGTCGGATAAATATATTCCGTCTTTCTCGTCTTTCCAGGTTTCCGCTTTTTCCATCCTGCTTTCAAGAGCGCGGGAAATAAAGACGTAGTCTATCTTGACGAACTCTTTTTCTCCGTTATTGTTTTTCCTTTGTCCGAAGGCGTGGAAGGTTTCCTTAATATTTTCCGTCGCTTCGAAAAGCCAGGATTTTCCGCGGGCAAACTCTACCGTCGGACTGTTTTCAAAAGAGTTGAAATCTCCCATAATAACGGTGTTATCTTTATCTATACAACCTTCGCGTTCGTCGATATAATCGAAAACACAATTCAGACCATTATATGCGGCGGAAGAAGAAATATGATCGAGATGAAGATCGAAAAAATTAAAAACACGCTTACTTTTTTTATCGACGAGTTTTGCGTATACGCAGATCCTCGGACAATCGCTTTGGTCTTTAAATCTCGAACCCGCGACATAAGGCGTTGGACTCATCCAAAAAACTTCTCCGCCCGTAAAAATAAATTCATCTTTCAAAAAAGCCAAATAAAGACCTTCTCCGTCGTAGTTTTCCGAACGCATACCGCCGAAAAATTCGTATTCGGGCAACATTCTTTTCAAGAGTTGCAATGAATTAGACGTCATTTCCTGAAAACCAATAAGAGCGGGCTTTTCGCTCGTGATCTTGTCGTATATAAAACCCGCGCGATGAATAAAATCGTTAATCCCGTCTCCGTTTTTCCAAACGCAACGCAAATTCCAAGATATTATTTTCATAAAAATTCCTCGTCCTGCCTTCCCTCAATACGCGTTTATCTTCCGTGGCAATTCTTATATTTCTTTCCGCTTCCGCACGGACAGGGGTCATTTCTTCCGACCGTCGTTACTTTTACTATCGGTCCGTTCCTCGTTTCACTGCTTCCGCCGTTTTCCACGAGTTCTTCTTTCTTCTCTTGTTTGGGCGGTTCGTTTTTCTTTATCTCCGATTTAAGAAGTATAAAAGTTACGTCTTCCTGAATGCTTGCGGTCATTTCTTCAAACATTTCAAGACCCTCTTTCTTATACGCTATTACGGGATCTTCGTTGGCGTATCCGCGAAGCGAGATCCCCCTCTTTAATTTATCCATAGCGTCGATATGGTCTATCCATTTATTGTCGACCGTCTGCAAAAACACAAATCTTTCGAAATTGTGATAATCGATCCCTTCTTCGGCGTACCTGTTTATCTTCTCTTCATAACATTCGATAACTTTATCTATGGTTTGTTTTACGATATATTCGTAATCCCAATTATTGAGTACACCGTCGGTAATAAACTCGGTTTCGGGAGGCAAAGCCCTGTCTTCGAGCGCCTTGTTGAGTTTGTCTTTATCCCAACTCGAAGGCTCCTGATTTTTATTGACGTTGGCGTTTATGATATCGGTAACGAAATCGGGAATGAGATTCAAAACGTCCTGATGAACGTTATCGCCGCGAAGGACTTTCATTCTCTCTTCGTAAATTACCTGTCTTTGCGTGTTCATAACGTCGTCGTATTGAATTATATGCTTTCTTATGCCGAAGTTCTTTCCTTCGATGGTTCTCTGCGCGTTTTCGATCGAACGGGAAAGCATCTTCGATTGAAGAGGGGTATCCTCGTCGACTTTAAAGGCGTTGTATATTCCCTGCAATCTCTCTCCGCCGAATCTCTTGGCAAGATCGTCCTCGAGGGAAATGAAGAACAAAGAAGAACCGGGATCGCCCTGACGACCGGAACGCCCTCTCAACTGATTGTCGATACGCCTCGATTCGTGCCTTTCGGTTCCAACTATATGAAGTCCGCCGAGCGCGACGACTTCTTCTTTTTCTTTATCGGTAACCTGTTCGTGTTTTTCAAACAAGTATTTATATCTTTCTCTGACGTCTTTTACCTCGTCGGATACGTTTTGGACGTAAGAGGTCGCAATATCTATGATCTCTTCGGAAACTCCTTCGTTTCTCAGATCCTGTTTCGCAAGATATTCGGGGTTTCCGCCGAGCAGAATATCGGTTCCGCGCCCTGCCATATTGGTGGCGATGGTAACAGCGCCTTTCTTGCCCGCTTGCGCTATTATTTCGGCTTCTCTTTTATGGTTTTTGGCGTTGAGAATGTTGTGTTTTATTTTGTTTTTTAAAAGCCATCTGGATATTTCTTCCGACTTTTCGACGGTAACCGTACCGACGAGTACGGGCTGACCTTTATCGTGCCTTTCGATTATCTCCCTGATTATTGCGCGAAGTTTACCCGCTTCGGTCCTGAAAATAACGTCCGGCATATCTATCCTTTGAACGGGTTTATTGGTCGGTATCTCCAAAACGTCAAGTCCGTAAATGGTTCTGAATTCTTCCTCTTCGGTCTTTGCCGTTCCCGTCATACCCGACAATTTTGAATACAGTCTGAAATAGTTCTGGAAAGTAATAGTCGCGTAAGTTTTGTTTTCGTTTCTTACCGTTACGTTTTCCTTCGCTTCTATCGCCTGATGAAGCCCTTCGGAATATCTTCTTCCTATCATAAGACGACCGGTAAATTCGTCGACGATGACGATCTCTCCGTCGCTGACGATATAGTCGCTGTCCCTCTTGAAGATATGGTGGGCTTTGAGCGCTTGTTGGATATGGTGGTTGAGTTCGGCGTTTTCAACGTCGGCAAGATTTTCTATCTTGAAAAATCTCTCCGCTTTTTCTGCGCCCTGCTCGGTTATCTGAACCGACTTGTCCTTGATGTCGACCGTAAAATCTTCGTCCTTTATCAAAGTCTTTACAAATCTGTTACAGTCGAGGTAGAGCGTGGAAGATTTTTCTCCTTTACCCGATATTATAAGGGGCGTCCTCGCCTCGTCGATCAAGATGGAGTCCACTTCGTCGACTATCGCGAAATTAAGCCCTCTTTGCACCATATCGGACATTCTCTTTTTAAGGTTATCCCTCAAATAATCGAAACCAAACTCGTTATTGGTCCCGTAAGTTATATCGCAGTTGTACGCCTCTCTTTTTTGATCGTCGGTAAGGTCGTGAACGTTTACGCCGACGGTAAGCCCTAAAAATCTGTAAACCTTTCCCATCCATTCGGCGTCTCTTTTGGCGAGATAATCGTTTACCGTAACAATATGGACGCCTTTCCCCGACAACGCGTTAAGATAAGCGGGAAGGGTCGCCATAAGCGTTTTACCTTCGCCTGTTTTAAGTTCCGCGACTCTTCCCTGATGAACGCAGATACCGCCCATAAGTTGAACGATATAATGACGCATATTCAAGACCCTGTAAGCCGCTTCTCTTACTACTGCGAAAGCCTCGAACATAATATCGTCGAGCGTTTCGCCTTTCGTCAATCTTTCTTTTAAAAGGACGGTTTGGTTTTTAAGTTCCTCGTCCGTCATTTTTTCATATTTGGGTGAAAGAGCGGCTATCTTTTCCGCTTGCCCCCTTATTCTTTTAAGACTTATTCTCGAGTCGGTACTCAAAATATATCTTATAAGCCCCATTTGATAGAATTCCTCCGTAAATTTGCCTGTATAAATAATATTTTACTATATTTAAACCTTTTTTACAATCGTTTTAAGTGATATTTAGGTAAAATTTACTTGAAAACGCTTTTCTCTTTCTCGCCGACGACGCCGTCGGGCGTTTTTATTCGCTCTTTCCTGCCCGCGCTCGCTATCGTGAGAAGATAAACTTCTTCCGCGCCGTGTTTCTTCAAAATTTTCGCGATATAATTGGAAGTCGCTCCCGTCGTAAGGACGTCGTCGATCAAAAGCGCCGTCTTACCTTTTATCTTATTCCCGTTTTTAACCGAAAAACTACCCGCAAGATTGATCATTCTTTCCCGCGCGTTCAAACCCACCTGACGCTCCGTTTCTTTGCTTTTATACACGACGTCGGAATAAAGCGGTATCCCCGTCTTTTCCGAAACGCCCTTCGCGAGCAATTCGCTCTGATTAAATCCCCTGTCTTTCATTCTCTCTTTTGAGATCGGAACGGGGATAACGCAATCGCAAGCGGGAAGATCTTTCATATAAAGAGGGTAAAGATAATCCGCGAAAAACTCGCCCAAAAATCTGCCGTTATCGTATTTAAATCTGTGTATTGCGTAACTTACCGGTTTATCGTAGTTAAAAGCGCTCCTCGCTTTATCCACAAACCATTCTCTTCCCGAACAACTTTCGCACGCTTCGGTCGCGATCGGAGTTTTTCTTCCGCATCTGAAACAACAAAATCCGTCGTTATACGGTAAACTATTCTTGCAATCTTCGCATACGGCGACATCTCCGAAAACCTCTCTACCGCAAAAATTGCAAGTCAACTTCCTCGGGAAAAAGGTATCGACGAAGAACTTTTTAAACTTTATCATAGCCGTTTTCCGCCTTATAGCCCGACTTTTAAATAACCACCGTCGCAAAACGGTGGTTTATATTTAATCGGAATATCCGTCGGGATTGTTTTTTTGCCATCTCAAAGCGTCGGCGCACATATCTTCGAGCGTTTTTTCAGCCTTAAACCCTATGAGTTCGTAAGCAAGCGTAGGATCCGCGTAACATTCGGGAATATCTCCGGGACGTCTGGGGTCTATGACGTAAGGAACCGGTTTTCCGTTGGCTTTTGAAAACGCGTTTATCATTTCCATAACGCTATACCCCTTGCCCGTACCGAGGTTTACTATAAACAATCCCGGAGCGGTAAGAAGTTTATTTACGGCGAGAACGTGTCCTTTTGCAAGGTCTACGACGTGAATATAGTCGCGAACGCCCGTTCCGTCTTTCGTGGGATAATCGTTGCCGAAAACGTGTACTTCCTTCAATTTTCCCACGCAAACTTTGGTTATGTAAGGACAAAGGTTGTTGGGTATGCCGTTGGGGTCTTCGCCGATCGTTCCCGACTCGT
The DNA here is from genome assembly GCA_017479185.1 of Clostridia bacterium. Taxonomy (GTDB): domain Bacteria; phylum Bacillota; class Clostridia; order Christensenellales; family Borkfalkiaceae; genus UBA10281. Next base: position 42,878 of record JAFVCP010000024.1, read on the forward strand.
GCGCCCCGATGGGATTGAAATAACGCAAAACGGCGATATTGAAAGAAGGATCGGCTTTCGCGAGATCTTTTAAAATATATTCGATAAATAATTTGGTGCTTCCGTAAGGATTGGTCGTCGACAACGGGAAATCCTCGGTTATGGGAACGGTATGCGGGTTTCCGTAGACCGTGGCGGACGAAGAAAAGACGAGGTTTTTACACCCGAATTCCCTCATAACGTCTATGAGCGCGAGCATTCCGCCTATATTGTTTTCATAATACTCTATGGGTTTTCTGACCGATTCTCCGACAGCCTTATAGCCCGCGAAATTTATTACCGCGTCAATGGCGTTTTCTTTGAAAACCCCGCGCATAGCGTCTTTATCGCAAATATCGGCGATATAGAACTTGAGTTTTTTACCCACTATCTTTTCAACTCTTCTTACCGCCGTTTCCTTGCTGTTATAGAGGTTGTCGACGATGACCACTTCGTATCCCGCTTTCACGAGTTCGACGGTCGTATGGCTTCCGATATATCCTGCTCCGCCTGTTACCAAAACTGTTTTCATATATATAATACTCCTTTTCAAATTTGAAATTTGATCTTTTTATTTGCTTTATACTTTTTTATTTGGTTTCTTCGAGATATTCGTCGTAGGTAACCGGACGATCGTAGATCTTTTTCTCGTCTATCTCTATTATTCTGTTCGCGACCGTATTCATAAGTTCGCGGTCGTGGCTGGTGATGAGCATACAGCCTTTAAACGCCGTAAGCCCGTCGTTTAAAGAGGTTATGGATTCGAGGTCGAGGTGGTTAGTCGGTTCGTCCAATATCATAAAATTACCGCCCTCGAGCATCATTTTCGCGAGCATACACCTTACCTTTTCTCCGCCCGAAATTACCGACGCTTTTTTGAGCGCCTCTTCGCCGGAAAACAGCATTCTTCCAAGCCAACCCCTTACGAATTCCTCGTAATGATCGTATGAAAAGCGACTTAACCATTCTACGAGAGATAAATCGCAACCGTTGAAATATTCGTCGTTATTTTGCGGAAGATAAGTCGGCGTTATGGTTTTTCCCCATTTAAAATAACCGCTCGTCGCATCTTCTTTTCCCATTAAAATATCGTACAGCATAGTGATAACCTTACTGCTTCTTCCGACTATACCTATTTTATCATCTCTTCCGACTGTAAAACTTATATTCTCAAAATATCCCTCTTTGCTGAGATTTTCGACGAAAAGGATATCGTTGCCTATCTCTCTGTCGTATTTAAAATTGATATAGGGATATTTCCTCGAAGAAACTTTTATATCGTTTATAGTTAGTTTTTCGAGTTCTTTTTTTCTCGCGGTCGCCTGTTTTGACTTCGAGGCGTTGGCGGAAAACCTCGCTATAAAGTCCTGCAACTCCTTGGCGCGCTGTTCCGCCTTTTTATTTTGCTCTTTTTGCTGGCGGGCGATAAGTTGGCTGGTTCTGTACCAAAAATCGTAGTTGCCGAAATAGACGTTTATCCTACCGAAATCGACGTCGCAGATATAAGTGCAGACTTTATTGAGAAAATATCTGTTGTGCGAAACGATAATTATAGTATTTTCATAATCCATAAGGAAATCTTCGAGCCACTCTGTAGTGCGAAGGTCGAGATTGTTGGTAGGCTCGTCGAGGAGAAGAACGTCGGGATTGCCGAAAAGCGCCTGCGCGAGAAGAATTTTGACCTTATCTTTTCCGTCGAGAGCGGACATTTTCTCTTGATATTTATCCGCGGGAATATCGAGAGCGGACAAGAGTTTTTCCGCTTCCGATTCGGCGTCCCACCCGCCGAGTTCGGCAAATTCGTTTTCGAGATCCGCCGCCTTTATTCCGTCCTCGTCCGAAAAGTCCTCTTTTGCGTATAAAGCGTCCTTTTCGTCCATTATATCGACCAATCTCTTATGCCCGAGCATTACCGTTCTTATGACGGTTTCGTCGTCGAAAGCGTTCTGATCCTGACGAAGTACGGACATTCTCTCGTTTTTATCCAAGGTTACCTCGCCCTTTTGGGGTTCGATCTCGCCGGACAAAATTTTCAGGAAAGTGGACTTTCCCGCTCCGTTGGCGCCGATAACGCCGTAACAATTTCCCTTCGTAAATTTAACGTTTACGTCCTCGAAGAGTTTTCTGCTCCCGAATTGCAAACTAACACCGTTTACTTGTAACATTTCAACCTTCCGTTTTTATTATTTGCATAAAACTTCGCCTCGCAAAGTTTTAATCTTACAACCTACTTATATATTATAACATAAATAAAAATGCTTGCTCGCAAGGGCATTTTTATGATTGCTTTCAATAGAGCGTCCGAAGTTTTCGTTAAGAAAATTTCGGCAAAACCGCAGGTTTTGGTTTGCGCTTAGCAAACCTACGCTTATATTATATAATAAATCAACGCATAAAACAAGCGAAATCAAAGCCAAAAATTTTTTTCGACAAAAAAGGCTATCGCGTGGATTTTCGCGATAGCCCGATATTCGAATAATTTTATTCGCTGACCTCGAAACTTTCAAGATAAGTTTCAAACGCGGAAGCGTCGCTCTCGCTCATTTGTCCGAGCATTGTTTTTGCGACTGCCTTAACGGTTTCCGAAGTCGCTTCGAACTCGTAGAAGGTTTCTTTATCCTCGTCGGAAGCGGCGTTATAATCTTTTTCGGTTTCGGTTGCGTTTATAAGATATACATAAGATCTGTAATTCGAATCGCTGTAAACCACCGCGACGTAATCGTTTCCGCCTACGGTAAACGCTTCGGGCGCGTACCAGGAAGTGTCGATCGATATCTTATTGAGTCTTACCTCTTTCGCGTTTTCTTCTTTAATATTTACGCGATAAACGTTATTAGATTCGGTGAAATAGAGATAATCCCCGTTTACGCTTAAAATATTCGCGGTTTTAGCGGTTTCGGAATAATACAAAGTTTTTACGCCGAAATCGGTATTTTCATCGTTTCTCGCATTAAAATCGTATTTCAAAATGCCGTAAGTCGAATCGACGAAAATAATACAGTCTTTCGAAAGGATATAAGACGAACTTCCGAAAATAGAACTTGCGTTCTTATCCCCGTAATTTATTATAGCGTTTTTGGCGTTAGCCCAGGTTTCTTTGCTGTCGGAAGCGATCTTATCGTCGTCGAGAGCAACGTAGAAAGTTCCGCCGACCGTCGTGTCGAGCGAAGTATACGAGAAATACAAAACTCCGTCTTTATGCTTTAAAAGATCTATCGTAACTCCCGTGAATCCCTCTCCGTCGCCGGAAAGTTCCTTGCCGATATCTTTATCCGCCGTTACGATATATTTGCCTGCTCCGCTCAAAACGATCTCGTCTTTGACTTCGTTTCCGAACACTACTTTATGAACGTCCTGATAACTTACCTGACGAGCCTCGGAACTGTCCTCGTCGTAAAGGTTGGTATTTACGGGTTTGACCGTAAAATACACGCTGTCGGAAGTTCCGTTATCGTCGAAGAGAACTTCGTCTATGGTTTTTTCATACGAATAAACCTGTTTACAACTTTCGGCGTCGTAGACGTAAAGGGACTCGCTGTAAACCGCGAGATAAACTTTATCGCCGCTCTTTAAATATCTGAAAGTCGCGTCGTTTGCGAAATCGACGTTCGCTATCTTCGAAGAAGTCGAAGTTCCGTCGAGTTTAGTACGGAAGAAATTGAGTTTATCGTTCTTAACGCTTCCTTTACTGTCTTTTTCTTCCGAGGGAACGGCGTAATAAACGTAATCCCCGTAAATATAAACTCCCGCCGTTTTATCTCCGGAAACCAAAAGTTTGGAAACGACTATCTCGCTCTTTCCTTCGGGATCGGCGACGTCGCTCTTCTTTACGCGAGCAAGAGCGCCTTTTACGACCTCTCCGGTCTTATATGCCGTAGAATAACTTTCAACGCCGTTTATAAAGTAAACGTAGTCGCCCGTTTCGACGAGCGCTCCGCCGTTGGACGCGACGGCGGAGCCTGTCGTATCCATATCTACCTTAACGTTCCCGCCGCCGCAAGAGGCAAGCGCGAACGCAAGACACAATACCGCTAAAACACATAAAAACTTTTTTGCCATCATAAAAACTCCTTTAAATGGAATACCTTCGTTTATTTCGGCATAATCTGTTAGTAGGACGATTTACCTCTTATTGATTATGCCAACGAAAAACAACCTATATATTTGCTTATATATTATATACTAAATTTTTTAATAACGCAATGATTTAAAGACATTTTTTTTCGATAAAAGTTTAAAAAGGAGAAATTTCAATGGAGAAATTCGGTCTTTTCGACCTTATAGAAAAATTTAACGCCTCGGCTAAAGGTAAAAACGATTTATCTCAGGCGCGTTCCGTCGACGATAACGTTCAAGCAAAAAACAAAAGCGATCTTTTAAGATCCATAAACGTTCCCGCGCAATACGCGATGAACAAAAAAATGGAAGATTTTATAAACAAACACGACGCGATCTCTTTGCAAATAGACAAAAACCTTACCAAGACAAAAAAAAGAGGGCGGCCGCCGAAAAAACGCGAAGAAAAAATTGCGCAACCGAACGAAAAACTTTCCCCTTCTCAACGCAAAAAAAAGAACGCTTTATCCGCAAAACCTAAAAAAACGAGCGAATAGTATACCTGTTCCTATATTATTACTTTACAAAAAATCCGTCGTTATTTTTTTAATAACAAACGACGATTTACGCGTCAAAAAAAAGAGTTCGACCGTTAAAACCCGAACTCTTTTTTGTTTTCGTTTAAATATTTCCCGAATTTTGACTTGTTGTCCCTTTCATTTTTTTAAAATGGAAAAAAGCCCTTTCTTTTCATATTGTTCTTCGCTTACGGAAAGAACTTTATAGCCCGTTTCTTCTATCGCTCTCTTTACGGCGTCGAGGTCTATTTCGTTATCGAGAATGATCTCCGTTAAACCCTTTGTGTGAGAGGACGAAACCTTTTTCACGTTCGCCGTTCTTCTGACCGCGTCGTTGACGTGAGCCTCGCACATTCCGCACGACATTCCGTCCACCTTTAAAATTATTTTTTTCATTGTCAGTCTCCTTGCTTGTTAGTTTAGACTAATTATACCGCTTTTTGAAAATTTTGTCAAGCGTTATACGGCGAAGATCGCGATCGGCTCGCTTGAAAAGTTTTTGGGGTTTTACACTTGATAACCTCGTCTTTTTATGATATAATTTGTATATGGAACAAAAAGAGAGAAGAGAATATTTAATAAATTATCTCCTTAAAGAAGGGGGATACGACGCGCCCGTTCCTAAAAGCGAGATCGAAGAAAAAAGGCTTTTGCGTTCGCTGTTTAACGTTAGAATGCCGAATGCCGCGAGCGAAGAGTTTTTAAAGATACAGGACGAATATCTACACGTGGAAATTGCGAAAAAAGGGATCACGGATTGCGAAAAACTGACCTATACGCGGGGATTGACAGTTTGGCAGGGAGATATTACCACCTTAAAGGCAGACGGTATCGTAAACGCCGCGAACTCCCAAATGCTCGGCTGTTTTGCTCCTTGCCACGCCTGTATCGACAACGCTATCCACACCTTCGCCGGAATACGGTTACGAAAAGAGTGCTATGATATAATGCGTCGTCAACGGACGGAAGAGCCTACCGGAAGCGCGAAAATAACCAAGGCGTATAACCTTCCGAGCAAGTTCGTTTTACACACCGTCGGACCGATAGTTTCCGATAAACTTACCGAAAAGCATAAAGAACAACTCGCGTCGTGTTACAGATCCTGTCTTGCGCTTGCGAAAGAATACGGCTTAAGATCTCTCGCGTTTTGTTGTATTTCGACGGGGGAATTTCATTTCCCGAACAAAGAAGCCGCCGAAATAGCGGTGTCGACGGTTTCGGATCTCCTCGAAAAAGATAATTACGAAATGAAAGTAATATTCAACGTTTTTAAGGATACCGATCTTGAAATTTACCAAAAACTCCTCGCGGAGAGGGCGGGAGAAAATTTATGATAATTTCAACGGGAATGAGAACAGATATACCCGCTTTTTATTCCGATTGGTTTTTAAATAGAATAAAAGAGGGCTTCGTTTTGGTAAGAAACCCCTACTATTATCATCAGGTAACGAGATACGCATTAAACCCGGAGATAGTCGATTGTATAACTTTTTGCACGAAAAACCCCGCGCCCATTTTGCCGAGGCTGAACGAACTTAACGCTTACAGACAGTTTTGGTTTATAACCATAACTCCTTACGGTAAAAATATAGAACCGCGCGTTCCCGATAAAAATTCGGTCATAGACGCGTTTAAAATCATTTCGGAACGGGTCGGACCGAAAGCGATAGGTTGGCGATACGATCCCGTTTTTTACGGAGAAGGATTTAATGAAGAAAAACACCTCGAAGCCTTCCGAAAAATCGCCGAAAAGTTAAAAGGGTATACCGATTCGTGCGTTTTGAGTTTTCTCGACCTGTACGAAAAGGTCAAACGCAACGCGCCCGGCATTTATTCTCCCGACGCGGAAGAACAAAGATCTTTGGGTAAAAAACTCGCCGAAATAGCAAGGGAAAACGGTATCACCATAAGGACTTGCTGCGAGGGAACTCATCTGAAAGAATACGGAATAGACGTTTCGGGTTGTCAGACGAGATCGGTTATCGAAAGAGCGATCGGCATTACCCTCGACGTTCCCGTTAAACGCAGCCAAAGAAGCGTTTGCGATTGTCTGCTCGGAAACGATATAGGGTGTTACGATAGTTGCGGACACCTCTGCAAATACTGTTACGCTAACGCCGACGCAAAAAACGTCTTAAACAATATGAAAAGACACGACGACAGATCCCCTTTTTTGGTAGGCAACCTCGAAAAGGACGACGTTATAACCGAGGCGAAACAAAAAAGTTTTGCAAATTTACAGACAAGTTTATTTTAAAACGATGAATACATAGGTTTAAACCGGAAAACGAATAAGGAGATCTATAATGGAAGAAATAAACTTAAACGACAAAATAGAAAGAACGGTAAAAGTATTACGGGAAGCCGACGCCGTTATCGTCGGAGCGGGCGCGGGGCTTTCGACCTCCGCGGGATTTTCATACAGCGGAAAAAGATTTCACGAAAATTTCCACGATTTCGAAATGAAATACGGATTTAAAGATATGTATTCGGGCGGCTTTTATCCTTACGACACACCCGAAGAAACGTGGGCGTATTGGTCGCGATACGTTTATATAAATCGCTATACAGACGCTCCAAAACCCGCCTATAAGAGGCTTTTCGGCATAATTAAAGATAAAAATTATTTCGTTCTGACCACTAACGTCGATCATTGTTTTCAGAAAAACGGGTTCGATAAGGAAAGGCTATTTTACACGCAAGGCGATTACGGTCTTTTTCAATGCAGTAAGCCCTGTCATAAAAAGACCTACGATAACGAAGAGATAATAAAGGAAATGTACGCGCGGCAAAAAGATATGAAAATACCGAGCGAACTTATCCCCGTATGCCCCGTTTGCGGTAGACCGATGAGTATGAATTTACGCTCCGACGACACCTTCGTAGAGGACGAAGGATGGCGTAAAGCAAGCCAAAGATACGAGGCTTTTATCAAAAAACACGCGAAAGGAAAGGTCGTATTTTTGGAACTCGGCGTGGGCGGAAATACGCCCGTCATTATAAAATATCCCTTTTGGAGAATGACCTACGCCAACGAAAACGCAACTTACGTCTGCGTAAACTACGGAGAAGCCGCTTGTCCGGAACAAATCGCCGATCGGTCTATTTGTCTGAATTCGGATATTGGCGAAATCCTCTCCCTCGTCGAAAATAAGATCAAAAAAAGTATTTGAATAAAAAAGCGGCATCTCGCCGCTTTACCAAAATATTTTCATAATAGAAAGGGTCGTTTCTACCATTCGGTAAAAACGACCGTTTTTATTTTTTATAAGCAAATCGCTCTATAACCTC
>JAFVCP010000025.1 GCA_017479185.1 Clostridia bacterium
ACTCGAACCCCGGACGACATGATTAAAAGTCATGTGCTCTACCTCCTGAGCTAATGGACCATATTTAATTTTTTTGGCTGGGGTGGCAGGATTTGAACCTACGAATCCCGGAATCAAAATCCGGTGCCTTACCGCTTGGAGACACCCCAATAAATTAGTGGGGCGGGAGATGGGAGTCGAACCCACGACCTTCAGGACCACAATCTGACGCTCTAACCAACTGCGCTACTCCCGCCATCGCTTGGCGCGCCTGAAGGGATTCGAACCCCTGACACCCGCCTTAGAAGGGCGGTGCTCTATCCAGCTGAGCTACAGGCGCATTAACATAAAAAAAGTTTTGGTAGAACCCCAAAAAAATTTTGGAGCGGGTGATGGGAATCGGACCCACGCAACCAGCTTGGAAGGCTGGTGTTCTACCATTGAACTACACCCGCACCTCATTCACAATGCTTGAATATTTTAGCAAAATTATATTTAATTGTCAAATGTTTTTCAGTCTTTTTTTAAATTTTTTTTAAATTATTTTTTTAATTCCGTTTTCGTTTATTACGGCTGTAATTTTTTTGCCGTTTACTACTATATAAGCGTAACTTTTTTGTCCGCCGTAAGCAGTCATATTACCGGGATTTATAAAAAGTATTCCTTCGGATTCTATTATAGCGCTTTTATGAGTATGACCGTATAGGACGGTATCGCAGCCTAAATCTTTGGCTCTGTTTTTCAATTTTTCAAGTCCTTCTTTGACCGAGTAAAGATCGCCGTGGGTTATGAGAAACCTACGACCTTCTACTTCTTTGACGACTTCCTTATTTATTCCGTAATCGCAATTTCCGTGAACTCTGACGAGTTTGTCTTGAAGCATTGTCGAGAAAAGATCCATATCGTCGTAGTGATCGCCGAGGTGAATGACGAGATCGCTCTCGTCCATAATCTCCGCTATTGAAGTTATCGCTTTTAAGTTTTTGTGCGAGTCGGATAACGCCACGATTTTTTTCATAGTTGTTCCAATAAATTTTTAAGCGCTCTGTACCTGTGGCTTACCGAATTTTTTTCTTCGTCGGAAGCGATCCCGAAGGATTTACCGAGGTCGTCGGAAATAAATATATTATCGTAACCGAAGCCGTTTTCCCCGATCTCTTCGGTCGCAATTTTGCCGGTCGTTTCGCCATAGCCTTCAATGATTCGACCGTCAGAAGTGTGAATCACAACGCTGCTTACGAATTTAGCGGAACGATCGGTAACGCCCTCGAGGTTTTCGAGTAAAACTTTTCTGTTGTTTTTATCGTCGCCGTGAATACCGCCGTATCTTGCTGAATAGATCCCCGGAGCGCCGCCGAGGGTGTCGACGCAAAGACCGCTGTCGTCGGCGAGGGCGTCGCAACGTAAAGCGAGAGAAACGGTACGCGCCTTTATAAGGGAGTTTTCGTAAAAGGTCTTGCCGTTTTCCTCGATATCGACGGCAAAGCCCGCTTCGTCCATACTTTCCACTTCGTAAAAATCTTTTAAGATCTCTGAAATTTCTTTGAGTTTTCCTTTGTTTCTCGACGCGACTATCAATTTTTTCATAAATATATTTTATATCTATTCGCGGCGAAAGTAAAGCGTTTCAAGTATAAATTCTCAAATAAGACAATATATATTTATCAGGTAAAATGTATCGGAGCGCGTATGGAATTTAATTTAAGCGAACTTAAAAAGAAAAATATTATCAATATTGAGGATGGCAAGGATCTCGGTAAAATAACCGATATGGTAATTTCCTTTCCGGAAGGAAAAATAAACGGAATTATAGCGCCGGGAAAGAAAAATTCATTTTTTGGAGGAAGCGAACTCATAATTTCTTTTAAATGCGTCGAGCGAATAGGCGACGACGCGATTTTGGTACGCCTATGCGAACCCCCGACGATAAAAGAGGCGTCTGACGAGGAGTAAAAATTTCCGCGAACGGCGTTTATATAATAGGCGCCGCTCGAATTACGGACAAGCGGTCGCGTCGATAAAAAAAATTATTGACAAACACGCAAACAAACGTTTACATTTACGAAATAATGTGTTAAAATATAAGTAATGTCAAATAATATAAGTATAAAGTTTGAAAAAGCCGTAAATTCGAGGAAGAATGGATAATAGAATTTATTTGTGTATAGATTTAAAATCTTTTTACGCGTCTGTTGAAAGCGTGGAAAGGGATCTCGATCCTTTGACCGCAAATCTCGTCGTCGCCGATAAGGACAGAGGAAAAAACGCGGTGTGTCTTGCTATAACGCCGGCAATGAAAGCGCTCGGGATAAGAAACAGATGCAGATTATCCGAAATACCGTCCGGGGTGGAGTATGCGATCGCGAAGCCGAGGATGAAACTTTATATGAAATATTCGGCTGAAATATATAAAATTTATTTAAGATATATAAGTTCGGAAGATATTTACGTTTATTCTATCGACGAATGTTTTATCGACGTTACGCAATACGTTAAACTTTACGAAACGACGGCGAAGGATCTGGCGAAAACTCTTATAGGAAAAATTCGCGAAGAATTGGGGCTGGTTGCAAGCGTCGGAATAGGCACTAATCTTTTTCTCACCAAGGTGGCTCTCGATATAACCGCGAAAAAATCCCCGGATTTTATGGGTTGGCTCGACGAAGAAAAATTCAAAATGGAGATATGGGAACACAGACCTATAACCGATATATGGAATATCGGAAACGGAATAGCGAAAAGACTTGAAAAACTCGGAATTTTTGATCTGCGCGGAGTTGCGCTTGCCGACGAAGACGCCTTGTATAAGGAGTTCGGAGTAAACGCCGAATTTCTTATAGATCACGCTCATGGCGTCGAACCTTGTACTCTCGAGGATATACGAAAGTACAGACCTTCGACCAAATCGATCTCCAACAGTCAGATACTTTTCGAAGACTATAATTACGATGAAGCGTATACCGTTATGATAGAAATGGTAGATCTTCTCGTTACGGAACTGATCGAAAAGGGATACGCGACCGATTCTATTTCTCTTTCGGTTGGATATTCGGATACTTCCGTCGCTTCGGACGGTGGAACCGAAAAGATGAATATTCATACCGATTCGTACGTTAAAATCATTGAAAAATTCAAAGAATATTATGAAAAAACAGTAAATAGAGATAGGAAAATAAGGAAAATTTCAGTCGGACTCAACAATTTGGTCGACGATACGGATCTGATCGACGATCTTTTGAGAGATAAAAAAGGAGAAATAAAAGAGAAAAAAAGTATCAAGGCGGTTATAGATATAAAAAGAAAATTCGGTAAAAACTCGATAATGAGAGGAGTAAGTTTTGAAAAGAAGGCGACCGGTATCGAGAGAAATAAACTTATAGGAGGGCATAACGGCGGTGAAGAATAACAGAATGAGCAGAGAAGAGCGAGCCAGACAGTTTATGCCTTTCGACGCGCTCGACGGGTTCAGATCGATGATTTCGGAACAGCAAAAGACTATCGAACCGAAAAAAGAACTGTCAGAAGAGCAAATGGAAATTCTTAACGATAAGGTAAGGCGAATAAAAAAGGGAATGAGAGTCGAGGTAACTTATTACGATAAAGACGGTTACGCGAAAAAAGACGGAATTATTTCCGAACTCGATTTTACGATGAAGTATATTCGCGTGGTAGATAAAAAGATATTTTTCGAAGACGTTTACGAGGTCGAATTTCCTTAGTCGCGGAACCGCTGAAAATCTCCTTTATTTTGTTCCAATCGGCAAATTTTAAGCATAATATAGTAAGAGGCGGGAATAAAAGACTGTTTAGCACTATAGTTCTTAGCCGTAAAAAAATTAAATATCGATTGACTAAAAAGTCGTTTTATGATAAACTTGATTTTAGGATTAACATACCCTATCAATAGTTTTTTTGAGGGGTAATAAAGCGGTTACTGCTTCGTTAAACGCCCTCGTAGTACGGCGAGCACAACTTCGGTCGTTTGCCTCGCCTTAACGGGTATGTTATTCTATAATTTATCTTTAACTTCGACGCGCTTTCTTGCCCCTCAAAATGCAAGCACCGAAAAGAGTGTATTTTTTGATGATTTTTACCAAGCGCGAGCGAAGTCTTGCTATACGTACCACGAGCGAACGGTTGGTGAAAAGGGCAAAAAAGACAACTTTTCGGAAACTATTGATGAGGTATGTTAATCCTAAGGTTTAGAGAATGATTGATGAAAAAATAAAGGCGCTTTGTAATATTTTCGGAATATCGGGCAAAATAAAAGAAATAAAAAAACTGACTAACGGTCATATAAATCTGACTTACGGCATACGCGTTGAAGAAGGCGACGGGGAATACGATTACGTCTTGCAGAGGATAAATACTTACGTTTTTAAAAACCCCGTGGAAGTTATGGAAAATATAGCGAAAGTTACTTCGCATATCGCGGCGAAAGTCGGGTTGAACGAATATAATACGGTGTATTTTCTTAATACGAAAGAGGGAATAAATTATTTCGTAGACAAAGACGAATATTTTTGGCGGTGCAGTAAATACATTAAAAATACGGTTACCTTCAATTCGACCGAAGATCTGTTCGTTTTGGAAGAGTCGGGTAAAGCGTTCGGCGAATTTCAAAGATACCTGAGCGATTTTAACGCGAAAGATCTCAATATCGTTATTCCGCATTTTCATAATACGATAATGAGATACGACGCTTTTAAACGCGCGATAGAAGAGGACGGCGTTTCAAGGCTGCGCGAGGTCGGACGGGAAGTCGACGATTATCTGTCGCTTGAAGATATTGCGACGCAAATGTATCGTATGCAAAAGAGGGGAGAATTGCCTCTTAAAGTTACGCATAACGACACGAAGTGCAATAACGTGCTTTTCGATAAGGACAGTTTGGTTTATCGGGCGGTAATAGACCTCGATACCGTAATGCCGGGGCTTATAGGGTTCGATTTCGGCGACGCGGTGCGTTTTAACGCGAATACGTGTGAAGAAGACGAGAGGGATATATCTAAAGTCGCTCTCGATTTTAAGAAATACGAGGCGTTCGGAAAAGGTTTTGTGTCAGAAGTCGGATCTTCTCTTTCCGAAAACGAAAAAAATACTCTTCATCTCGGCGCGATCACGATGACTATCGAGTGCGGAATGCGGTTTTTGACCGATTATTTAAACGGAGATAAATATTTCAGCGTGAATTTCGACGATCATAATCTCGTAAGAAGCAGGTGTCAGTTGGCGCTTGCCAAGGATATGATAGCGAAGTCTGAAGAGATGAAAAACATACTGAAAAAGTATTTTTAAAATCGCAAAATAAATTTAAGGCGTTGCAAAAATGCAACGCCTTTTTCGCGCGCTTTTCCAAAACGACAAAAACAGGAAAAAACTTTCAAAAAATTCGAAAATTAGTCTTATAAAATAATCTATAATCGGATATATGGAAGTTTATATAGAATACGCGATAATAGATAATCTTGCGATAGATTTTCTTCTGTTGAAGTTGGCGAGAAAAAGCCTGAAACTTGAAAATAAAAATCTGCCTATTTTTTTTGCGGCGTGTATCGGCGCTGCGATCGCCGTCGTATTGCCTCTTTTTAATTTGAGCAACGGTTTTTTATACGTCGTTAAAATAATTACGGGCGCCCTTTTGGCTTTGTTGTCGGGGCGGTTCAGAACTGTACGCGAATACGTTTTATGTTTTCACGCGTTTTTATTTTTTACTTTTTTATTCGGCGGGGCGACGGCGGCGGTGTTTTATTTTATAGGTAAAGATTTTAACGCCCTCGATTTTTCTTACAACGCGGAAATTTCGCTCGGAGCGGTATTGGCGATAGCCTTTTCGGTATTTTGGATAAGCGAAAGGATCATAGTCAAAATATATCGCAAACGCGAAATATCTCCCTTTTTAAGAAAATGTACGATAGAAGCGAACGGGGAAAAAATTGAGTTGAGCGGATTTATAGACAGCGGCAACAGACTTTTTCATAAGAGAACGGGCGCGCCCATCATATTGTGTTCGCCTAAGATCGCCGAAGATATGAGAAATAAGGGAATGCTCCTCGGAAGCGACGGAGAGGTTATGATTTTCAGTACGGTAGGCGGAAAAAGCGCGATGCAAATTTATAAATTAGATAAAATTCAGATATATAACGGACAAAGTCCGAATACAATATATAACGTAATGATTGGGTTTTCCCCGAAGGAATTTTCAGACGGAGGGGAGTACGATCTTATACTGAATTCGTCGATGGCGTGAATGGAGGGATAGAAGTGAATAAAGTAGTAGAGATAATTAAAAAGATATTTTTCGGGGAGAGAAACGAAATACATTATTTATCGGGAGCGGAGGCTCTGCCCAAGCCTTATACTCCCGATGAGGAACAGGAATTGTTGAGCCGTCTTACGCGCGGCGAAGAGGGGGTAAGACAACAACTCATCGAACACAATTTAAGGTTGGTGGTCTATATCGCGAGGAAATTCGACAATACGGGAGTTGAACTCGACGACCTTATTTCGGTAGGTACGATAGGGCTTATAAAGGCTGTAAATACCTTTAACGCCGAAAAAAACATTAAACTTGCTACTTACGCTTCGAGATGCATCGAAAACGAAATACTTATGTATTTAAGGCGAATAGTAAGGATCAAGGGCGAAGTTTCTTTGGACGAACCTTTAAACGTAGATTACGAAGGAAACGAATTGCTCTTGTCGGACGTTTTGGGAACAGATAACGACGTCGTCTATAAAGGTATAGAATCGGACGTGGAAAAAGAAATGTTAAAGAGCGCGATAAGAAAACTTTCCGATCGTGAAAGACAAATAATGAGTATGAGATTCGGGCTTGACGGAAACGAAGAGATGACGCAAAAAGAGGTCGCCGATTATCTCGGAATATCGCAAAGTTACATATCCCGACTTGAAAAGAAGATAGTTGGCAGACTCAGAAAGGAATTTAAAAAACTCGGGTAGAAAAAACAGAGAAATAAACCTTTTTAAGAAAAAACTAAATTTCTGAGCGAACGTTCGTTTTATTTGTAAGCGTCTTATCGCTATATTTTTCGCTTGAAGAAGTTTTAATAAGAGCAAAGAGGACGAGGCCGAAATTTGCGCCGACAAACACTCCGATGGTAAAACCGAAGAAAAACATAATAAAAATACCTCCGTTACATAATTATTACCGATAAAGCGAATAAAGAAACATAAAATAAAAAAATTTTAAAAATATGTTTAAAAAAGTTGTTTTTTTTAAAAAGATATGATAGAATATAAAAAGTCGACGACAGTTAGGCGAGAATATGGCGCTGATATGGCTCAGCAGGTAGAGCACGTCCTTGGTAAGGACGAGGTCACGGGTTCAAATCCCGTTATCAGCTCCAAATAGAGAAGGGACGGGTAAAAACCGCCCCTTCTCTATTTAGATTAAAAAGGAAT
>JAFVCP010000026.1 GCA_017479185.1 Clostridia bacterium
ATGAGTAAAGCGATAGGAATGGTGGAATATAAGACGGTTTCCGCGGGCGTAACCGCGACCGATCTTATGGTAAAGACCGCAGACGTAGATATAATAGAGGCGCAGACGGTCTGTCCGGGAAAATATATTTCAATAATAACGGGAGAACTCAGCGCCGTAAGGGCGGCGGTGGATAACGCGAAGGCGACGTTCGAACTTCAACTTATCGACAGTTTCGTACTCGGAAATCCCGACCCCTCGATATTCCCCGCGATAGTCGGAACGACCGAAATAGCCGAGGTCAATTCGCTCGGTGTATTGGAAACTTTCGACGCCGCGCAGATAATAGTCGCGGCGGACAACGCGGTAAAGACTTCGGACGTGAAACTCATCGAGATAAGGCTCGCGAGGGGAATGTGCGGCAAATCGTACTGTATGCTTACCGGAGAAGTCGCGGCTGTCGACGCGGCGATAGAGAGAGCCAAAGATATAGTGATGCCGAGCGGAATGCTTTTAGACAGCGCGGTGATCGCAAGACCGGATAAAAAACTAATAGATAAAATACTTTAAAATTCGTAAAAGACAAAAATTGCAAACCAATCTCGATTTGCAATTTTTTTAAAAATAATTGAGCGGGGTGTAAAATGCTTGCCGTTGAAAGGAAAAACAGAATACTTTCGATATTGCAAACCGAAAAGAAAGTGGTTGTAGGCGAACTTTCGAAAATGTTTTCGGTTTCCGAAGAAACGATAAGGCGGGATCTCGAAAAACTCGAAAAAGAAGGGCTTATAGTAAAGGCGTACGGCGGGGCTGTTTTAAACGAAAACGCCCAGAACGATATGCCGCTCGCGGTAAGGAAGAGGACTAACGTCGTCGGGAAACAGAAGATAGCGGAAATAGTCGCCGGAATGATAGAAGACGGGGCGAGCGTTATGCTCGACTGTTCGTCGACGGCGTATTTTATCGCGAAAAAATTGAAAGAACGCAGGAATATGACCATAATTACCAACTCGATCGAGATACTCATCGAACTCAAAGACCAAAAGACCTGGAAAATATTCTGTACGGGCGGACTTTTGGGCGAAGAGAGCCTCGCTCTCGTCGGCAATCACGCCGATACGATGATATCGAGCGTCCATTCGGATTTTTCGGTAATATCCTGTAAGGGGTTCGATATAGACAGAGGAATAACCGATTCCAACGACCTTCACGCCTTTACGAAAAGGACGATGATAGGTCATTGCGATAAGAGGATTCTCGCCGTAGACAGCAGTAAATTCAACAGGATCGCGTTCAACGTGGTCGGTAAATTTACCGACGTCGACGCGATAGTAACCGACGTTAAACCGCCCGAAGATTGGCTCGAACGGTTTAAGGAAGAGGGCGTCAGATGTCTTTACCCGGAGGAGATAAGATGAAAACAAAAGTTATTTGTTTCGCGAACAATAAAGGCGGGAGCGGAAAGACGACGACCTGCGCGAGCCTTGCTTACGCCTTCGGTGAAAGGGGCAAAAAAGTCCTTATGATCGACGGCGATATGCAACTCAATCTCACTTTGTCCTATTTTAACGAGGACGAGGCGTTGGAGTTCGCCAAAAGCGATCGCAATCTCTATAATTTGGTCAAAAACGGCGGAAACGTAAAGGATTGTATCGTTAAGACGAGATACGAAAACGTCGATCTTATTCCTTCGTCTACTTTAATGAGTTCGATAGAATTCGAACTTTTCACAAAGTGGCAGAGAGAAAGCATAATGAGAAAGACGCTTTCGCCGATAGTCGAAGAGGGGATATACGATTACGTTCTGATAGACGCGCCCCCGACGCTCGGGTGTTGGGTAATGAATTTGCTCGTCGCGTCCGATTATATCGCCCTACCGGTAGAAGCGAGTCCGTGGGGATTGTTCGGGCTTGCGAATATGTTCGAATTTATCGAAAGCGTCAGGGAGATAAACCCCGATCTTTCGCTTTTGGGTGTAATAGTAACCAAAGTCGACGGAAGAAAAAATTATTTCAAGCAAACCCTCGAAACCCTTCGTTCGACGGAAGGGATAAGGGTTTTCGATCAGGTCATACATACGGACAGTTCGGTCGAATGGGCGCAGGACGATTCGAAACCCGTCGGAGGATATAAAAAGTCGTCGAGGAGCGCGGGCGAATACGCGGCGCTTGCCGACGAGATATTAAATAAAATTTAAGGAGAGAAAAAATGTCGGTAGGAAAAGGAAGTTTGCAAAGGGCGGTTTCCGCCAAGTCAAAAACGACTGAAAAGGAACAGACGGTAAACGCTGTCGTCGATTTCGAGATCGAAAACCTCGTTTTTAAGGAAACGCCTTGCGACGAAATGATCGAATCCGTAAAAAATTACGGAGTGATCGTTCCGGTAGTGCTTGCCAAGGATAAAAGCGGGGTAAAAGTAGTCGACGGAGCGAAGAGGATAACGGCGTTGAAAGCGCTCGGAGAAAAGACTGTAAAGGCGGTCGTGTTGGAACGCGGCGCGAAGAGCGTCAAAAGCGAACTTGATAAATTCGGGAAGAAAACCGCGGCGGACGATATTCACGAGAAGAAGTTCGAGGCGATAAAACGGCTCGGCGAAGAGGAAATGCCTTTCTATCTTCTTTGATATGTCTGACAAGAATGATCCCGACCCTTCAACACGCCGAAAAGAGAATAAAAGACGATGCTTGGAGCGCGGTTGGTTTTATTCTTGACCTGCATCGCTTAAAAAAGTTATCAAAACGCTCGTTTTTTGTATTAAAAGAGTAAAAAACGCTCAAAAAAATGAAAAAAATAAAAATATTTTCGATTTACTATTGACAAACGGTAACTTCGATAGTATAATATACCATATTTAATTTTTACGGCTGTCCTTGCGTTAGTTTGCAAGGGCGGTCTTAAATTTTTCGTAACAGGGGAAAAATGCTTTCTGCTCTTTATGACAAGATCGGCGGCGCAAATTCGATCTCAGCCGTTATAATATCGGTCGCTATAATGCTTATGGCGGGGTTTGGTATGACGAGAATCACCAAACTCTTAAAATTGCCGAACGTTACGGCGTATATCCTCGCCGGCGTTATAATAGGACCTTATTGTTTCGACTTTATTCCCAAGCCGATAGTCGAGGGTATGGACTTTATATCGGATATAGCCCTTGCGTTTATCGCTTTCGGCGTCGGCGAATTTTTCAGGTTCTCGACCATAAAGCGAAACGGAACGAAAGTCGTCGTGATAACCTTGTTCGAAGCGCTTATCGCTTCCGTAGTAGTGTTCGTTCTTACTTATTTTATTTTGGGTTTGGGGCTTCCTTTTTCGATAATACTCGCGGCGCTCGCTTCGGCGACCGCGCCCGCATCCACTCTGATGACCATTCGTCAGACGGGCGCGAAGGGCGATTTCGTCGATACGCTGTTGTCCGTCGTCGCGTTGGACGACGTAGTGAGCCTTCTCGCGTTCAGTTTGGCTATCTCCGTCGCGCTCGCTTCGCTTAGCGGGCAGTTTTCGGCGGAAAGCGTTTTAACGCCCCTTCTTTTAAACCTTCTTATGATAGTGGTCGGCGCGCTATTCGGGCTTCTTTTAAAATTGCTTATGTTCAAGCGTTCGACGGATAACAGGCTCATTGTTTCGGTCGCGCTCCTTTTCGCTATCTGCGGTATCGGCGCGGCGCTCGGAGTTTCGCCCCTTCTTGCCTGTATTGGGATGTGTACGGTGTATATAAAAACCACGGACGAGGAAAAACTCTTTAAACAGTTGAATTATTTCAATCCCCCAATACTTTTGTTGTTTTTCGTGTTGTCGGGCGTAAAATTCAGGCTCGACGTTTTGGTCGACGTTAAGAGCGCGATAAACGGTTCTCCCATACTCCTCATCGGGGTGCTTTACTTCCTCGTGAGGATAATCGGAAAATATATAGGCGCGTATCTCGGCTGTCAAGTTACGAAAAAAGACAAAAAAGTCAGGAATTATCTCGGTCTTGCGCTTATTCCGCAAGCGGGCGTATCGATAGGCCTCGCGGCTTTG
>JAFVCP010000027.1 GCA_017479185.1 Clostridia bacterium
ACCGTCGATAACTCTTCCGAAAGAAGCGTACTGACCGTCTAAGTGAGGCGCGTCGGCGTGCATAATGAAAAATTGAGAACCGGCGCTGTTCGGCATCATGGATCTCGCCATGGATATAACTCCTCTTTTATGGGGAAAATCGTTTTTAAATCCGTTTCTGGAAAATTCTCCCCTTATCGAGTATCCCGGGCCGCCCGTTCCGTTTCCCTTAGGATCTCCGCCCTGGATCATAAATCCTTCGATCACCCTATGGAAAATAAGTCCGTTATAAAAACCCTTGTTGACAAGATAAATAAAATTGTTTACCGTATTCGGAGCGACGTCCGGATAAAGTTCAACGTAAAATTTATCTCCGTTTTTCATCTCAAAAGTTACGATGGGATTGGTATTCATAATATATATAACTCCTTTTATTCTTCGTTATTTAATTGTTCGACGACTACCCCCGCTTCCGCGAAAAGTTTTAGAGAAAATTCGCTCGGATAGCCGTATTTGTAAACCACTCTTTTGATTCCCGCGTTTATCATCATTCTGCAACACACGACGCAAGGTTGATGAGTACAATATAAAGTTCCGCCGTCGACCGAAATACCGAGTTTCGCCGCTTGACAAATAGCGTTTTCTTCCGCGTGTACGGCGTAACAGGTTTCAAGTTGAGTTCCGCTCGGAATAGAAAGTTGCCTTCTTAAACAATATCCTTTGCTTTTACAACTTTCAACGCCGCTCGGCGCTCCGTTATAACCCGTAGTCATTATCCTCTTATCTTTCACGATAACGGCGCCGATCTGCCTGTTAGGCTGAAAACAACTCGACCAGGTCGCGACGAGTTCCGACATATCAAGAAATCTTTTATCCCATTTATCCATAATTATCTCCCGTTTATATTTTATCATAACTTGTAAAATTAGGCAATAAATTTACCGATATTTTCAAAAATGTCAAAAATTAAAAAAAATTTTAAAAATTTTTCCATTTTTTTACATAAAACTATTGACAAATTTAGCAGAAAGGATATAATAGTATTAGCAATCGAAAGGCGAGAGTGCTAAAAGATTGACTACAAAAATAATACGGAGGCAAATATGAAATTTAAACCGTTATTCGACAATTTAGTCGTTGACACAGAAGACAAAAAAGAAACGACGAAGAGTGGATTTATCCTTCCTTCCGCCGCAGAGAATAAATACACGGTCGCAAAAGTTTCGGCTGTAGGAACAGGCGGTAGCCTTTACGGTAAGGATATCGTAATGGTCGTAAAAGAGGGAGATACGGTGGTATTCCCCGCCGACGCCGTAACAAAAGTTAAGGCTTGCGGAGAAGAATTTTCCGTCATTCGTCAATCGGACGTTATAGCAATAATCGAATAAAAGGAGAATCAAATTTATGGGTAAGCAAATCAAATACGGAGAAGAAGCCAGAAAGGCATTGGAAGCGGGCGTAAATACGCTTGCAGATACTGTAAAAATCACTTTAGGTCCCAAGGGAAGAAACGTCGTTCTCGATAAAAAATACGGCGCCCCCCTCATTACCAACGACGGCGTTACGATCGCTAAAGAGATCGAACTTGCCGATCCGTTTGAAAATATGGGCGCTCAACTCGTCAAAGAAGTTTCGACGAAAACCAACGACGTCGCCGGCGACGGCACTACTACCGCCGTCGTTTTAGCGCAGGCAATGATAGAAGAAGGTCTTAAAAATCTTGCCGCGGGCGCTAATCCGATCGTATTGAAAAAAGGAATACAAAAAGCCGTAGACGTTGCCGTCGACGAACTTAAAAAGATAAGTAAACCCGTTGAATCTAAAACTTCGATCGCCCAAGTCGCATCTATTTCCGCAGGCGACGAAACGGTCGGCGAACTCATTTCCGAAGCGATGGAAAAAGTCGGAAAAGACGGCGTTATTACCATTCAGGAAAGCAAAACGATGAAAACCGAACTCACTACCGTCGACGGTATGAGTTTCGACAGAGGATACGCTTCCGCTTATATGGTAACCGATACGGATAAAATGGTTGCCGTTTACGATAATCCCGTGATATTGATCACCGATAAAAAGATCTCTTCGATTCAGGAAATTTTACCCGTTATCGAACCGATCGCTCAACAAGGACAAAAACTTCTCATAATCGCCGAAGACGTTGAAGGCGACGCGCTTGCCGCGCTCGTCGTCAATAAACTTAAAGGCGTGTTCAACTGCGTTGCCGTAAAGGCTCCCGGATTCGGGGACAGAAGAAAAGCAATGCTCGAAGATATCGCGATCCTTACCGGCGGTCAAGTAGTTTCTTCGGAACTCGGGATCGAATTTAAAGACGTTACTCCCGATATGCTCGGAAGAGCCGGACAAATCAAAGTCGATAAAGACAATACCGTTATCATCGACGGCGCGGGCAATCCCGACGAGATAAAATCTCGCGTTTCCTCTATCAAATCGCAGATCGCCGAAACC
>JAFVCP010000028.1 GCA_017479185.1 Clostridia bacterium
CCCCGTAGTAGTCGGCGCCGTTTACCGTTTCAAAGGTAACGTTTCCAGTACTGAGGACTTTTAAGCCCATTGTGGGAAGGTTTCCGCTATCCGTCTTATCGTCCTTTTTGCCCGACGACGAACCGCAGGCGAAAAGACAAACGAGAGCAAGACAGGAAAGTATAGAAACCATCGCAAGTTTGAATTTTCTCATATTTTTCTCCTTTTTATTTATTTACCGTTTTTGCGGTAGATTTTTATGCTTACACTTCGTATCCCGCTTTGTTCATCTCTTCGTAGAACTTGCGGTTGTTATTCGCCGTCCAGGTGGTCTTTTTGGCGTTATAGGAATCTACCGCCCTCGTTCTGTCGGTAACGTTAGGCGAACAGAATTGCTTTTCGATAGAGCCGGCGACCTTTATTTCGTCCGTACAATAGGGGGATATCGCCATATCCTTACCTAAATTGCCGAATTTGACGTTATTGAGCATAAATCCGTAGACGTCCTTTAAAAACGGCTCTATATTTCCGAGCGCGTCGGTACAATCGAAGTTCTTTATGGGGCTTGCGCAGCCGACTTTGGACATTACCAAAGCCTTGGCGCCGTGGTCGGAAAGCATAAATTTAAGGAAGGTTTTCGCAAGTTCTTTATTCTTCGCGATGGTGGGTATTACCGCGTTACAGCAATCTACTCCCGTATACACGAAATTACGGGCTTCGTAGATCTTGTCGAAATCGGCTTGGGTAACTTCGTACCCCGCGCCGCCGAGTTCTTTCGATCCTTGGTCGATCGCCTTTATGAGAGCCGAAAGTTCGGCGTCGTCAGATATTGACGGACACTTTTCGACGATCGCGCTTAATACGGGTACTTTCATCATCCTTATATTGCTTACGTCGTCTATTTCGTATTTGGCGAAAGTGGTCGCCATTTCGTTTAACAGCCACGATCCCGTATATACGAACGCCGCAGAGTTGGTTATAAGGTCTTTCTGCGCGGTAAGAGCGTCGCGCCCTACCGACTGCTTATTGACGAAGCCGTTATCCAGCCACAAAATATCTTCGCAAGCCTGCATCGCTTTAAGTCCGCCCTCTAAGTAAGCCGAAGAGGGATCGACGACGTACTCGCCGTCCTTTAATATCCTGCCCTTCTGCATCTGAGTGTAATTTTCAAGCCCTTCGTACTGCGCGAACCAGGTCGAATACATAAATTTCCAATAGTAGGAAGAATCGCCGCCCGACACCGCCAGAGGATAGAAACTCCCGCCCACGCTCGTCCTCAAACTGCGGAGCAAAGTTATAAATTCGTCGGTGGTATAAGGAATTTCGCCGTCCTCTAAATAGTCGCTGTTATAGACCAAGCCGTAGGTCGCGTTATACACGGGTACGGCGTAATATTTTCCGCTCGCCGTGCTGAAATTCATCTTGTGGATATCTTCGAGTTTATCTTCGATCTTCACGCTTTCGTTTTGGTTGGTGTAAGCGTAAACGTCGTTTAAACTTTCGAACATATCGACGTAACCGATAAGCGTCGACGACGAAGTTTCGGTGATGAATATATCGTATTTATCCTCGATACCGCCCACCGCTTCGCCGAAAATGGATACCGCCGTGGTTACCGCGCTCGACGAAACCGAAACGTTGGGATATTTGGTCTTGAACGCCGCGACCAAACTGTTGATATAGCCCGCGCCGAAGCCCTTTCTGTAAAATCTTATCGAAAGATTACCGGTAAGGCTCTCGTCGATCTCGTCGGGCGTAAATTCCGAAGTATAATCGGCGGGCGTAGTCGTGTCGCTTTGCTTGTCGTCGTCGCCCGTTTGTCCGCCGCAGGATACCGCGAGAACGGAAAACGCCGACGCAAGACAGATCGCCAGAATTGAGTTGAAAATTTTCTTCATAGGTTTTTTCCTCCAAATTTTTTTTGATTTAAAATATATCGTACAGTCAGCCTTTTTAAGCCGCCCATATTGATATTTTGCGTGAATTTGTCGCTTAAAAGGTTTCAGCCCTTCAAGCCGCCTA
The DNA here is from genome assembly GCA_017479185.1 of Clostridia bacterium. Classification (GTDB taxonomy): domain Bacteria; phylum Bacillota; class Clostridia; order Christensenellales; family Borkfalkiaceae; genus UBA10281. Next base: position 2,002 of record JAFVCP010000028.1, read on the forward strand.
TATTTATATTTTGCATAAGTTTATCGCTGAAAAAGGCGAAAAGCACGAATACGGGAAGCATACAGATATAAAGCCCCGCGAACAATATGGGATAATCCCCCGACGCTTCCGACCCCGGCTCCGAAACTATAAGTTGGTACCGATACAGCCCCGTCGCAAGCGTAGTCATTCTCGACAAGTACAAAAGGGGCGTCATATAGTCGTTCCACTTGGCTATAAATTCGAGAAGTATCAAGGTTACCATCATCGGCAGAGCCTGCGGACGCATCGCCTTAAAATAAGTCTGGTAAAAATTGGCTCCGTCTATCATCGCCGCTTCGGCGTAAGAACGGGATATATTGCTGTAATAGGAATAACACAGTATTAGATTCATTCCGTATACGCCCGTCGCCGTGAGCAATATGAGATAGGAGTTGGTTACCCCTAAATTGTGTATCAATCTGTAATTGGATACGAAGGTCGGACCTATCGGCACCGCCATCATAAACAAACACAGTCCGTAGAGAAATTTCTTGCCTTTAAAATCGTATTTATTGAGGACGTAGGCGTAACTGCTCGTGAACTCCATATGGATGATCGCAGATCCGACCGAAAACCACAAACTGTTCCAAAGCATATTCGTAAAGGACATTTCGCCGTCCTGTATGGTGTTTACCGCCGTAACATAGTTTATAAACTGCCATTTATGGGGAAGTTCGAATATTTCGGTGTCGTATTCTCTCATCGTTTTAAGCGACGCCAGCCCGCCCCACAAAAGGGGGTAAATGAGCGAAGCCGAATATACGACGAAAAAGGTAAACGCCAATATCCAAAGCAATAATTCGACCTTTCCTCTCTTTATTCTCGTTCTTTTAAACCTGACCATAACTCCCCCTTAAAATTCGACCGCTTCGATCTTATTGACGAAGTGATTTATTACGAGCGTGAACGGGAGAACCACAAGACCTTTCAAAAGTCCCATAGCCCCCGAAAGAGCCTGATCGGCTTTACTGCCCGATACGGTAAGAATATATTCGTAATAACCGAGATCGTAAGTTCCGTAAGCGCCCTGCGTCAAGAGAAGAGTCGCGCCGTTGGTCTTTAAAATGGACGTGAAATTGAGCATAAGCATCGTCGCGAGGAAGGGCCACGTTATCGGAAAGGCGATATAGATAAACTCCTTTACGAAGGTCAGTCCGTCGAGTTTTCCCGCTTCGACTATCTCTTCGGGTATTCTCGCGAACGCCGCCAGCCAATAGATAAGCCCGCCCGTAAGCCCCGTATAGAATTTATAGAAGAGCATCGTCGGCATCGCGAACCTCGTTTCGCCTAAAAGGAGAATACCTTCGGGTCCGCCGAGTTTTTCTATTATATACTGCACTTGTCCGTTGGGACCGACGAGATTTTTGAAAAATATCGCGATGACTACGCTCGACATAAGCGACGGGAAGAAAAAAATATACCTAAATATCCTGTATCCCCATATCTTTTTATACAGGAAAAATCCCGTTATGAAACTTATGGGCGTCATTACGAAAAACCCGAGGCTCCAATAACTCAGATTGTTTATTATCGACTGCAAGAACAGGCTGTTCGGCTCGGTAAAGGAATGGAACAAGTAGGTAAAATTGGTAAAATCGTAGCCTTTTATCGCGCCGTCTATATCGTAAGTTTCAAAGGCGATGGGGAAGGACTGAATGGTTCCGTACACCCAGAATATCGCGAGATTTATAAGCGGTATTATAAGCACAGACCAAATACAGAGAAGTTCTCTTCTTCTGAACTTCTTCTTGTCCGAGCGGAGATATTTTTCGTCCGCCAAACCGACTTCTCCGCTTACGCTCCCGACTTTTTTCGCCTTTTTATTTTTTCCGGAAAAGATATTGTGGATCCCGACCGATACCGAATAGAACAAGTCGGAAATTTTAAGTTTTATCTTTTCAAAAAATCCAAGATCGTCTTTTTTTCTCATCAATGCCACCAACGCGTCGGGGATTCTTCCCAAGTAACGTTCCTCGAAATGGAATTTTCGGGATACATTTTTATACAGTTATATTTCAATATCTCGCCGTGAAGTTTTTCGTTCCTCGCTTCGAGTTCGTTCATAGTATCGAGATCTCTCACCGCCGCCGCGTTTTCGTAGAGGGTGTCGAAGGTATTGTAAAGTTCGATATAAGTCCAATGGAGCCTCGACTTCTTTACCCTGTCTATCTGGTCGCCGTCGGCAAGATCTTCAGCCATATCCCAATACTCGTTGCATTTATCTACCCAATCGTGGACGAACTCCTTCTTTTGTTCGTCGTACTCGAAGATGAGATTGGTCGCGGGCGTGGGTTTGGTATTGAGATCTCCCCACTTTTCTATCCTCTCCATTACCTTGTCGTAGATAAGGGCGATATACTTCTTTATATACTCGTACCCTTCGCCGTAATAACCTTCGAGGAAGTCGTTCATATGATAGTGATATTCGTCTATGCTCATATAAGGATCTTTGAGTATCTTCGCCATAAGATAGGCTTTCATATTTCCGAACTCGGGATCGTCGTTGGGGAAACCTTCGGTATACACTCCCTTGACGTTATGATCGGCGTAAAAACGGTTGTCGTAAAAAAGAGCGTCGTAGTTGGGCCACGCGGCGTATTGATCCGACCACGCTATGGGATAGCACCAGATATAGAGGTTATCGCATATCTCGCTCCAATCCTCTATCCTCTTTTCCTGTAATTTCAATTTTTCGCATCCCTCGTCGTCGGTATGGAAAGGACACATAGAAGTGCAAAGCCTTATACAGATATTGTCCGCGGGTACCACTCCCTTTTTGGGAAGATCTTCGGTAAACCCGTAAGACAAAGTATCTATTATAACGTAAGGATAGTCTTTCTTTATCCTCTCGGCTATATCGTTGAGATAAAGGAGCATAGTTCCCGAATATCCGTATTCCTCGTAAGATTTAAGGCAATTTTCGCATTGGCAATAATACTGCGCGTCATTTTGCGAAATGGAGAGGATATTGGAATTGGGGTACGCCTTTATGAGGGCGACCGCCTGCCGATAGAGGGTTTCTCTCGAATCGTAGTTGGTATAGCAAAGTTGAACGTAGTCGTTGTTCTTCGGGAAGTCGTTGTTTAAACTCCTGTCGCAATACCAATCCCTGTGTTCGTTTCCGTAAGTCGAGAAAGGAAGCAAATGCTTTATCGTATGGACGAGATATTTGTTCCCGCCGATATAGCCTCTCGCGCCGCCGTACTTCGCTTTATTGGCGAGGTCGGCTCTGACGTAGGAACTGTTTACTCCCCACTTGACGTTAAGATCGAGTTTTTTATTATCGTCCCCCCAAAGGGCGTAGTAAAGGGCGTCCCTGTATTCGAATACGGGCTGCCGGGAAATGTCGACGTCCTCGGCGACGAAAACCTGCGACGCCTCGGGTATCTTCTCGACTTCCGACGAATAATATCTGTAACCCAACGCTTCGAGATAGGAATATACGCCGTATAAGGCTCCCCTCGAATCGGACGCGGCGATAAGAAGTTTTTTACCTATATTTTTGACTTCGTACCCCTCTTCGCCGAGTTTTTCGGTGTCGACCCCGTCGCTTATTTCCCTCGTAGTCTTTCCGATGACTATTTCGAGATCGCTCTCCTCTATGTCGTCGGTAATAACTTCCAAGGCTTCGCCCGTCGCGAGTCCGATATACTTCGAAAGTTCGCTCGCCGCGTTTTTGGTCGCCGCGCCGGCAGAGGAAGAAATTACTATATGGTATTGATTTACGTCCTCGCCGTTATCGGTAAGAGAAGCGGGCTTCCAGGCGCTGTCGAACATAGTTTTGTTGGTCTTGGGCGGCTGATCGTTTCCGCCCGTTTCCGAAGTATCGCCCGCGCCCGTACTCCCGCACGATACCGCGACCGTAAGGGCTAACGCAGCCGCAACAAGGTTAAGAAATTTTTTCATCGTGTTCTCCTTTGATTTATATTTAAGGAAATTCTTGCAAACCCGTTTGCAAGAAAAGGGTACCCTTTTACAAAATTTGAAGCGTAAAAGGCATACCTTCCCCACTGTCATAAAAATTGTATCACTTATTTTGTCTAAACTCAATACATACGATTGACGTAGATATGCACTAAATTGACTTGTTGTGAAAATTTTGCCGTTTCGCTTGCAATCTTTTCCGCGGCGGTTTATAATAATAGTATGGACGAATCAAGAAAAATCGCGCACTTAAAACAAGACGATATGATAAAGCCCGGCAACGTCGTTTACACCCACATAATACAGTTTGAGAAAAACCCCCTTCACGACCACGACTACGCCGAATTTTTCTACGTTTTCGAGGGAAGATCTACCCATCTTTTCAACGGCAGAAAAACCACTATCTCCGCGGGCGACGCCTGTCTTATTATGCCCGGCGTTCCCCACCAATTTATCGGCGGCGACGAAAAATTTCTGCACAGAGATATAATTTTCAGAAACGACTATTTTAAGTCGGTATGCGATTTTTTGTCCCCGAATTTATACGACGATCTGACCAAAGGCAGACTAAACCCCGCCTTTTCGCTCAACGTCGAACAGGCGGGTACGATAGAAAACTATATATCTAAACTTATGATAAACGAGGACGATCCCAATAAAGGGCTTATAATCAACCTTTTATGCTCATATATAATAGGCGTTCTGACCGAGCAAAGCCTCGACAGGTCGAACAAATACCCCGCTTGGATAACAAGGCTCATTTCTATGCTCAACGCCCCCGAAAACCTCGCCCTCGACATATCCGTAATAACTTCCAACTTCACTTACAGTCAGGAACATATCTGCCGCTCTTTCAAAAAGCACACGGGTACCACCATTACCGAGTATTTCAACGAACGGAAAATGAAATACGCCAAAACCCTTTTGGAAACCACCTCTTACAGCATCGAACAGATAGGCGATCTTCTCAATTTCTCCAACATATCTTATTTTTACAGGACTTTCAAGAAATATTACGGCATAACCCCCAACAAACTCAGGCAAAAAAGCCAAAGTTATTAAATAGTATAAAAAAAGAGGATATACCGACCGACCGTCGTTTACCCTCTTTTATTATTGCATTTATTTGATATATTCCATTCCGTCGGGAAGGGAAATTTCCGTCTTTATCACGCCACCGACGTCCTCGTGCCGAACGGAGATAACTCCCCCTTTTACGGGGATTTTGCACTCGGCGAATTTAAGCCCCCAAAGTCGCGGTCTGAACGCGACTTTATTCACGTCGCCGTCGGGATGATAAAAGCCTATTATCTCCTCTACGATATATGGTATCACTCCGCACGACCAACCGTGGCAAAGGCTGTGGCGGAAACCTTCGTAACACTCCTCTCCGAAGTCGCCGTGGACCGACTTCCTGCCGTTCGCAAACTCGTCTATCCTCGCGGCGCCTCTCGACTTTTTAAGGTCGAAACTCTCCCAAAAAGTGGTCGCGCCCATATCGAGCATTCCCCCGTAATATTCGAGATTGTTTAAAAACGCCTCTTTTCCGTACCCGTTCTCGCAAAGCGCCTTGGAGATAAAATAACTTAAAAAGGTAGAATAGCCCTCGGCTCCGCCGCTTAAAACGTATTTTAACGACTCGCCCGAGCCGTCTTTTCCGATAAGTATTTTGAGCGCCTCTATCGACTTAAAGTTTTTACAGGAGTCGCCTATATCCTTCAATCGGCTCGATATTTCCTCGGCGAGAGAAAGGGTTTCGTCGTCGAAAAGTTTCGCGCTTATTATTTTTCTTACGGTATATACAAGCAGCGCCCTTACCGCGAATCCGGCGTCTTTGCTTTTAAAACTCGGCCAATCGAAAAACTCGTCCGTCCACAAAGAAAGCCCCGCCGACAGAATATCCAACTGCTCGCCTTTGACGCAGGATAAGAACAATTTTAAATTTTCTTTGACCGCCGCCGCGTATTTTTCGACGAAATTGCCCGTCTGCTTTACATACTCGTTTACCGTAAGCATATACCAGATATTGTACGACGGTATCTGATTATACCAACAAGGCATCGCGTAACTGTCGGTTATAAAATCGAGGGAATTTCTTATATCGTCGCAATCGCCGTAAAGATATAACATTCCCAGAACTTCGGGGAACATATCCCCCATCCAAACGAGTTGATCTCTCTTTATACCGTCCCAGATATACCCCTGTTTACACAAAAACAAAGTCCTCGCGGCGGTGGAAAAAATATCGTCGAGCCTTTGATCGTCCGAGCGGAAAGTCGCTATCGGCTCGTCGCCGTGGATAAAGGTCCCGAAAATATTGTTGAGCCTGTATTCCTCGTCTAAAAGAAAATCTATCCTTATAAATCTATAACCCGTATTTCCCCATTCCATATCCGAATTGGAACTCATATATACGGTAAGATCTCTCGTGGAATGGTCGTTTCCCGCGTTTTTCTCGCCTATTTCGGCATAGCATTCTTCGAGCGACTCCCCGAACCTTACGCGAAGATAGGGCGTATTCCCGGTATACGAATTGCGGTTGAACGAGATCCTCGCCCCGCCGTAATATTCCCTGCCGAAATCGAGGACGATAAAGCCTTTGCCTTTTACCGTACACACTTCTTTATTTTCGACTACCTTTTGGAAAAAACGGTTATAAAAAAGTCGTTCCTTTCCGATCACGTTCGGGGAACAATCAACGATCTTTTCGGGCAACAAGTATTCTTTTATTCTTTTTTCAATATATTTCATAGCAATAATTATTATATAACAATACTTATATGCTGTCAATGCACTTTAATGACCGAAAAGTATATTATATTGATATTCGGACAGGCGAATCAAAGCAAAGCGGAACTCGTTTCCGGTAAATTTTAAAAGACGCCGAAAGGCGTCTTTTATACTATTTAAGATTTTAAAACAGTCCGCTGATAACGCCGTTTTCGTCGACGTCTATCCTCTCCGCCGCGGGGCGTTTGGGAAGCCCGGGCATGGTCATAATATTACCAGTCAGAA
>JAFVCP010000029.1 GCA_017479185.1 Clostridia bacterium
AAGAACCCATCGTCGCAATCTCTTAAAACCTTTACTTCCACATAAGGATTGCTCCGGGCGGGGGCGGAAATACTTTCTCCCACGCAAGACGAAACTTGTTCGTCCAAATCCCTTTACTTAAAAGGGAACATACAAAAATACGATACTACTCGTATATTATCATTATACTATCCCAAAATCATATTGTCAATACTTTCACGAACATTTGTTCGTGAATTTTGCGTGTGTTTTATATTTGCGTGATTGTGCCTGTTTTAATATGATATGCAATGTTGTTTTGATTACAAAATTCTATAACCTTATTGGCAAGGTCATTGAAAAATTCTTTATGTTTTTTGTATGCCGTTACCTCTTTGTTATACAATAGATTTTTAAATTTATCAATATTTTTTATGACAACTGTAATAAAAATTGTTCTTTTTTACACAATTTATTGGAATAAATGTGGAATATTCAACACTTATTATAACAAATAAGAAATTTTCCACAAAAATGAAAATTACAGTGGTTGCTTTTCCAATAAAAAAATCATATACTAACAACTGTGGAATATCTCCCAAACGTCTTAAAAATATGCCTTTGGATTCAGATATTTCATTATTGACCGAACGATGCGAATTTATGCCGGCTGCAACGTAGGTCTCTTGAAAAATAAGGACGGTGATTTAAGGAATGAAAGACAAAAAAGAAAAGAAAAGCTCGTTCGGGCTGAAATTTTCAAAATCGGTTGTAAAAGTCCGCATTCCCATCTTAATCGTTACGCTCGTTTTAATGGTTCTTTCCATATTCGGAATGATCGGCACGAGAGTCAATTACGACATGCTCGACTATCTTCCAGCGGAAATGGACACGGTAAAAGGGCAAGGCGAATTGATGAAGGAATTCGGCAAAGGCGCGTTTTCGTTTATAATCGTCGAGGATATGCCCCCGAAAGAAGTGGCGACGCTCAAAGAAAAAATAGAAAAGGTTGATCACGTGGAAACGGTGGTTTGGTACGATACGGTAATGGATATTTCCGTTCCCATGGAAATGCTTCCCGATAAAGTGTTCAATGCTTTCAATAGCGAAAATTCCACGCTTATGGCGGTGTTTTTCGACAGCGCCACTTCCGCCGACGTAACGATGGACGCAATCAGGGAAGTGCGTTCGGTTTGCGGCAAACAATGTTACGTTTCGGGGATGTCGGCGCTTGTTACCGACTTAAAAGATTTATGCGAAAGTGAAGAACCCATCTATGTTGCCATTGCGGTATTGCTTGCCTTCGCGGCGATGATGCTGTTTTTGGACAGCTGGTTGGTGCCGATCGTCATTCTCGCCTCCATTGGCGGAATGATTTTAATCAACCTCGGCTCAAATATCTTTTTCGGTGAAATTTCCTACATAACCAAGGCTCTTTCCGCCGTACTTCAATTGGCAGTCACCATGGACTACTCCATATTTTTGTGGCACAGCTATAACGAACAGCGAGAAAAATTCCCCGAAGATCACAAAGAGGCTATGGCGCATGCCATATGGGAGACCATGACCAGCGTAGTGGGGAGCTCGATAACCACGATTGCAGGCTTTATCGCTCTGTGTTTTATGTCCTTCACTATGGGAAGGGATTTGGGCATCGTAATGGCAAAAGGGGTGCTTCTGGGTGTGATCGGTTGCATAACCGTTTTACCCTCGCTCATTTTACTCTTTGATAAATGGTTGCAAAAAACCAAGCACCCTACCTTATTGGCTTATAAAGAGGAGGAAGAGATATGAAAACGAAATCTTTATTGAATACGAACAAGTTAGCGAAATGGATCGTGAAAATATTCCCGTTCTTTCTCATTCTGTTTATCGGACTCATTCCGCCTGCCTATTACGGTTATAAAAGGACCAACGAAGAAGTGTATTACGATATGGGTGAATGTCTCCCGCCCGAAATAGACTACGTGATAGCAAACAGCAAACTGCGCGAAGATTTCGATATCGCTTCCACGCATATGCTTTTGGTCGACGTCGATACGCCCGAACCTTACGTGCGCGCCATGATAAGCGAAATGGAAAAGGTAGAAGGGGTAAAATACGTTTTGAGTCTGGAATCGGTGGTCGGTTCCCGTGTACCCGAAGAAATTTTACCCGAAAAGATAACGGAAATATTGAAGGGGGATAAATGGGAACTGATGCTTGTGAACTCGGAATATAAAGTGGCAAGTGACAAGGTAAACGGGCAAATAGACGAACTGAACGCTATTTTGAAAAAATACGACAAAGGTGGGATGCTCATCGGTGAAGCGCCGTGCATGAAAGATATGATCGAAACGACCGATCGGGATTTTCGCGTGGTAACGATTGTTTCGCTCATCGCTATTTTCGTCATTATCGCTCTCGTAGAAAAGAGCATTTCCTTACCGTTTATCTTAATTGCCGTAATAGAGCTTGCCATCTTCATCAATCTTGGATTGCCGCACTATTTCGGACAGAGTTTGCCGTTCATTGCCCCAATCTGCATCAGCACCATTCAGCTCGGCGCCACTGTCGATTATGCAATTTTAATGACTACGCGATATAAATCGGAGCGGCTGCGGGGGAATGATAAAAAGAAAGCGGTAAAAACGGCGCTTGCCACGTCTATACCGTCCATCGTCATCTCGGGCATGGGATTATTTGCCGCCACTTTCGGCGTGGCGTTATATTCGGACATAGACATCGTAAGTTCTATGTGTATGCTGCTCGCAAGGGGCGCGGTAATCAGCGTGCTTGCCGTAATGCTCATTCTGCCGGCGCTTCTGTTGCTGTGCGATAAACCGATATGTTATACGACGATCGGTATGAAACATTTGCTTGAAAAGCCAAAAACCAAAACAAATTCGGAGGTATAAAAAAATGAAAAAAATAAACGTCATTCTTGCCGCGGTATTAAGTTCCGCGCTTTCATTCGGAATTATCGGCGGAGCCGTCCTTTCGGCAAGCGCCGCAAAAACAGAGGGGGAACCGACCGTTACAACCGAAGCTGCAGTTTCGGCTGAGGCGTCTCCCTCTGTCAACATTAAAGACGAAACGGTTTACGTTCTGGCGCAAGCAGACGGAACGGTAGATAAAATTATCGTAAGCGATTGGCTGAAAAACACGCTGAAAAGCGACCGGATAACCGACGTTACAGATCTGAAAAACGTTCAGAACGTGAAGGGCGACGAAACGTATACGGCAAGCGGCAACGGAAAGGTTTGGGACGCGAATGGAAACGACGTCTATTATCAAGGTAATATAGAAAAGGAAGTGCCCGTAAGCCTTTCCGTGAGTTATAAATTGGATGGGAAAACCGTATCTCCTCGGGAAATCCTCGGGAAAAGCGGTAAAGTTACCATTCGTTACGACTATGAAAATAAACAATACAGAACGGTAATCATGGACGGCAAAGAGGAAAAAATTTACGTTCCGTTTGCCATGTTGACGGGTATTTTAATGGATAACGACGTTTTTACGAACGTAGAAGTTTCCAACGGCAAACGGATAAACGACGGCAACCGTACGGCAGTGGTCGGCTTTGCCTTCCCCGGATTGCAGGAAAATCTTGCGATAGATAAAGAGAAATTCGAAATTCCCGACTACGTGGAAATAACCGCCGACGCTAAAAATTTCAAACTCGGTATGACGGTTACGGTCGCTGTCAATAATATTTTCGGAAAGCTCTCTCTGCCTACCGATTCTTTGGAAGAGTTGAATGGTTCGCTCGGGGAAATGAGCGACGCAATGAGCCAACTTCTGGACGGTTCTTCCAAGCTTTACGGTGGGCTGAACACCTTGCTTGAAAAATCGGATGCGCTCGTAAGCGGCATCAATCGCCTTGCCGAAGGGGCAGCGGCGGCAAAAACGGGAGCGGAACAGGTGAAAAACGGCGCTGCGGACGTAAGCAACGGAGCCAAGAGTCTGAGCGACGGATTGAATACTTTAACCGATAATAACCTTACCTTGAACGGCGGGGCAACGCAGGTATTCAATACTTTGCTTGCAACGGCGCAAACGCAAATCGCGGCGGCGGGATTGGACGTCCCGACGATGACCATTGAAAATTACGCAACCGTTCTGAACGGCGTGATCGCCTCTCTCGACGAAACGGTTGTGTATAATCAAGCGTTGGAACAGGTGACAGCGGCAGTCAAGGAAAACGTAACAAATCAAGTAACGGCAGGCGTGCAAGCGCAAGTAAAGGCGCAGGTAACTGCGGGCGTTCGAGAAAACGTTGCGGCGCAAGTAATTTATTCGGCTACGAATATGGATAAAGCTACGTATGACGCGGCGGTTGCCGGCGGGGCGGTAACCGAAGAACAGCAGGAGCAAATCAATGCAGCGATCGAGGCGCAGATGGAAAGCGACGCCGTAAAAGCGACGATCACCCAAACCGTAAACGAAAAAATGGAAAGTGATGCCGTAAAAGCGACAATCACCCAAACCGTAAACGAAAAAATGGAAAGCGATGCCGTAAAAGCGGTCATACAGTCAAACATGCAAGGCGAAGAAGTGCAAACCAAACTTGCGGCGGCGGCGATCGGCAGACAGTCGTTGGTAGATCTGAAAGCTTCTCTCGACAGCTATAATACGTTTTATGTCGGTTTGCAAACTTATACCGCGGGCGTAGCGCAGGCGGCGGAAGGCGCCGATACGTTGAAAACGGGCGCGGCGGAATTGAGCCAAGGTGCGTCTCGGCTTTACGTCGGAATAAGCCAATTGTATGACGGGATTATAGAACTTAAAGACGGCACGCCCGCATTGGTCAGCGGCATAACCGACCTTCGCGACGGCGCGTTGCAACTTTCCGATGGGCTGAAAGAATTCGACGAAAAAGGCGTACAGAAACTCATTGACGCCGTGGACGGGGATTTGAATGGGTTGATTACGCGCATAAACGCAACCATCGACGTGGCGAAGAGTTACAAGTCTTTTGCCGGTATTTCGGAAGATATGGATGGTCAAGTGAAATTTATTTACCGCACCGAGGGAATAGAGTAAACGGGTATAAATTCGGGTTCGTCTCTTCCCGGAGACGGACCCGAATACCCATAAAAATAAAAAAGCTCACTTATGTATTGATTTTTCAAGAAAAACATGCTACAATAAATGTGGTTTCAAAGGAGGAAGGTTATGAAGGATTCCGCAAAAGACAGGCGTATTTTAAAGACTAAAAAAGCTATACACGCCGCATTTATCAAATTATTGGATAAGAAAGGTTACAATAAAATTTCTATCAAGGATATTGCCGACGAGGCAAACTGCGACCGAAAAACCATCTACTATTACTATAACGGCGTATATGAAATCAGGGATGAAATCGAAAATGAATTTATTGCTTTGGTGGAAGACGCCGCCACGGAGCTCGATTTTCATAAATATGAAGAAAATCCACAACACATTTTTGAGCTTTTGACAGAGATCATAAACAACAACATCGAAGCATACAGCAGCTTTTTGAAGTGGGATGCGCACTCGCACATTATCAGAAAAATGATTGCTCTTTTTTCCGAAAAGGTGAAAAACGGGTTCGAGAAAAGCGCGCTTGCTTCACAGGACAGCGAGAAACTCGAAGTTATATCGAACTTTATCACTTCGGGCATGGTTGCGGCTTATCAGAATTGGTTCAATTCGGGGTGCAAGCAATCGCTTGAAGAAGTTTCCAAAGAATTGGGCGAAATTATTCTGTACGGCATAAAGTCGTTAGAACAAAAATAATGGGCGGACGACTTGATTTTAAAGAAGTTCCATCATAAATCGGCAGTAGGAAAAAAATAAAAGACGGAAAGAATGCCGTACTCGTTATCTTTTGAGAGCCAAGATAGTTCAAACGGTAAAATTCCTTTCGTTAATGCCGTGCATTTTATTCCATTCGCATTTAATTTGCGCATTATCGCAATGCTCATCTGCGAAACTTCGTCATATCCATACATAAACGGATCGATAGTAAAGCAGAGTTGAACAGACTTTATTTTGCTTTTCAGTTTCGGTATCTCTTTATCTAAAATTTTAAGCGAGTTTTCAACAAGTTTAGGCTCGCAACATGCAATCATAGAATAAAGAGTATAATTGTGTTTGGGATTGCTAATTTCGCTTTGAACTATATTTTTGTTTTTTTCTGATAAGATGCCCGGTTTCATCTAATTCAACATTACTTCGCTTTTTGATTTCCTCTTAGGATAAATCATAATTTATCTATATGTTACCGTATCAGATATAGCCTTATATCCAAAATGCCATTTTTCAATCGGCTTTGCATTTTCATCAGCATATCCAAGCGGCATTAAAAGAACAACTTTCTCGTTGTCAGGCAGATCAAACGCTCTTGACAATTCATCGTTTGCAAACAGGTTGACCCAACATGAACCGATACCAAGTTCCCAAGCTTCAAGCATAATGTGAGTTGCAACAATGCTTACATCTTGCTCACCGGAGTGAATACCACCTTGCTTTGGATTTTTCCAATCAGCGTTGCTATCATAAGCAATCATAAGAACGGTTTTTGCACCATAGATACATTTGCATAGCGAGTTTATTTTCTCTAATGCCTCGTCACTTTGCAGAACGTATATCTTCTGCGGCTGATAGTTTACTGCCGTTGGTGCAACATTTCCTGCTTCTAAAATTTTATCAAGTTTTTCCTTTTCTATTGGCTTGCCTGTGAACTTTCTCACCGAAAATCTTTCCTTTGCAAGCTCTAAAAATGAATTAGCCATATCGTGAACCTCCTGATTATTGTTGTTGAAATTACGATATATCAATTATAGCACATATATTCTCTATAATTATATTATTTTTAATAGAAAATTTCAAGTATTTCAAGTCCCTTTTCAGCAATTTCGGCAATTCCCACAAACCATCGACCAACGGAGAAACGAACGTTATATAAGTTACCAATGCTCTCCGTTCCAAACAAAAAGGACTTGGAAATCAATCCAAATCCTTGTTTGTTGACCGCTTGAAAGTGCAATTACCATAAAATTTTATTTTTTCATAAAATCCCTAATGGAACAGCACTTAAGCCGGACTCGTTTTATAATGGAACCTTTTATTTTGTTTTGATTTTCGTTGACTTTTTTGCGGATAATTGTTATAATGAAAGTGCTACACAAACTGAATATATGTAAATCGGGAATTTTTTTTCGGTTTTTTTTCGGCATTTGCGCATAATATGGGTAAAACGCGAATTTCACCCGTGTAAGTGTCGGAAAATATTTGTTATTCCCTGACTTATATTCGGTTTGTGTAGCGACAGTCGAAGTTTGCGTTTTCGGTGCGTCAACTTCGGTTGGCGCATTTTTTATAGTCGAAAAAGGAGTATAGGATCAAAACCTTAAAGATTTTCAAAAATTTCCCGCGCCGAAATTTTACAAAAATCAAAGAGGAAAAAAATGAATAAACAATCAAAAACAGATAAAGTGTTTCTTATAATAACAATAATCGTCGCTATTTTAGCGGTAGTTTTAATGATAATGAGTTTTTCAAACGCCGCGTCGTTTAGCGATCAACTCGAAAAAGCAAGGGAAAACGGCATGATCGTAAACAACCGCAAGCAAATAGAGAACGCTATCGCCACTTACACGAGAAACGGAATATTATTTGCCGTACTTCTCGTTTTGTTTTTGTTCAATTCGATTATGCAGATGACGAGCAAAATGACGATAACCGATTTCGGGGTAAGCGGAACGTTTATGGGATTTACAATTTTCCACAAGAAAGTTTCTTTGGCTTTTTCTGAAATACGCTGAGTAAAAGTCGGAATGTTGCTTACGGTAATAAGCGATAAAGGCAAATACAGAGTGCTTGCCGGGAACAAAAAAGAACTTGCCGAAATAATAAAATCCAATATAAAATAAAACAAACGATCGGCGCGGAAAATATAAACGGGCTGTCGCTACGCGGAGAAATTCCACTTGGCGACAGCCCCGTTTAAAATAAATTTAAATAAGCGAAAATTGAGTTTCGTCGGGAAGTTCTATCTTGATCTTTTTTGTAAGCCTTATATCCTGCGACGACGCTCCGACTAATATTTCGAACCAACCGTTTTCCACTCTCCAATCGTCGAGAGCAACGCTGTAATAGGCGAACGAACGGCGGTTGAGATCTACGCTTATCCTCTTGCTTTCGCCCGCTTTTATAAGGTCTTTCGAAAAGCCTTTGAGTTCCTTTTCGGGGCGGGCGACCGTGGAATGAACGTCTTTGACGTAGACTTCGGAAATTTCTTTCGCGTCGACGGAAGCGGTGTTTTTGATCGTATAACTTACCGTAAAGTCGGTATCTCCATTCTTGGTTAATTCTATATCCGAATATTCAAAACTCGCGTACGAAAGTCCGTGTCCGAAGGGGAATAATAGGGGTAAACCGTATTTTTCGAATCTCCTGTATCCGACGAACACCCCCTCGTCGTATTTAAGCGTAAACCCGTCGTAATCGTTTTTGATCGCGTCCTCTTCGAATAACGCGAAACTTTCGTTGAGTTTTCCGCTCGGAACGGTTTTACCGCAGAGTATTTCCGCAAGCGCCTGATTGACGCCTTCGCCCGCGTATCCGACGTAGACTACTCCTTTTACCAGGTCTATCCAATTACTCATATCCACCGCGCTTCCCGCGTAGAGAAGAACTACGGTGTCGGGATTGTTTTTCGCTATATTTACGATCGCCGATTCGGTTTCGAAGGGGAGTTTTGTCGTGGGCATATCGATGCCTTCGCTTTCGTATGTTTTATCCCGTCCGACCGCAACGACGGCTATATCGCTCTCGTACGCGTCTTGCATAGCCGCTTTCAGCCTTCGCGAAAAGTGGTTGTTATATAATATAAAATCCGAACAATATTTAACTTCGGCTTGGGTACCGAGGTGTTCCTGCAAAAGCGACGCGAGATTTTCCTGTTTAAACTCGGTTTCCGCGTAAGCCGAGCCGCCTCCGCCGATCTCCGGCGTTTGGGCGTAGGTACCGCAAACGCTTATTTTCCCCTTCTTTAACGGAAGAATACCTTCGTTTTTGAGAAGAACTATTCCTTCGCGCGCGATCTCGACGGCGTTCTCGTGCCTTTGCTCTTTTGTGGTCGAAACCTTTTTTTCGGAGTTTTTACAATAATTTATGAGATCGATTATGCGACCGGCGCATTCGTCTATCTCCTTTTCGGTAACAAGCCCTTTT
The DNA here is from genome assembly GCA_017479185.1 of Clostridia bacterium. Taxonomy (GTDB): domain Bacteria; phylum Bacillota; class Clostridia; order Christensenellales; family Borkfalkiaceae; genus UBA10281. The sequence goes on from JAFVCP010000029.1 coordinate 9,142, forward strand.
TCATAAGCCGTTTTTAATTGTTCGTAGTGTTTTTCGTCGTAAGGCATAACGAGGTCGAGCGACGCTTTAACCGACCTGTAAGCCGATCTGTAAGCCTCCCAATCGGAAACTATCACGCCGTCGAACCCGAATTTATCTCTCAAAATATCTTTGAGATATTTTTTGTTTTCCGCGGCGTAAATACCGTTTATCATATTATAACTGCACATTACCGTCGTCGGTTTGGCTTTTACCGCCTCTTCGAAAGCGGGAAGATAAATTTCCCGAAGAGTTCTCTCGTCGACGTCGCTGTTTATTTGCAATCTGTCCGTTTCGCTGTTGTTGCAAAGATAGTGTTTAAGGCTCACGCCTATCCCCTTGCTCTGAACGCCCTCGATATACTTTCTCGCGAGTTGTCCCGCAAGATAGGGATCTTCCGAAAAATATTCGAAGTTTCTCCCGTTATATGGCGTTCTTTTTATGTTCACGCCGGGCGCGAGCAGTACGTCTACGTTTTCGTCGATACAATCGTCGGCTATCGTCGCCCCGTCTAAAAACGCGAGGTCTTTGTTCCAGGCGTTTGCGAGAACGGATATATTCGGCATTGCCGTCATTTTGACCGTTTTCCGATTTTCGTCGATTTTTCTCAGTCCGTTCGGTCCGTCGCTCAAATGCATAACGGGCAATTTTCCATTGGCGTCGTAAATGTGCCAATGGTCTTTGCCGCAAAGCAATCTCATCTTTTCTTCCAAAGTAAGGTCTTTTAAACTGTATTTCATTTTTCTGCCCTCCGAATCAAGTATAACACAATTAAATTAAAAATAATTAACAAAAACAGTTCAATTTATTCTCATTTTATGATATAATTCAAATATGGCTACATTTTACGAGGGGTATAGGAGCGGAAAAGACGGTTTTGAAATGAGGAGAAACGGAGAATACTCGTACGGACCTCATTTTCACCAGAACGTCGAGATGCTCGTTATGAAAAACGGACGGTGCGAACTTACCGTCGACGGAAAGGAACTTGCGCTTTCATCGGGGCAAGTCGCCTTTATAGACAGTTTTTGCGTGCATTCTTACGGCCGTAATTTTGGCGACGATCATTGCCTTTTGATAATTCCTTACGCTTACTTATCGGAGTTTAACAGGGCGAGGGGAAACGGCGTTCTTTCAAGCCCGATCATAGACGATAAAAATATGACGGATAAAATTATGACGATCATAGATTGTTTTTTGTCCGAAGCGCGCGGCGGATACGAACTTTTTTCTGCGGTAAACGCCGTTCTCGGACTTGTTTACAGATACGGGGAGTTCAGGGAAGCGGAAGGGGACAGAGAATACGATCTTATAAGACAGATACTTTCTTATATAGACGATAATTTTACGGGAGATATAAGTTTAAAAGGTCTTTCCAAAGATCTCGGTTACGCCGAAGGGCATATTTCGAGGGTATTCCACAAGTTCGTAAAGAGGTCGTTCCCCGGTTACGTCAACGATAAAAGGCTGGAATATCTCGAAAAAATAGATGACGGCAAACAAAAAATAACCCGACTCATCTACGAAGTCGGGTTTAAAAGCGCGCAGAGTTATTACAGGGCTAAACGCGATAGGCTTGTTTCTCGGGAAAATATCTGAAAGTTAAAATAATTCCAGATAAAACGATAAATAATCGGTTTATTATTCCGCCGAAGATATAAGTTCTTTCTTTTTTGCGGTTTTCGGTCATAAAAACGCAGAGCGTTAAAGATAAAAATCTATCGATTTTTCTATCCAATAAGAGAATTTTACGCCGGGATAAACGCTCTCGGTTTTTTTGAGCCGCTTATATCCTATAACGCCGTCCGACACGTCTCTCCACAAGTCGCAGAAAACAAAGTCGCTTGCGGGGAGTTTTCCTTCCTCGGCGAGCGTATAAGCGTCCCCTTCGACGATCGAAATTTTATCTGCGTTTATAAATTGCGGTTTTAATAAACTCTCGTATAAGTCGATTATCGCGCGATTTTTTTCGATAACGGTTATCTTTTCCACCTTTTCGTTTAAAGCCGAATGAAAGGCGAAGTATCCAAGCCCCAACCCCAAAAGGGTAATATTTCCCTGCGCCCGTTCGATCTGCGGACGCATTGTGTTTATCTCGTTAGGGGTTACAGTCATCCATATCCTTCCATTTTCGCTTATCGCGGGGAAGGAAAATTTTCGGTCGAAAAAACCGACTTTCGGAATTAACGTACCGTCGAAAAAAGAATAAATATCGTCGAACACAAAGGGTTCGTATGGGGCGTAACTGTCGTAGAACAGTTTGCAGTCCCCTATTTTTTTGTCGTCAAATTTAACTTTTTTAAGGTATTCGTCCGCAAGATAAGGGGCGGGATCGAGTTTTTTAAGACAAAGAGGAAAGTATTTCCTGAAAAAGTCTTTATCCTTTCCCGAAGTGTCTATCCCCTGACTTTCCGCGATCATTATTCGCAGCGCTTCCTCGTCGTCCACTCCCGCTTTCATTATCGAAAGTACGGGCGACCGAAGTTTTTTAAGATCCTTGGTATTGAGGAAATCGGCGAATATTTCTACCAATCTGAAATCGTAATTCATAATCCTCGTATTATTTTATCATTAAATTTCGTCTTTGTCAACGAGAGTAAGCCCGTCGATAAGTCCGTTTTTTAAAATAACGTTGGCGTAGGCGACCTTATCTTTGTATACGAGAAGAGTAAGTCCCGACGGCTTGAAATGAGGGGGCGGGAGTACGATCTCGAAATCTCCCAAAAAACTTTTCAATGAGGAAGCCTTGGGCTTTAAGACCGGAGAGAGAAAATTTTCGGGTTCTCCGCCGACGAGTATTTCCTCGAAAAAGGCAATTTTAAAAAGTTCTTCGGGAAGGGCGTATAGATTTTTTTTAGGCGTTACGACCAAAGACGACGCACGGACTTCGTCGTCGAAAGTCCACACCGAAGTAACTGTATGATTGAGCGCGTCGTTTTTGTTTTCGATACATTGAAGGGTGTTGCCGTTTAAGTTGAATCCGTCCGCTTTTCTTCTGAATTCGAGTTTTATATCGGGAGTGATCGAAAATGCGAGTATTTCCGTTCTCGTAGACGATAAAAAGGCGAAAAGATGATCTTTTTTGCGAGATCTCACCAACGAAAAAGAAACTTCCCGAGGTAAAAACGATAGGTTTTCCACGGTAAATCCCGAAGAGTTTTCGACGGTAAGCCTTGCTCCGTTTTCGGCGTAACAGGTTATCGCGGTTTTCCCGAAAGAGGAGTCGAATATTCTTTTATCGATCAGTCTGAAATCGGAAAAACGTTGGCGAGCAAAAACGGGAATAAGCAAAAAGCCTCCGCCGAGGTCGAAAAATCGCATATTTTCGGTCGACGCCCCGTCGTCGAGGACGAACGAAACCGAAAGATAAGAAGAGGAGAGAGGCAAAAATTCGATCAAGCCCCCGTCGCTTTCGAAGATCGAGTAATTGCCGCCCGCTTTCCCGATATAGGAGCCGTTCAATTTGACGGCGCACGGAACCGAACATAAAGCGTAGTATATCATAATACTTTTTATGCCCGAAAAGTAATATTTATGCCTGAAAATAAAATTTATGATATAAAAAAACGCCTTTAAAAGGCGCTTTGTTTTTTCGGTCTATATTTCGGTTTTGACTCCGTGAGGAGTGAAGATATAGACGTCTTTTTCGAGTTCGCTCAGATTTCCGTTTATGGCGTATACCGCGCCGGAGAGAAGGTCGATAACTCTTTGAGCGGTGGCTTCGGAAAGTTCGTTTAAATGAACTATAGCGGGCTTTCCGGAACACAATTTATCTATGATCGACGCGACTTCGTCGAATGAGCGGGGATGAAAAACGTCGATGGTCCCTTTGCTCGCAGTCTGTTTTTTTCTCCCGAAAAGAGTTTTGTTTTCCTGTTTTTCGGTCTTTTCGTCCGAACTTTCGGTTATGAATTTAAAAAACGACATATTTTTCTCCTTTTACCCTTTGACTTTCGAATAATCTCTTTCGCCGAATATCGCGGTACCCAATCTTATCATATTGCTCCCGTGTTTTATCGTCGTTCGATAATCTCCCGATATTCCCGCAGATAACCATTTTATATTTTCGTCCTTCGCCTTTATCTCGTCGTATATCGACCTAAGATGCGAAGTGAGTTTTGCGACCGAACTCGGGTCTGTTTCCGGAAGCATCGACATTATCCCGACTACGCGAACGCCCGCGAGCGTTTTCGCCTTTTCATACGCCTCGAAAAAACCGCTTACAGGGAAGCCGCCTTTCGCCTCGTCGTCGGATGGATTGATCTCGAGCATTATATCCTGCGTAATGCCGAGTTTCAAGGCTTTCGAGGATATTTCCTCGGCGATCTCTACCGTATCGACCGAATCTATGCAATCGGCTTTTCCCACGATATATTTTAATTTGTTTTTTTGTATCCTTCCGATAAAATGTTTATAGACGGGGAGATAGAGGTCGTATTTATCCCTAAGTTCCTGCGCGTGATTTTCGCCTATATGGTCGAGTCCCGCCTTTATCGCTCTGTTAATTTTTTCCGCGGGGACGAATTTGGTCGCTCCGACGAGGGTTATTTTTTCGCCCCTGTCGTTCCCTACCGAAATTTCTTTAAGTATTTTAAAGAGATCTTCCTCAATCATTTTTTTACTCCTCGCGAATTATAAAAAAAGGGGAAATATCCCCCGAAAAAATCAAAAAAACTGCGCATCTTCCTTCGACTCGTCCTACCGAAGCGTAAACGCGGCAGGTCGCTCCTATAAAGCAACCTTATGGCACACGACAGAAACCGTTTAGCGCTGCTATATTCCTATCCTGACGCGGTTCGCGGGCAGCCGTTGCATAAGACCTTATCATCAACACGCCTTACCGCGCGCAGCCAACCATAGGGCGAGCCTGGGGAAGCGTTCAGCCTTGCTATAGCGGATTGCAAGTTCAGGGCACCGCTGACTCCCCGCCTAGCGCAGTATTAGTATTTTAAACCAAATAAAAAAAAATTGCAACCGTTTTGAGGGTAAATTATGAAAAATTGCTTTACTTAATTTAAAAAATTTGTTATTATATAGTAAAAGTAATGACGGAAACAAGTCCTTTTTTCGTTCGCCTTCAGAGAGTCGGCGGCGGTGAAATGCCGACGGAAAGAAGAAAAAGGGGTATCCTTCCCGAACTGCCGAGCCTAAAGGTTTTCCCGTTAAGCGAGGTCGTTTGCCTACGTTACGGCAAAAAGAGAGCCGATTTTCAAGTCGGAATAAGAGTGGTACCGCGGACAGCCCGTTCGTCTCTTTGTTTTTGAGACGAACGGGCGTAATTTTTATTCGGAGGCAAATATGTATAAAAAAGTAGACGCGTCGCTTAACTTTTTGGACAGAGAAAAAGAAGTTATCGACTTTTGGAATCAAAACGGGGTTTTCGAGAAGAGCGTTAAGCAGAGAGAGGGGGGAGAAGAATTTACCTTTTACGACGGACCGCCGACCGCTAACGGCAAACCCCATATAGGACACGTCCTTACGAGGGTTATGAAGGACATAATTCCCCGTTATCAGACGATGAAGGGGAAGCACGTTTTAAGAAAGGCGGGCTGGGATACGCACGGACTTCCCGTAGAACTCGAAATAGAGAAAAAACTCGGACTCGACGGCAAACAGGACATTGAAAAGTACGGTATCGAGCCTTTTATAAAGGAATGTAAAGAATCGGTCTGGAAATATACCAGCGAATGGAAAAAGATGAGCGAAAGGTTGGGCTATTGGGTAGATATGGATCATCCTTACGTTACCTACGACGATAATTATATCGAATCGGTGTGGTGGGCGCTCAAAACCATAAACGAAAAGGGGCTTTTGTATAAGGGATATAAAATAGTTCCCTATTGTCCGCGTTGCGGAACGGCGCTTTCTTCGCACGAAGTCGCGCAGGGCTATAAAGACGTCAAGGAAAAATCGGTGTTCGTCAAATTTAAAGTCAAAGGACGGGAGAATGCTTATTTCCTCGTATGGACGACGACGCCTTGGACCTTGCCTTCTAACGTGGCTCTGTGTATGAACGGAGAGTACGATTACGTCGAGATCGCTTCGGGCGGAGAAAATTATATTTTAGCCGAAGCCCTTCTTCCCTCTCTTTTCGAGGATTACGAAATAGTAAACAGAAAGAAGGGAAAGGAATACGAATACGTCGAATACGAGCCTATGTTCCCGTACGCTATCGGAACTTTCAAAGAAAAGGCGTTTTACGTTACTTGCGACGATTACGTTACTCTCACTGACGGTACGGGAATAGTTCACATCGCTCCCGCGTTCGGCGAGGACGACGCGAAGGTAGGTAGAAGATACGGACTTCCCTTCGTTCAGATGGTCAACGACAGGGGAAGGTTCGTAGACGAAGTTACGCCGTATAAGGGCGTTTTCGTAAAAGACGCGGACAAGCAGATAATCGCCGATCTTAAAGCGGAAGGAAAACTCTTCAAAGACCTTCTCTTCGAACACAGTTATCCCTTCTGTTGGAGATGCAATACTCCGCTTTTATACTACGCGAGAAGCACTTGGTTCATTAAGACCACGGCGATAAAAGAACAACTCCTCGCCTCCAACTCCTCGGTGAATTGGATGCCCGAAACCATAGGTACGGGAAGAATGGGTAATTTCCTCGAAAACGTCATCGATTGGGGGCTTTCGAGAGAGAGATATTGGGGAACTCCGCTTCCCATCTGGGTATGCGAGGATTGCGGCGAGATAAGAGTTATGGGCAGTAAAGCCGAACTCAAAGAGGCTTGTCATATCGAAGGAGATATAGAACTCCATCGTCCTTATATCGATAGCCCGACCTGCGAATGCGGCAAATGCGGCGGTAAGATGAAGAGGGTAAAAGAGGTCATAGACTGTTGGTTCGATTCGGGTTCTATGCCCTTCGCCCAATATCACTATCCCTTTGAAAATAAAGAACTTTTCGAAAAGCATTTCCCGGCGGATTTCATTTCCGAAGCCGTCGATCAGACGAGAGGTTGGTTTTATACTCTCTTGACGATTTCTACTCTTCTTTTCGGAAAATCGTCTTTCAAAAATTGTATAGTATTAGGACACGTCAACGACAGAAACGGAATAAAAATGTCCAAACATATCGGCAACGTCGTCGATCCGTGGACCGTTCTCGACAAACAGGGCGCGGACGCCGTCCGTTGGTATTTTTACACTTCTTCCGCCCCCTACCTTCCTTCGAGATTTTACGAGGAAGCGGTTTCGGAAGGTCAGCGTAAATTTATGGGAACTCTTTGGAACACTTACGCGTTTTTCGTCCTATACGCGGATATCGATAAATACGATCCTTCGAAATACGATATAAAAGATTGCAAACTTACCCTTATGGACAGGTGGGCGCTTTCAAAACTCAACACTCTCGTAAAGACGGTAGACGAAGGACTTGCGGAATATAAGATTTTCGAAACTTCGAGGGCGATACAAGAATACGTCGACGAACTTTCTAATTGGTATGTTCGTAGAGGAAGAGAAAGATATTGGGGAAGCGGTATGACCGAAGATAAGGCGGCGGCTTACGCCACGCTTTATACGATTTTGGTAACCCTTGCGAAGATCGCGGCTCCCTACGTTCCATTTATGGCTGAAAGCATTTATCAGAATCTCGTTACTCCTTTCTTTAAAGACGCACCTATCTCCGTCCATCTCTGCGATTTCCCCGAAGCCGATCTTTCTATGGTCGACAAAGAACTCGAAGAGGGTATGAAAGACGTCCTCGAAATAGTCGCCTTGGGAAGGGCGGCGAGAAACGGCAAAAATATCAAAAACCGTCAGCCGCTCGCAAAACTCTACGTCGCGACCGACAGAAAGGTCAAACTTTCCGAAGGACTTTACGAAATAGCCAAAGACGAACTCAATATTAAGGAATTCGAAATACTTCACGACGCGTCGAGATTTGTCAATTATAAACTCAAACCCCAACTCAAAACCCTCGGACCGAAATACGGGGCGAAACTCGGAGCGATAAGAAACTTCCTCGATAATTGTCCCGCCGCCGAAGTGGTTTCGACGGTTAAGGCAGGCAAGACCTATACCGTTGACCTGGACGGAACTACGGTCGAATTTACGATAGACGACCTTCTTATTTCGAGCGAACCCGCCGAAGGCTTCGTGTCCGAAAGTTCGGACGGTCTTACCGTCGTTCTGGACGCGCATATAACCGAAGAACTTATGCTCGAAGGAATGGAGAGGGAACTCGTTTCCCGCATACAGAATATGCGTAAGGAAGCGGGCTTCGAAGTTACCGACAGGATAATCCTCGGATATAAAGCCGAGGGCGTCGCCGAAAAAGTTCTCGTCGAAAGGGCGGAAACGGTCGGTAAAGACGTTCTCGCGGATAAAGTAGTAAACCTTTTGGACGGATTTGAAAGCCAATTCGATATAAACGGCGATAAGGTTACTCTTTCGGTAAAAAAGGTCGGGTAAAAGATGAAAGTTGCCGATAAATGGAAGGATTATACCGTCATCGCGACGGGCGACGGTTATAAACTCGAAGATTGGGGAGGGATAAAACTACTTCGCCCCGATCCTCAGGTGATTTGGCCTTCGCGTATGGATATGTCGGACTATAAGGGGCTTAACGCCAAATATTTCCGCAGCGAAAGCGGCGGCGGCGAATGGCAATATTTAAAAGATACGCCCAAAGAGTGGGTAATATCCTACGGCGAAATGAAATTCAAAATAAAGCCAATGGGTTTTAAACATACCGGTCTTTTCCCCGAACAAGCGGTAAATTGGGAGAGGATGATCTCGCTTATTAAAAACGCGGGTAGAAATATAAGCGTTCTTAATCTCTTCGCCTACACGGGGGGAGCGACTGTCGCTTGTCTTAGCGCAGGCGCTTCGGTATGCCACGTCGACGCGAGCAAAGGAATGGTCGAAAGAGCGGGCGAAAACGTCAGACTTTCGGGACTCGGAAACGCGAACGTCAGATTTATTGTCGACGACTGCAAGAAGTTCGTGCCAAGAGAAATAAGGCGGGGCAGAAAATACGACGCCGTAATTATGGATCCCCCGAGTTACGGAAGAGGGCCCAATGGCGAAATGTGGAAGATCGAGAGCGAACTTTATCCCTTCGTCGAGTTGTGCGCCGAAGTGCTGTCGGATACCCCTTTATTCTTCCTTATAAACAGTTACACGACCGGGCTTCAACCGGGAGTGCTGGAAAATATACTTAAACTTACGATGAAAGACAGGCGCGGAAGCGTCGAGGCTTACGAAGTGGGGCTTAAAACCTCGGAAGGAATAAATCTCCCTTGCGGAGCCGGAGGAATTTTTATTTATGACTGAACAGATGAAAGTCGAAGATCTCGTCGTTTTATACGAGGACAATCATATCATAGTTGTTTTAAAACCGCAGAATATCCCGTCGTGCGAGGACGAAAGTAAAGATACGGATCTGCTTACCGTCGTCAAGGAACACGTTAAAATACGGGAAAATAAGACGGGTAACGTCTACGTCGGACTCGTTCACAGGCTCGACCGTCCTACCGGTGGCGTAATGGTTTACGCTAAAAGCAGTAAGGCGGCGGCAAGGCTTTCCGAGCAGATGAAAACGGGAGATTTTGAAAAGAAATATTACGCCGTTTTGGTCGGAACTCCGAGAGAAAAAAAGGCGACGCTTACCAATTACCTAAAAAAGAACCCTATAAACAATATGGTTTACGTCTGTCCGCAAACCGTCGAGGGCGCTAAATTCGCCGAACTCGAATATAATGTCGTCGGGGAAAATAACGGGCTTTCCCTTGCGGAAATAAAACTTCATACGGGAAGAAGTCATCAGATAAGAGTTCAGACGGCGAATATCGGTACTCCCGTTTACGGCGATATGCGTTACGGCGGTGAAAAGGCTAAAAAGGGCAAACTCGCGCTTTGGGCGACTTCGCTCTCCTTTACTCATCCCGTTTCAAAGGAAAGGCTGTGTTTTAAAATACAACCCCCTTCCGACGAAATTCCGTGGAAGTATTTCGATACTTCGGCGTCTTTGGACGTTTATCGCGATCTTTAAAACGAGCGTTTCTTCCGACGAAGGACGGACTGTTATTATAAAAAAAATAAGAGGTTAGTTATGGTCAATTACAGAAACGAAGAATTGCTTTCGGCAAATATCGAGGAGATGGACGAGGGAAAAAGAGAGGATTATAAACTCGCTTTGTACGATTATCTCGGAGAACTCGAAGAAATGGATAAGGACGAACTTGACGAGGATTTCGACGAATGGTTCGATCTTTGCGACGAGGTCAAAGACCTTATAGAATACGTCGAACAACTTTAAAAAATCACAAAAAGGCGGGCTATAAGTCCGAAAACGAATATGGATATTAAAAAAATAGATAAAAATTTCGATTTGTCTTTCGCGGCGCCGAGCGACGTCGAATGGTTTTCCCCTCTTGAAAAGCCGTTTAAAATTTACGGCGTTTATTATGATGAAAACGAGGGCGCTTTCCTTCGTTTGCCCGGGGAGATCGCGAAAAAAGTAAACGACGGCGTCGTTTATCTCCACGGTCATACCGCAGGCGGAAGGCTGAGAGTCAAAACCGATTCGCCTTATATTATTTTGAGGGCGACCGAGCCTTACGATAATATAATGTCCCATATGCCATTGTCGGGACAATGCGGATTTTCTCTTTTCGGCGATAACGGGTTCGTAAAGACCTATATGCCCTTTTGGACGGCGATAAGCGAGAGTCGGGAAAAGGGAGAATTTTCTTTCGACGGGATAGCCGATACCGACGGCTTAACGCATAATTACACCTTTTACTTCCCGCTTTATAACGGAGTAAAAAGTCTTTATATAGGGCTGAAAAAGGGGTGTTTTGTCGATTTTGCCGACGAATATCGCCATAAAAGACCCATCCTTTTTTACGGCTCGTCGATAACGCAGGGCGGTTGCGCGTCAAAGCCCGGCGACGACTATATAAACAGGCTTTCGTATATGCTCGATTCTGATATTATCAATCTCGGGTTTTCGGGAAGCGCGAAAGGTGAAAAAGCAATGGTCGACTATCTTGCGTCTTTCGATCCCTCGGTTTTCGTCATCGATTACGATCATAACGCTCCGAACGCCGAACACCTGAAAAACACCCATTACCCCCTTTACGAGAAAATAAGGCAAGAACATAAAGATACCCCCGTAATTTTTATGACGATGCCCGTTTTCAACGGCTTTGCCGACAAGGGGAGTTGGAAAGAAAGGTTCGATGTTATACGCGAAACTTATGATAAGGCGATTTTAAACGGCGATAAAAACGCGTACTTTATAAGCGGCGACGGGTTTTTATCGAGCGCGTTTTTGGACGGTTGCGCGACCGTGGACGGTTGTCATCCCGACTCTTTGGGTTTTTACCTTATGGCTAACGCATTATATCCTACCTTGAAAAAAATACTCGGGTAGGTCAGACGGTGGTTCTTCCGAAAGCGCGATGGGTTGCGGAAGAGGCTATCAAAAGACGGTTTTTTTAAAAAAAGTAATGATATCGGACTTAATTAACGATAAATAGTCTTTTTTCGGGATTGTAATATTTTAAAATATAAGGTAAAATATTATTGTGTTTCGGTTTAGGATTCAGACCGGAGAAGGAGCAAAAAAGATGAAACTTAAATTACAAAACGAAAAAGTTATTTATCTCGGAAAAACCAACGAAGAGGCCGCTTGGGGCTGGATACAGTTTCCCGCTTTTTTCGATACGAGGGACGGGAATATCGGACTTTATGTTCACGATGACGACGATTCCTGGATGAGTATAGACGGCGAAACTACGGGTAAATGGTTCGTAAGCGAGGACAAGGGAGCGTCCTGGCGTCCCGCCTCGAAAGATGATAAGGATAAGATGGGAACGGTACTGCCTAACGGCGACGTCATTCGTTCTCTTCCCAATCCCCCTACGAGTTTAAAAGGCGTAAAAGAGAGCGGATGGAAGTTCGCCACTCAAATCCTGCCGGGAGAAAAAATGCCGAGCGAGATCAGACCTGCGGACGATAATACTTTGCCTTATCCCATTACGGTAAAAAAGGATATTTTCGAACAAGAATTTAAAATTTATTGGTTAGACAGCGTGCCAGATAAACTTATAGATAAAAGATTTTGTTTTTCAAGGCTCAAAAAAGGCGAAAGCAAAGCCGAAAAATATCACGTTCTTCCAAAATGGAATTATAGGACGGTAATAAGTTTCCCGCCTCATCACGCGACGAAAACAGATCTTGAAGAAGTTATGCTTGCCGGCATCGGATTGTACGCTTGCAGAAGACCTATCGTCGCCCCCGACGGTTCCATTTATATAGCGGACTATAAGGGCAACGGCGCCAATCCTTTTACCGGTGTTTACGAAGGGAATTGCAACTCTTATATCCTTCGTTCTACCGATAACGGCGAAAATTGGGAAATACAGGGCTATATCCCCTATCGACCGGATACCGAAAAAGACAAATTGGCTTATCTTAAGTCGGGGTTTAGCGAACCCGATCTCGCCTTTATGCCCGACGGTTCTATGCTTTGCATATTGAGGACTTGCGACGTGTTCGGCGGAGCGCCGGAATGGGGTCCGACTTATCTTACCCGTTCGACGGACGGGGGAAAAACTTGGTCGACCCCCGAATATTTTAAAGACAGGGGAGCGCTTCCCAAACTCTTACAACTCAAAAACGGCGTAACCCTCGCCGTCATAACCCGTCCCGGTATTTTCGTTTACGCGAGTAACGATTGCGGAAAAACCTGGAGTCAGGTGGTCGAGGTCATGACCGATAAAGACAGAAGCGGGCTCGCCAATGTTCCGCCCGAAAAACCCAATTTCCATCAATGGGCGGGAAGTTGCTGTAATTGCTCGATAATCGCGTTAGAGGACAATAAAGCGCTTTTGGTATACAGCGATTTCTATATTCCCGATGAAAACGGAGTAAAGAGAAAGGGAATAAAGACTGTTGAAATAGTAGTAGAATAAAATAAACAGGCAAAAACCTCGCGGAAGATTTTCCCGCGAGGTTTAAGTTTTGCAAAAGAATAAAAATAATTTTAATAGTGGCTAAAAAATGATTGACAAATTTAAATAAAAAAAGTATACTTTAATGGCGTTGAGAAAGACGGAGGAAAATTTGTCGCAACACGACTTTTTGTCAGCCGTTCGCCTTGCGGTCAAACGGCAGGACTTTTCGGTCGGTTGCTCCTCTTCCAAAAAAATGCTTTGCGTTTTTCGGGAGCCCTGTATTTTTATAGCCTTTGTTTCCTGTAAGTATAGGGTAGTATCGTTTCAATTTAATATAACTTGCGCCATTAGCCCAACTGGATAGAGCGTCGGTCTACGGAACCTCGTCGCAACACGACTTTTTGTCAGCCGTTTGCCTTGCGATCAAACGGCAGGACTTTTCGGTCGGTTGCTCCTCTTCCCAAAAAATGCTTTGCGTTTTTCGGGAGCC
>JAFVCP010000030.1 GCA_017479185.1 Clostridia bacterium
CGTGAGCGAATTGCAATTCATAAATACTTTATATCTTATACTTTTAACGCCGTCCGGGATAGTTATACTCGTGAGTGACGAGCAATAATAGAACGCAGAATATCCAATACTTTTAACGCTGTTCGGGATAGTTACGCTTGTGAGCGAACTGCAATAATAGAACGCATAGCTTTCTATAATTGCTACGCTGTCGGGGATAGTTATACTCGTGAGCGAATTGCAATTCATAAATACTCCATATCTTATACTTTTAACGCCGTCCGGGATGGTTACGCTCGTAAGCGAACTACACCCTGAAAACGCATAATTTCCAATACTTGTAACACCGTTCGGGATAGTTATGCTCGTGAGTGAAGAGCAATAATAGAATGCAGCATTTCCTATACTTATAACACCGTTCGGGATAGTTACGCTTGTGAGCGAACTGCAACCCTCAAACGTACTGTTTCCAATACTTGTAACGCTGTCGGGGACGATAATGTCCGTAAGCGAATCGCACCGACAGAAGGCATATTCACCGATACTTGTAACGGTGTCCGGAATATTTATGTTCGTGATCAAACTACACCCTGAAAACGCATAATTTCCTATACTTGTAACACCGTTCGGGATAGTTACGCTCGTAAGAGAAATGCAACAATAGAAAGCGTTATGGTAAATGACTTTGGTATTTTGGTTAATGTGGCAGGAAGTGATAGAAGTATTCTTTGAGTTTATCAAAATTACAAAATTATTATTTTCATTTCCGAGATAATATGCGTTATCATATTCGTAGTATTGTAAATTATTACAACCCTCGAAAGCAAATTCGCCGATATCTATAACGCTGTCGGGGATAGTTACGTTTGTTAGCGAACTGCAATACCCGAACGCCCAATTTCCTATACTTGTAACGCCGTCGGGGATGGTTATGCTTGTGATCGAACTGCAATCGAAGAACGCTTCGCTCCCAATTCTCGAAACTTTTTTGTCTTTATATTCTGACGGCAAAATAATTTCTTCCGAAAGGTTACCGAAATTTATTGCGGAAATTTCATAAGTGTCGTTATCCAAAAGACTATAGCGATATGTTACGGAATATCCACAGACTATACAATAACTTTCGTCGATATAGATATGTTCGCCTTCTTCGACGTGTTGGCAACGCGAGCATACTCTTTGATGAGAATCTTCAGTATAAGTCCATTCCCCGAAGTCGTGTCCGATAGCGTCGATGAAATCACCTTTGTAACTATCGCCGCAACGGGAACAAACGTAAGTCGTGTATCCTTTGTCGGTACACGTCGGCTCTGTTACGGTAGCAATATAATCGTGTCCGAGTTTTTCTATCGTTCTCGTTTCCGTATGACTTTGATCGCGAGAGCAAACTCTTGTTTCTACGCCGTATTCTACGCAAGACGGCTTTTTTGTAACCGTCCATTCCCCGAAGTCGTGTCCGAGGGATAAAGTGTAGTTTCCCTTATATTCATCTCCGCATTCGGAACAAAAATAAAAGGTATATCCATCTTCATCGCAGGTTGCGGGTATATCGTTTTCAATATAATTATGAGTGTGAGAATTACCCGAATCAATTTGCGGATCGGTAGTAAAAATCCCGCAAGCGGATAACGCGAATAACGCCGCGAAAGTCGCCGTCGATAAAATCATCCAAAAAGCAAGTCTTTTTTTCATATCATACCTCTACAAATTACACGGTTAAAAACTGTATTTTCTTAATTATACAGGAGAAAACTGTATAATGTCAAATAAAATAAGGAGATCGGTATGAAAGAACTGGAAATATTGTCTAAAAATCTTAAATCGTTAAGAAAAGAGTACGGATATACCCAATCGGATATCGCAGAAGCGCTCGGAATAACCTATCAGTCCTATCAGGCTTACGAACTCGGTATTACGACTCCGACTTTAAAAAATTTTATTAAAATAGCGGAATTTTTCGACGTATCTCTTGATTTTCTTATCGGAAAAAAAAGAAATTTGAATAAATAGCCTCGATTAGACGGCGGATAATTATGTTTTTAACCTTTTAAATTGTCTTTTAAATGGGAAAAAATTTTTAATACCCTTAAAAATAATTGACGGGAAATCGTAAATATGTTAAAATTTTGTAAGGTGATTTAAAATGAAATTCAACGGTTACGATATAGCGCTTATTACCGACGAGAAGGAAAGACTGTATTTTCTCGGCTTTCACAGTTCTGCGGGTTACGTTGTTTTAGAGAAGAACGCGACTTATTTCGTCGTCGACAGCAGGTATTTTCACGCCGCCGAAAGGCAACTTGAAAAAAAGGGCGTGAACGTCGTCCTCGGCTCCGATCTTACGCTTTTTAAGGAAAGGGCGGAAGCGGCGAAGGCAAAGACGATAGGTATCGACTTTACGAAAGTTACTCTTTCGGAATATAAAAATCTTAAAAAGACGGGATATAATTTCGTAGATATTTCAAGCGAAATAAACCGACTTACCGCTGTAAAGACCGACGAAGAGATAAAATATCTCCAAAAGGCATGCGATATTGCGGAAAAGGCGTGGAAGGCGACTTTGCCCTTTATTAAAGAGGGGGTTACGGAAAGAGAGGTCGCGGCGGAACTCGAATATAATTTCAAAAAGTTCGGCGCGTCGGGTCCCTCTTTCGATACGATCGTAGCGTTCGGCAAAAACGCCGCAGTTCCTCATCACGAGACGGGGGAAACAAAACTCAAAAAAAATCAATGCGTTTTAATGGACTTCGGTTGTTTATATAAAGGATATTGTTCGGATATGACGAGGACGATGTTTTACGGCGAACCGGACGAGAAATTCCTCGAAGCCTATCTCGCCGTACTCTCGGCGCATAACGCGGCGGCGGAATTTATCAAAGAAGGGGTTAAGGGAAGCGAAGCGGATAAGGTCGCGAGAGAAGTTCTCGATTCTCTCGGATACGGCAAATATTTCACCCATTCTTTGGGACACGGTATCGGGGTAAATATACACGAATATCCCAACCTTTCGCCGAAAAGCGATTGGACGATAACCGAAAATATGGTCTTTTCCAACGAGCCGGGGGTATATCTCGACGGCAAGTTCGGAATAAGGATAGAGGACAGTTGTCATCTCGAAAACGGAAAATATAAGTCTTTTATGAAAGACGACAAATCTCTCGTTATATTGGGCGGAGATACTATCAAGAGAAAAAAATTATTTAAATTTTAAAAATAAACGAGTCGGGAAAACCGACGAGACAAGGAGAAAATTTATGGTATTAGCAGGCGATTTGAGAAAGGGCGTAACTATTGAGTACGATGGAAAAGTTTGGACTGTCGTTGACTTTTTGCACGTTAAACCGGGTAAAGGCGCGGCGTTCGTAAGAACCACTCTTAAAAACGTCGTTGACGGTAAAGTCCTTCAGATCACGTTCAACCCCACCGAAAAGTTCGAAAATGCGGTAATCGAAACCAAGAGAATGACTTATTCTTATAACGACGGCGAACTTTACTATTTTATGGACGAAGAATATAATATGGAACCGCTCAACTACGAACAGGTAGAAGACGCGTTGAAGTGGATAAAGGAAAACGATCCCGTCGTAGTAAAATTCTACAAGGGCAAGGCTTTCTCGGTAGATTGCGAAAACTTTGTAGAACTTCTCGTAACCGAATCGGAACCGGGCGTTGCCGGAAATACGGCTACCAACGCGACCAAGAGGGCTAAACTTGAAACGGGCGTTGAGATACAGGTTCCTATGTTCGTCAATGAAGGCGAAGTAATTCGTATCGACACCAGAACCGGCGAATATATGGAAAGAGTCAAGAAATAATCTCGCTTTGGCAAAGATGAAAAGCGTACTTATAACCGGCGGATCGGGCGGAATAGGCGGCAATACCGCGTTAGCGTTCGCCCGTCGGGGCTATTTCGTCGGCGTAAACTATTTTTCCGATGAAAAATCGGCGGCGGAGATCGCCCGAAAAACGAGCGGAGTCGCCGTTAAGTTCGACGTTACCGATTTCGGGCAGGTTGAAAAAGGGATCGCCGATTTTGTCAAAAAATCGGGGCGTTTGGACGCGTTGGTCTTAAACGCCGGCGTTTGCATACCGATAAAACCCATTCTCGACGTGAGCGAAGAGGAATTCGATAAAGTCTTTTCGGTAAACGTCAAGGGGGTTTTTAATTGCGTCAAGGCGGCGCTGCCGTATATGCTCGAAAGAGGCGGGAGCGTGGTCGTCGTGTCCTCTATGTGGGGATTGTCGGGCGGCTCTTGCGAAGCGGTGTATTCCGCGAGCAAATCTGCGGTTATAGGAATGACCAAAGCGCTCGCCAAAGAATATTCTTCAGCGAATATTCGTATAAACGCGGTCGCGCCGGGACTTATCGACACGAAGATGAACGACGTTATAGATAAAAAAGATCTCGCGGTCGCAATAGACGAGATACCGCTCGGCAGGGCGGGGAAAGCCGAAGAGGTCGCGGAAGGGATCTTTTATCTTGCCGATACCGCGACGTTTACGACGGGCGAAGTCCTCAATATTTCGGGCGGAGAAATAATTTAATGACCATTTAAAAAGACAAAAAACGGCTTAGCGCGTCAGTAATAGGGATTATTACTGACGCACTAGTTATATTTGCCTATCGACAAGTTATATTGCTTTCGCAGTTATATTTTGCTACGCAAAGTTATATTTACCCACAGGGTAAGTTATGGCAAATATA
>JAFVCP010000031.1 GCA_017479185.1 Clostridia bacterium
GGGTGAGCGCGGACGGCGAAAATTACTTCGCCGCAGAGGGCAATAAAGTCGCCCTGTCGTCGCTCGGTCTTTCCGTCGGAAACGCGACCCTTACCGTGGTTGCGAAAAAGGGCGACAAGAAGATAGCCGAAGAGAGTTTTACTTTCGAGGTAAAGAAGTTAGCCGCTCCCGAAAAGCCGACGATAACCGTTTCCGAGGAAACCAACGAAAAGGCGTTTACCTGGAACGAAGTCGAAAACGCCAAAAACTATCTCGTAAAAGCCAACGACGAGAAAAATTGGGGCATAAGGTATACCAACGTTTATAGCCCCTCGGCAACGGGCGATTATACAATCGTCGTGAAGTGCAGGGAATATTATTCCAAAGACGTCTACTACCTCGAAAGCGACGAATCGCCGAAAAGCGATACGCTCAGTTACCTTCAAGGTCCCGCGCTCAGCGGATATTCGGCTAACGAGATAAGTTGGAGCGCCGAGATCGAGTTCGATACTTATAACGTATGGGTAAACGGCGAACTCGCCAAAGAAAACGTAACTTCCCCCTTGAATCTCGTAACGGGCGAAGATCCCGTCCTGACTCAGACGGGCGAATACGACGTACAGATAGAGGGAATAAAGGACGGCGTTTCGGCGTGGAGCAACGTCTATACCGAGTTCGGAACCACCAATATCAACCCGGGCGAGATCTATTCTTTCGACAACAGAAAACTCAATACTCCGCTTCCCCGTCCGACAATGTATTTCGTCGACGTCGCGGAAGAGGAATTATTGGATAGCGCTCACAGCGGCAAATACGTTCTGAAAGTCGAGGGCGCCGACCAACTCAACCTCGTCAAATACGCTTCGTCGGGAATAAACGATATCGATTACAGAACGATAGTAAAAGCGTCTTATTGGGTATACGTTCCCGCGTTCGACGGATATTCGGGCGACACGATAGACGCGAGAGCGGTGTCCACCGTCATCTACGACGGATACGGCTCCGACGCCGAACACGAGAGAATAGTATTCTATCCTCAGGAAAAGGAGATCCCGATAGGGGAGTGGACCAAAGTAACCTTTATCTGCGAGAACGAGTACGAAAGAGTATTTTTGATCGGAAGAGGCGCGTCGGTCGCTATGGACGACGAAAGTTATCAAAATATTCCCCTTTACTATATCGACGATATTTCTTACGAAGAAACCGATCCCGTAACCGACTATACCAACAGGTTCCTGTTCGCGGGGCAGAGAAGCCAAGGCTCTTGGTTCGCGCCTCATCAGACCTTCGATTTCGGCGAAGAGTTCGCCAATAAAACGGTAGTTCTCGAAATGAAGATATGCGGAAGCGCCGATCCCGAAACCAACGACATTATAGGCTTTGCCTATGATTTGAAGAGGGACGAGAACGGACAGTTGATAACGGGCAGAGCGGGCTATCAGGCGGGCTGCTATCAGGAGATCCCGAGAGAACTCATAACTTCCTACGAGTGGAAAGACTATTCGATGAGCGTTACGCTCGACGAAAACGGTCAGTACAGAATGGGTATCGTAACCTGGTTCCGCGCTCAGAAAGGCGAAGAGGGATATAACGTCGTCGACGGACTTCCCTATATAATCTACGTCAAAGACGTAAAAGTAACCGAAGGATATAACGTAACGTTTATCTCCGACGGCGAAACTTACCTTGAAACTTCGTATAAAGCGGGCGACGCTATCGTCCTTCCCGACGAACCCTATAAAAACGGCTATACTTTCAAAGGTTGGAGCGTCGACGGCTCGACGGTTATCGACCTTACGAACGCGAAAGTAAATAATACCGTAACTTATACCGCGGTGTTTGAGGAAACGGTAACCGACTACGAATACAGATACCTTTCGGGCGTAAACGGCTTCTATACGGACGAAACCCTGAAATTGTCTTTCGGCTCGCAGTACGCCAATAAAAAGTTGATAGTAAGCGCCGACGTATGCGGAACGCTTACGGGGCTTGCCAATCACGGAAACGCGGCTTACGGATATTATTACGACACGACCGAACAGGTAAACAGCGAAAGCGCCGAAAAGAGTTATATAAGGTATTACTTCCTCGGCGAAGGATACGGCTGGCATACTCTCGCTTTGGCGCTCGAAACCAACGACGCGGGCGACGTTTACGTCAAACCTTCCCGCCTTCATAGTATCTCCGCCCACTACGGACAATATATAACTTACTTCAAAAACATTACCGTTTTGGCGGCGGAAGAAGCCGACTACGTCGTCGCGACCACCTATTGGGATCACGGAAATTACGCGACCTTCGACTTCGGAAGCGACTACGCGAATAAGACCGTAAATATCTCTATGGATATTTTGGGCGCGTCCGCGAACCAAACGAGTATAGCGCTCGGCTTGCTTTGCTATCCCACCGCGACCGGTAAGGACGCGTATAAGAGAGTTTACGTCGATTCCGATTTAAGAAAGGGAACTTGGAGAAAGATAGCCTTCGACGCGACTTTGGACGAAAGCGGAAAATTATCCCTTACCGTCTGCCGCACGCAGGGAAACGGTACCGGCGAACCCACTTACGGCGCTCTTATCAAAAACGTTGAAATAAGCGGCGCGACTGCGTTCTCGACGGGCGCGGGTTGGGAGTATTCGTCCGACTATAAGAACAATACGACCAACGTGATCACCGCCCCCGAAGCCTATTGGGGCAAGACCGTCGCGGTTTCTATGGGCGTTAAGATTGCCGTAAACGTTGTCGGAAGCGCTTCCATAGGATTACACGTTATGGACTATTCGTCCGACGGCGAAACCGGTTCGCATTTGAGATTCTATACGATATTAAAGGGAGCCGACGTGGGAAGTATAGATTGGAGAGGCGCGTCCTTTATGGTAAACGTTCCCGAGGACGGCAAGATAAGACTTCTCGCTTCCGTAACGGGCGGCGGCAATTATTCGGAATTTATTATCTTTATGAAAGATATACAATTTATCGAAACCGAATACCTTTCCACGACTTCGAGTACCGCTTGGGGCTCAAACGCCGATTTCGCGACCAATACCAACGATATTCTGACAATTCCTTCCGAGTACGCGGAAAAAACGGTAACCGTAACGATGAAAGTTAAGGTCAGAGTGTTCTCTGCCGGCACCACTCCTTGCGGCTTGCAGTTAACCGATTGGTCGAGCGATTCCGTAATAGGAACTCATCTCGGTTTCGTAACCGTTTTGACTCAAAACAACGTCGCGGATCTCGATTGGACGGAAATTTCATTTGAGATAACCGTTCCTTCCGACGGTAAGATAAGGCTCGTCGCTTCGAGAACGGCTAACGGCGGTACCCCCGCGTCGTTTACGATCTTCGCAAAAGACGCGTCGTTTACCGAAAACTAAATAAAATACGGGACCTTAAAGGGAAAACGAACTTTTCCCTTTAAGGAATTCTGTCGTTTTAATAAAAAAATAACCGCTGAAAAGCGGTAAAAACAGGAGGAAAACTATGAAAAAAAGTAACTACATAGCCCCGGAAGTCGAGTTTGTGAAATTTGCGAATTGCGACGTGCTTACAGCGTCAGGAGAGATCGAAAGATACGATAACGACGCCGCCGATCCGTTCGTGATCTGAAAGGAGAGAATTATGAAAAGGATCAAGTTGATTTTGATAGCGTTATTGACCGTAATGACGGCGACGCTGGGAATTTTCGGACTTGCGTTCACCGCCGAGGCGGACGAATCGAACGCCTTTACTATGGTAGAGGGCGCGAGCGCAAAACTCACCGAAGAAGGGATGAGATTTATCGTCAAAATGGGATCGGAAGTAAAAGCCGAAGTAGACGATGAAGATACAAAACTCTATTTCGTCATATCTCCTAAGGCTTGGTTTGACGAAGTTGCAGACCATAACTATTACGGAATGGAAGAAGGCAAGAAATTACTTATCGAAGCGGATAAAGCCAAGATATATTCGGAAGGCGGGTATTATTACGCCAACGGCTGTATCACGCAGATAAGAGCGGGTAACAGGGCGAGAGTGTTCAACGCTACGGCGGTAATCGTAAAGGGCGGCGAACAAACGGCTTACGCCGGCGGTACCGATAAGACCGAAAGGGATATTTATACGGTAATAAACGCGGCTGCTCTCGACGATAAGGAAAACTATACGGCAAAAATATTCGAAAAGTACACTTGGTACGGAACTTCCGATTTCCCCGTAAAGGCTGACAGTCAAACGCAGTATAACACCATAGTAGAGCGTATCAACGAGGGCGCGGTTACAACCAAAATCGACCTTAAAGTAGGGGACGACGTTGCGACGAGCGGCGAA
>JAFVCP010000032.1 GCA_017479185.1 Clostridia bacterium
GAAATGTCGTTAAGCGGACTTATAAAATCCACGGTGGCGTATAAAGTCGTATCGCGCGAAAAATCGCGGGACGCTCTTTTCCACGCATACCTCATAGTTTGCGACGACAGCGCCAATTTAAGGGAATATCTCAAAATATTCGCAAAACTTATAATGTGCGGGCAAGAAGAGTATTGCGACGAGTGCAGAGTTTGCCGACTTATCGACAAAGAGGTTTTCGCCGATTGTACTTTTTATCCTGCCGAGGGAAACAAGATATTGACGGCTGACGTCGACGATCTGGTTTCCAAAACTTATATAAAGCCTTTCGAGGGCGATAAAAAACTTTTCGTTTTGTGCGGGGCGGAAAATATGAACCCCGTCGCGCAAAATAAAATGCTCAAAACCTTGGAAGAACCGCCCGCTAATACGATAATACTTATGGGTACGACCAACGAGGCGGCGCTCCTTCCGACGGTGATTTCGAGAGTTAAAAAACTCACCGTTTATCCCTTCGGGGAAGAACAGTTGTTTAAAGAGTTAAAAGACGACTATCCCGACGAGGATAAACTGAAAAAGGCTATATCTTTGTCTAACGGCAGCGCGGGAAAGGCGGCGGAAATTTATAACGACGGTAAATGGGTAAAAATGATAGAGATCGCCCGTTCGGCGCTCGTGGATATGAGATCGTCAAAGGACGTTTTGGGATACGCGGCGAAGATCGACCGCGACGACCTTCCGGGTTTCACGATGGCTCTTCTCGAAGAGGTAAGACGGCTTATGAGAGAGGCGGCGGCGAATAACGGCGAGGCGAGCGGAATGAAACTCGTTACTATCGCCGAAATAGGAGCGAGGGTAGGCAAATTTCACAACGATCTGCATTTTAACGTCAATCCCGTTATGGTGGTGGATTCGCTCTTGTTCGGCATTTTGGAGGAAAAATATAAATGGCAAAAGTCGTAGGAATAAAATTTAAAAATACCTGCAAGGTCTATTATTTCGATCCGCAGGACAGATTTTACAAAAAAGATTCGGGAGTCATCGTCGAAACGGCGAGGGGGATAGAGTATGGAAAAGTAGTCATCGAACCCAAAGAAGTTCCCGACGGAGAAATAGTTCAGCCCTTAAAACCGATAATGAGAAGGGCGAGCAAAGACGACGAGGAAAAGGTCGCTAAAAATCAGGCGAAAGTACCCGAAGCGTTAAAGGTCGCGTCCGAAAAGATAAAGGCGAGAAACCTTAAAATGAAACTCATCGACGCCGAATACACCTTCGACGGCTCGAAGATAATTTTCTATTTTTCGGCGGCGAGCAGGATAGATTTCCGCGATCTCGTCAAAGATCTCGCGTCCGCTTTCCATATAAGAATAGAATTAAGACAGGTAGGCATTCGCGACGAGGCGAGGATCCTCGGCGGTATCGCTCCGTGCGGAAGAGTGTGCTGCTGCGCGAGTTGTATGCCCGACTTTAAAAAGGTTTCCATAAAAATGGCTAAAACGCAGGGGCTTTCCCTCAATCCTTCCAAAATAAGCGGACTTTGCGGAAGGCTTATGTGCTGTCTTGAATACGAAAACAACCATTACAGCGAAACTTTTAAGAAGATGCCCAAGATCGGCAGCGAAGTGGTTACTCCCGACGGAAAGGCGACGGTGATCGCGAACAATATGCTCAAACTTCTCGTCAGGGTAAAAATAGAGGGGAGCGACGGTTCGCTCGTCTTTAAGGAATTTAAACTTTCCGACGTTAAGGTCAAAAAAGCCAATAAAATGGAAGACGTAGAGGAAACCGCGCAGGAAGAAAAAGAAATGAAGGAACTTTTAGATTAAAAAAGTTGCTTAAAATCATATACAAATTTAAAAAAATATGTTATAATTTTACGGAAAGAGCGATTTGGAAGAGTTGTCGCTTTATCGAAAATAAAATCGGAGGTAAAAACTGATGGCTTACAAAATTACTGACGCTTGTATCTCTTGCGGTGCTTGCGCGGAGAATTGTCCGGTTGCGGCTATTTCGCAGGGAGATACTCAATACGTTATCGACGCAGACACTTGTATCGGTTGCGGCGCTTGCGCGTCCGTTTGCCCTGTCGGAGCACCCGTAGAGGAATAATCCGAAAAGAAATTCGGCTCGCTTTCGGCGAGTCGTTTTTTTTTGAGGTCGGACTTAAATAAGACCGAACCCCTTTAAAGGGCGATCGTTCGGCAGATTTTAAGTAAATTTTATTTGGTTATGGAACTTGAAAAAGACGAAAGACTTGAAGATCTTATGATAGACGGGCTGAAAATAATTCAGAACGTCAATTTATACCGCTTTACGAGCGACGCCGTTCTGCTTTCCCGTTTTGCGCCCAAGGTCGGCGGCAAGGTCGCCGATCTCTGTTCGGGATCGGGGATAGTCGGAATACATTATTACGCCTTAAATAAGGGCGTTTCCGTCGACGAGTACGAATTGCAGAAAGACCTCGCCGAACTTTGCGAAAAGTCGATAGAGTACAACGGTATCGGAGATCATATAAAAAGTTATAATATACCCGTTCAGGAGATACCTTCCGAAAAATACGGAACGTACTCCCTCGTATTGTGCAATCCGCCCTATAAAAAGGTAAATTCGGGCGAGAAAAATCCGCAGGATCATATCGCCCTTTGTCGGCACGAGATAGCGGTTACGCTCTCCGAAATAATAGGCGTTGCCTATAAACTGCTCGGACACGGCGGCAGATTTTGCCTGTGCCAGAGGGTGGAAAGACTAACCGAAATAATAGTCGGTATGAAGCAGCGAGGCTTGGAGCCTTGCCGTATAGCCTTCGTAACGGCGGGGAAGGACAAAAAGCCCTACCTCGTCTTGGTCGAAGGGGCGAAAGGGGTAAAACCGCAATTAAAGGTATTGCCGAGTATTGAAAATTAAAGCCAGAGAGGGAAAAACCAATGTTTTATTTCGTATCTACGCCGATAGGCAATCTCAAAGACATTAGTTTCAGAGCGATAGAAACTCTCGAAAACGCGGACGTTATCGCCTGCGAGGACACGAGAACTTCGCTGAAACTCTTAAATCATTATAATATAAAAAAGCAACTCGTCGCTTATCATAAATTCAACGAGATAAAAGAGGCGGAAAGGCTTATCGAAGAACATTCGAAAGGCAAAAATATCGCCGTGATAACCGACGCCGGCACCCCCGTCATCTCCGATCCCGGGAACGCGCTGACTAAAATATTAAGGGAACGGAATATAGATTTTACCGTAGTTCCCGGGGCGAACGCCTTCGTTCCCGCCCTTATTTTATCGGGTTTCGACGCCTCTCGTTTTTGTTTCGTCGGCTTTTTGCCGGAAAAGAAAACGGCAGCCCGAAAACTCCTCGAAAATTACGCCGATTTAGACGCGACTTTGCTCTTTTACAGCGCCCCGCACGACTTGAAGAAAAATATTTCTTTACTTAGCGAGATACTCGGAAACCGTAGGGCTGCCGCCGTAAAGGAAATTACCAAGTTGCACGAACGGACGGAAATTTTCTGTCTCGCCGACGGAATACTCGAAGAGGAACCGAAAGGGGAGTACGTCGTAGTCGTCGAAGGGGCGAAGCAAACCGAAAAGGATTTTTCCGATCTCTCCGTCAAAGATCATCTCGATCTTTATTTAAAAGAGGGAATGACAAAAATGGACGCTATAAAAAAGGTCGCCAAAGACAGAGGGGTAAAAAAGTCGGAAATCTACGATCTCGTCAAAAACAATGAATAAATATGCTGTATAAATTCATAAAAATGAATAAATATAAATAAAAATAAAAAATTTTTAAATTTTTATGCAAAAATGCTTGACGGGAGAAAAAAATAGTGCTATCATAATGCCATAATTTTCAAGGAGATAGAAAAAATGAAAAAGATCTTAACTTTAATTATGGCATTGTCGGTAGTGATCGTAGGCGCGTTCGCGTTTTCTTCCTGCGCCCCTCAAAAAGAAACGCTCGTGGTTTATACCGAAGCGGGGTTCGCTCCCTTCGAGTACGTTAAGGACGGAAAGATAGTCGGCGTCGACGTTGATATTATGGAACTCGTCGGCAAAAAGTTGAATAAGAAAATAGTTTTCGAAAGCGTCGATTTCGATACGATAATCGACGAAGTCGCTTCCGGAAAGAACACCAAAGTCGGTTCCGCGGGCATTTCGGTTACGGAGAGCAGAAAGGAAAAAGTAAATTTCTCGACTGAATATTATACGGCTTCGTTGTACGTTATATACAAAACGGCTGACGCCGCGAAGTACGAAAGTTCTACGACGGACGGAGCGAAAGGCGTGTATTGGGATTCGCTTGCCGGCGATAACGTTGCCGTTCAGACTGGAACCACCGCAGACCTTTTCCTCGGGGACGAGATAGGCGAAGGCGGAACTTTGGAAGGAGCGAACACCAAAAAAACCGATTTCAGCGAACTTGCGGCTGCCGTTGCGGACGTAAAGGTAGGAAACTGTAACGTCCTTATAATCGACGAACTTCCCGCTCAGAAACTCGTTGAAAATGAAGAAACTCTTACTTGCGCTCCTCTTTACTATCAAGGCGGAGAGGGTGAGGACGACGAATTGGCGGAAGACGTCTACGCGATAGCCGTCAATAAACAAGAAACCGAACTTTTAAACGCTATAAACGAGGTCATCGCCGAACTCGGTAAAGACGGTATACAGGCTCTCGTCAATAAACACCTTGGCGTATAATTACGTAAAAAATCTGAAAAACAAAAAATATTTTCGGGAAGTTCCCCGCGTCGGGGGACTTCCCGTTTGTCGGGTAAATTATGTTATTTGAAGATATTTGGAAAATTCTTACCAACTCCGAACTTATGGGCTATTATTTTCAGGGGTTTTTACATACGATAATAGTTACCTTCATCGCCGTGGGCATAGGACTTGTCCTCGGCTTTACCGTCGCGATAATAAAGATCTCGGCGGGCAACTATAAATTTATGAAGATCCCCGCGATAATTTGCAATATTTATACGACGGTCTTTCGCGGAACGCCCGTCGCCCTTCAACTTTTCATTATGGTTTTCGCCGTTTTCGCGATCCCCGGGTTCAAGCCCGCCGCGGCGATAATAACCTTCGGAATAAATTCGGGGGCTTACGTTTCGGAAAACATAAGGGCGGGAATAACTTCCGTCGATAAAGGTCAAATGGAAGCGGGCAGAGCGATGGGGCTTAATTGGCTTCAGACGATGATAAGGATAATACTTCCGCAAGCGGTAAAAAACATTATTCCCGCGATAGGAAACGAGATGATCGCTCTCTTAAAGGAAACTTCCATAATAAGTATGGTAGGCTCCACCGTCGGAACGCTCACTTTCGACCTTAACTTCGCTTCGAGGACGGCGTATAAGACGGTTACCAACTATCTCGCGACGGGAATTATCGCCGCCGTGTTTTATCTTTCCGTCGTTTACTTAATGGTATTTATCGTAAAAATTATAGAGAGGAAATTGGGAACCGATGATAAACGCAAAGAATATATATAAAAACTTCGGCAAAAACGAAGTCATAAAAAACGCGAGCATAGATATAGAAAAGGGCGAAAGGGTGGTCATTATCGGACCTTCGGGCGGCGGAAAATCCACTTTTTTACGCTGCCTTAACCTTTTGGAAGAGGTTACGAGAGGGGAAGTCTGGTTGGACGGCAAACTCATCTCCAAGCCCGATCCCTATCTTCACGACGAGGTTTTAAAATATTCCGACGCCTATCTTCGTAAGACGAAGAGGGGAGAAAAGGACGAGGATAAGATCCTCTCCGAAATAAAGGAAAACAGGGAACTTAAAAAACGCGAGGGGATAAGGTTTAATAAGGAATTAAAAAAGATCTCGGCAAATTACGGTCAGGATATAAACGTCGCCAGACGGAAAATGGGAATGGTATTCCAACAGTTTAACCTCTTCAACAATATGACGGTAATGCAAAATCTCGTATACGTTCCCGTAAAATTGAAGATACTTTCGAAAGCCGAGGCTGAAAAAAAGGCGACCGAACTTTTGGGAAGGATCAACCTTTCGGATAAGAAAGACGCATATCCCGCCTCTTTGTCGGGCGGGCAGAAACAGAGGGTGGCGATAATAAGGTCGCTTATGATGAATCCCGAAGTAATGCTCTTCGACGAGCCGACTTCGGCGCTCGATCCCGAAATGGTTGGCGAGGTATTGTCGCTTATAAAGGAACTTGCGGACGAAGGAATGACGATGGTCATCGTTACCCACGAAATGGGGTTTGCGAGGGAAGTCGCGACGAGGGTGTTGTTCATCGACGGCGGCGCAATCGCCGAGGACGACTCGCCCGAAGAGATTTTTACCAACCCCAAAAACGCGCGACTTAAGGAATTTTTGTCGAAAGTGCTGTGATTTTTGCTAAAAAGCATTGACAAATCGCGTCATTTCTTTTATACTATTATAAAAGGGGTTTTCGATATGAAATTGAAATTTATTTCGCTCTTCGCGGTCTTGCTCGTCGGCGCGTTCGCGCTCTCGTCCTGCAATATCGGGATAGCACAAAAAGATTACTCAAAAACCGTTACCGATATTTCGCTTTTCGAATTTGTTTCGGACGCTTCGGGAGAGACGTACGGGCTTAAAGTCAGAGAGGGAGCGGATCTTCCCGAAACGGTAAGACTTCCCGAAACTTACGAGGGCAAACCCGTGGTTTCCGTTCTTTCGGAAGGGTTTATGAATTTCTCTTCGCTTAAAGAAATCACTCTTCCCGCGAGTTTTACTTCGATCGGCAGCGCGGCTTTCAACGGCTGTACGTCGCTTTCGACTGTAAGATCGGAAAAGGTGAGCCTCGTTTCGGCAAACGCCTTTTTCGGGTGTGTTTCCCTTCGTTATTTCGATTTCGACAGCGTCAAGGAAATAGGCGATTACGCGTTCAGCGAAACGGCGGTTTACGAACTCGAATTTAAGGCGGTCGAAAAAATAGGCGTCAGGGCGTTTTATAAGTGCGATAAACTTCATAACGTCTATATTCCCGAAACGACCGTTTATATCGGCGAGGACGCCTTTTCAAAGACGGGCAACGTTCTTTTCGACGTGTCATCGTCTAATCCCGTTTACCAAAAGGACGCAAACGGAAAAATAGTCGAAAAATAATTTTAGGAGAAAATACCTTCGACCGCTTTTTATAAAGCGGTCGAATTTATAAAATAAAATGAGTTACGATTTTTACGCTTATTTAAGCAGAATGAAACATATAAAAAGATGGTCGCTTATGCGCTCGCAGGTCGAGGAAAACGTTATGGAGCATAGTTGGCAGGTCGCCGTCATCGCCCACGCCGTCGCAATAATCAAAAACGAGATGTTCAAAGGCAACGTCGACGCGTATAAGGCTATGTGCCTTGCGACTTACCACGAAACGGGCGAGGTCATAACCGGCGATCTCCCCACGCCTATCAAATATTACAACGCGCAGATAAATTCGGCGTATAAAGACATAGAAAAAACTTCTTGCGAAAAACTTCTCGGAACTCTTCCCGAGAGTTTGAGGGCGCAATACCGCGATTTTATTTTAGACGACGAAAATTCCGAAGAATATAAGATAATGAAGGCGGCGGATAAGATCGCGGCGTATATAAAGTGCGTAGAGGAGTTGAACGCGGGCAATAAGGAATTTAAAAAGGCGAAAGCGAGCATCGGAAAGGAGATCGCCGCCATCAAGGACGACGCGGTCAGGTATTTCGTCGATAATTTTCTTCCTTCTTTCGAAAAGAGCCTCGACGAGTTAAGCCCCTTGGCGGAATAATAATCACTCATTCGTTTGACATAATAGGGGAATTTTTGTATAATATATTAAAAGGGGGCGCGGGTTATGGTTTACGAGATTGCGGGATTAAAAGTTCTATTTAAAAACAAATACAAATTTACGAACGCATATTGCGAAAAATATCTTGCCGAAGATCAAAATAGTTACGACCTCGTAGCCGAGACGACGGACGAAGAGTTTGAAGAAGAGAAGAAACAATCTCCTATTAAAAACGACGGATATATCGAAAATATCTGTCTTTATCGTTCTTTATGTTTAAGACTTCCCGATTTCGACAGGTTTTTGCTTCACGCCTCGATTGTAGAAAAGGACGGAGTCGCTTACGCTTTTTTGGGTAAAAGCGGCGCCGGTAAATCTACGCACAGCAGACTTTGGCTTAAATATATAGACGGAGCGAGAATACTTAACGGGGACAAGCCCATTATCTTCTACGACGGCAAGGAATTCATCGCCTACGGGACGCCGTGGAACGGCAAAGAGGGTATGGGCTATAACGGCTCGGCGAAACTTAAAGCGCTTTGCTTTATAGAACAGGATAAAGAAAACTAAATTGAGAGATTGACGACGAGCGAAGTCGCGACGAGGGTGTTTACTCAACTTCTCCTTCCGTCCGACGAGAAAAACGCCGCCAAAACTCTCGAACTTGTAGATAAATTCATATCGATTATTCCGGCTTTCGTATTAAAGTGCGATATATCGGAAGAGGCGGCGAAACTCTCTTTCGGGGAACTTTCGAAGGCTGAAAATTTTTAGGAGGGAAAAATGAAAGTAAAGAGCGGATTTGTTGTAAGGGCTGTCGGCGACGAGCATATCGCGGTTCCGGTAGGCGACAGAGCGAAGGAATTTCACGGAATGATAAAACTCAACGAAACGGCTGAGTTTTTATGGTCTTTCTTTAAAGACGAACACACCGAAGAAGAGGGCATAAAGGCTTTGACCGAAACTTACGACGTTTCGGACGAAGAGGCGAAAAACGGAGTTTCGAATTTTGTCAAGATGATGACCGAACACGGATTTATGGAATAAAATGACTATCGAGGAACTGCTTAAACAAGAGGGAAAATTCCTCGGACCGACTAAGGGCGTCAGTATGCTTCCTATGCTTAAAGAGGGGAGAGATACTATAGTCGTATATCCCAAAAAAGAAAGGCTCGCCCCTTACGACGTCGCCCTTTATAAAAGGGGAGAAGATTATATTCTCCACAGGGTAATAAGCGTTACCGATTGGGGTTATATAATAAGAGGGGATAACTGCTATTACGACGAGAAAATCAAAGAGGACAGAGTTATCGGCGTTCTCGGCGAATACTTTAAAGGCGACAAGCACGTTTTGTTGACCGATAAGGAATATATTAAATATTCGAAAAGAATCGTAAAAAACTATCCGATAAGAAAATTCAAAGTCAAAATCAAAGGGTTTATAAAATCGGTTATCAAAAAGGTCTTTTTCAAAAAAAGACAAAATAAAACTAAATAAGGCAAATTTCGCCGCGTTTTACAGATGAGAAAAGTAAAACGCGGCATATTTTATTTTATAAAGAGAATACTAAATATTACCTTCAGGAGGACAATATGGGACTTAAAGTAGATATTTGCGGATTAAATACGTCGGGGCTTAAAAGGCTTACTTTGGCGGAAAGCGACGAACTTATGTCGAGGATAAAACGAGGGGAAAAAGAGGCGAGAGAAGAGTTCGCTATGGCGAACGTCCGACTCGTTCTTTCGATAATCAAGAGATTTCCCAATTCCAAAGTGAGCGCCGACGACCTTTTTCAAGCCGGAATGATAGGGCTTATAAAGTCGATAGACAATTTCGACCTCTCCGTCGGCGTGCGTTTTTCCACCTACGCGGTGCCAATGACTTGCGGAAGTGGAAATTCCCCTCTTTTTTTGAAAACGACTTGATTTCGCCTATCGCTTTATGATAGCCGAATGAAAACAAGATTGAACTTGTTAAAACGGCTGAATTTCGGCGTATTTCAGCAAATTCTCACTCGATGTATTTGTATACACCTTCGCTCGCCTTTACTAAAATCC
>JAFVCP010000033.1 GCA_017479185.1 Clostridia bacterium
AAACTTCAGGAAAGACTCGCCAAACTTGCAGGAGGCGTCGCCGTTATAAACGTAGGCGCTGCGACCGAAGTCGAAATGAAAGAAAAGAAACTCCGCATCGAGGACGCCCTTGCCGCTACGAGAGCGGCTGTCGAAGAAGGTATCGTACCCGGCGGCGGAACTGCCCTTTTGACTACTATACCCGCTTTGAAAGCCTTGGTCGCCAAACTCGACGGGGATGAAAAGACAGGCGCTAAGATAATTCTCCGCGCAGTTGAAGAGCCTTTAAGACAAATCGCCAAGAACGCAGGACTCGACGGTTCGGTCATCCTCAACGATATTTTAAGATCGAGAAAGCCGAATTACGGTTTCGACGCTTATAAAAACGTCTACGTCGATATGGTCGAAGAAGGTATAATAGACCCGACGAAGGTTACCCGTTCCGCGCTTTTAAACGCCGCGTCGATCGCTTCTACTCTCCTTACGACCGAAAGCATCGTAACCGATATACCCGAACCGCAACCCCCTATGCCTCAAGGCGGAAATCCCGGAATGGGCGGAATGTATTGATAAAAATTTAAAAAGTCAACTGCTGTCGCTTTAGCGATCATTTACACTGTTTTATCTGCAATTTTGCATTTTACAAGGTAAGAACGACAGTAAAAATCACTGAATAACAAAAAGGTATTATTTGCCAAATAGCAGATAATACCTTTTTTGTTAATCGCGTAAAAGCATTTTAAGTCATTAAATATCTTCGTTAAGAACCCTTCGCAAAAACTCCTTCGTTCTGAGATTTTTGGGGTTATTGAATATGATCTCGGGGGTAGAATCTTCGGCGACTACACCGCCGTCCATAAATATAACCCTTGAAGAAACGTCTTTTGCAAATTGCATTTCGTGAGTTACAACAAGCATCGTCATTCCCGATTCGGCAAGATTTTTCATTACCATAAGCACTTCCCCGACCATTTCGGGATCGAGCGCGGAAGTGGGTTCGTCGAACAAAATTACTTCACTGTCCATAGAAAGCGCTCTGGCGATCGCAACTCTTTGTTTTTGCCCGCCCGAAAGTTGTCTGGGCTTTGCGTTTATATAGTCTTTCATCCCGACTTTTTCGAGATAATAAAGCGCTTTATTTTTAGCCTCTTCCTTCGATCTGCCCAAAACCTTTTGTTGTCCTATCATACAGTTTTTCAACACGTTCATATTATTAAACAAATTAAATTGTTGAAAAACCATTCCGATTTTGGCTCTGTATTTGCTTAAATCGAAATTTTTATCGAGGATATTTTCGCCTCTGTATAAAATGGTTCCGCCTGTCGGCTCTTCGAGCAGGTTAAGACAGCGAAGGAAAGTACTCTTTCCCGAACCGGAAGCGCCGACGATAGATACGACTTCTCCGACGTTTACGGTAAGATCTATACCCTTTAACACTTTATTGGTTCCGAAATCCTTGGTCAGGTTTTTGACAGTAAAAATATTTTCAGTTTCCATCTCGACCCTCGCTCTTTATATGTATTTCCGCTTTGGGATCGGACTGCGAACCCATTATCGTGTAAGTATTTTTCCCTTCGAGAAGTTTCTCGAACAATCTTAAAAGCCTTGTGATCGTAAAAGTCATTATAAGGTACATTACGCTGATTATCGCGTATGTCGCAAAAATTTCAAACGTTAGTTTCGATAAAACCGTCGCCTGATAAAACAGTTCCGCAACGCCGATAACGTTTAACACCGAAGTATCTTTAATGTTTATAACGAACTCATTCGATATGGACGGCAAAATATTTCTTAATACCTGCGGGATCACGACGTAAACCATCGTTTGAAAATGATTCATACCGATCGCTTGCGCGCCCTCGAATTGTCCTTTATCGATGGATATAATTCCGCCTCTTACGATTTCAGCCATATAAGCGCCGGTATTTATAGAAACGATGAACAACGCCGAAGGTATCAAAGGTAAAGTTTGCCCCCCCGCAATAAACGCGTAGCCCCAATCAATAACCCTAGCCTGAACCATCATCGGCGTCCCGCGAAATACTTCAATATAAATCGAAAGAATTACGTTGACGATTTTTTTAACGACTTTCAAAACGGGGTTTTTTGATTGAGGGATTGTCCTGATTATCCCTATTAAAAGTCCTATCAAAAGACCGATGATAGTAGAGATCAATGAGATCAGAAGAGTATTTCCGACGCCGATAAAAAGTTGTCGCCAACCTGTTTGCCAGACTTTTGCGATTGTTTCAAAAAACATTTTTTATCTCCGATTTATTCAGATAAAGCCGCTGCCCAATCTATCGCTAGATTCATAAAACTCGCGCGATCTCTTCCCGTTAAAGAATTAAGATAAGAATTGACGCCGTCTAAAAGAGAAGAATTTTTCTTTAAACCTACCGCAAGCGTTACGTTGGAAAGATCGGTTATGGTAAATCCGCTTTCATTATTCACGAGATGAATATAGGTAAAATCAGGGTTCGCTTTACAATCCGCTATAGCGCCCGGTTCTTCCGCAATATATCCGTCGATAGTCTTGCTGTTTAAAGCAACTATCATCGTCGGGAAATCGTCCATCGGCGTTTGGTGAAGCACGCCGCTTATCTGATCGATAACTTCATCGTGGAAAGTTCCCGATTGAGCGACGATCTTCGATCCCGAAAAATCTGCGATAGAGGTCGCGGAAGCGTAAGCGCCGTCTTTACGGACGACTATAACGAGGTTGGATTCATAATAAGGCGCGGAAAAATCGATTTTCTGTTTTCTTTCTTCCGTCGGACTCATACCTGCAATAATAAAATCAAGGGCGCCGCTTTCAACCGCAGGAATAAGACTTTCCCATTCGTACGCGTAAATTTTAAGGGTTTTGCCGAGCGAGGCGGCAATGTTTTTGGAAATGATAACGTCGTAACCGTTGGCGTACTGCCCTGTTTTCCCTTCGATGGGAACGGCGCCGTTGGAATCGTCGAATTGAGTCCAGTTATACGGTTGATAACCGCATTCCATTCCGACTTTTAAAACGTTATCGTCCGAATTACCGCCGCAGGAAGTTGCCGCAATAGCGGTCGAGATTGTCAAAGCGAAAGCAATGACGAGTGAGAAGATTTTTTTCATTTGAGTTTACCTCCGTATTTTTTTTAATTAAACACTTACGGATAATCTCAAAAAAACGAAACGCCCGCAACAGAGCCTAAGCAATATTGCGGACGGTCAATCCATATAATATTACGATAGCACTCCGCTTTAATAAGCGACAGTCAATAAGATATTCTCCTATTGCCCAACAAATGAAAAACTTAAATCTTTCATAAGTTTCGGCAAAATCCCCTTTCGCCAGCAACGTTTAAGCGTTTTTTATGCTAAGCGATATTGAATTTCGCGCCTCTACCCGAACAAGTATTTAATTTTGAATACATAATACAACTATTTGATTTTTTTTGCAAGCGTTTTAATATACTTTTTTAATTTTTTTATTTTTTTTATTAAAAGTTGACTTTGAGTATTAAAAAATATATAATTTTAATTGAGGTTGTTATGTCGTATTATGAGATCAAAGCCGAAGGATTAAATTATAAAAGTTTCGTAAAAAGATCGGTCGGTTACACTAAATCACATTTTCACGGGGCGTTCGAATTTTTATTCGTATGCGGTGGAACGGTAGAAGTTTGCGTTGCGGACGAAAAAAGAATATTAAAACGAGGCGACGCTTGCTTTGTGGATTGTTTTTGTAAACATTCGTACTTGGAAATAGAAGATTCCGATTGTTATATCTTTTTAGGTCCCCGAAGAATTTTCGAAAGAATTGAAAAAGTTTTAGGCGAAACGATACCGCCGCCCTTTTTTAGGTTTGATAATTATAAATTGCTCGATACGCTTTTAGTCGCTTATAAAAATTACGGCTCGGACGACAAGTCGTCGAATTTGTTTTTCCAATCCGCGGCGGGATTGATCGCCTCTGAAATATATTTAACTACTCCTTTTATAAAAAAAGAAAGCAAAGGAGATTTTTATCTCGTCGCTTCCATTTTAAAATACGCCGAAGAAAACGTTTCTTCGGATCTGTCTTTACAAACACTTTCTTCTACGTTCGGTTATTCGAGAGAACACCTATCAAGGGTTTTACATTCCGATTTGAATGAAAATTGGAGCAGTTACGTCGCAAGATTGAGAGTGGGAAAAGTAAAAAAGATGATAGAGGAAGATCCCGACATCAAAGTTATCGACGCCGCGTTTTCTTGCGGCTTCGAAAGCGCGAACACCTTTTACCGCGCGTACAAAAAAACGTACGGGATCACTCCTAAACGTACTAATTGAATTATTTACAGGCTTCAAGTCTGAATATCGGCATACCCCTGTCCGAAAACATTTTTTCGTATTCGGTTACTATGTTATTTTCGGCGTATACGCTGTTATGCAGATCGAGAGTTATATTTCTTAACTTAAAACCGAATTCCGACAACGATTCGATAGAAAATTCGAAAAAACGAGCGTTGTCGGTTTTTAATTCTATCACGCCTTCGCCTGAAAGGATACGGAAAAAAGTTTTTAGATACGTTTTATAGGTAAATCTTCTGTTTTTATAAGTATTTTTAGGATAAGGACAGGAAAAATTAAGAAAGATCTTCTCTACCGCCCCATCGGGTATATAATATGATAAATTTTCAGCCCCGCAATTCAAAAACGCGCAATTACTCGGATTTTCCCTCGCCGCCCTTTCTGCGCCTTCGATAATGACGTTGCTTATTTTTTCCACCCCGATAATATTTACTTCGGGGTGAACGCCGGCAAATTGTAAGGCAAACCCGCCCTTTCCGCACCCGACGTCCAAAAACAAAGGTTTTGAATTGCCGAAGATCTTCTTAAAATCAAGAATATTCGATCTTTCTTCCTCGCTCTTTTTATAAAAATCCTCGGTCTCGATAAATAAAAGATGCTCGTTATGCGCCGACAATCTCTTTTCGAGATTGTTTTTTCTTCTCATTCTCATTTTAGGTCAATTCAAAAGCGAACTTTTATTTTCGCTTATAACGTATGGATTTTCATCTGCGAAATCGGCGTCCTCGGAATACTCTGAAAAGTTAAAGATGGGAACGTCCAACCTTACGCTGTCTTCGTCGAAAGGAATTTCGGGTTCTCCGTTTTCGATACCGAAAGCGTCGTTCAGCATATTCAATTCTTCGTTGTAATCGTTTAAAAAACAAACTATCTCAACTTTTATCTCTTCCAAAACTTTGTCTTTAAGTCTGGATACTTCGTCCTTATTTTTTTCAAGTTCGGAAGAAATAAACGAGTTAATTTTAAACAACTGCTCGTTATATGATTTAAGTCTGTTTCTCAAAGTGATGTTTAAAGTCGAAATACTGTCGAGCGATCTTCTCATATCCTCGGTGATTTTTTTGACCTCGCTTTCAGACGCGTTTTTTAAATCTTCCTTTTGGCTCGTCAATTTTTTTTGAAGTTCAACGTATTCGGTTTCCGAATAAAATTCGTCTTTGATTTTATTTATTTTATCTCTGATCTTATCGGCGTTTTCGAAAGAACGCATAAGTTCCTCGCCGAAAATCTGCGAAACGCTCGTAATAATCTCGCTTTTTATTCTTTCTACGGCTTTCACGATCTGTTTCGAATACTTTTCTTTAAGATCGTTTTTTAATTGCTTATATCCTTCGTTGACGTTGTCCATTTTGTCCTCTGACCAAGTTATACGTTTTTTAAATAAAAGATTTCTTCGGGATAAAGTTTTCTGACCTCTCCCCTGTTAAGTCCGGTTAAAGTGAGATCTCCGATCTTGATCCTCTTTAAAAAGTCGACGTTTTTACCGACCGACTCGAACATTTTTCTGATTTCCCTGTTTCTTCCTTCCGTTATAGTAATATGTAATTTAGTGAAATCTCT
The DNA here is from genome assembly GCA_017479185.1 of Clostridia bacterium. GTDB lineage: Bacteria > Bacillota > Clostridia > Christensenellales > Borkfalkiaceae > UBA10281. Next base: position 5,875 of record JAFVCP010000033.1, read on the forward strand.
GTTCCTGAGTATTATTTTTATATTCGCTTTTTTTGTCATTTTGCCGTCTATTTCAACGCCCGCTCTTATTTTATTTAGCAACGCGTCCTCTACGAATCCTTCTACTTTTACGAGATAAGTTTTTGAGATTTCATTGCTCGGATGAGTAAGACGATTTGCAAGTTCGCCGTCGTTGGTTAAAATCAACAAACCTTCGGTATCGTAATCGAGCCTTCCGACGGGAAAAACCCTTCCCGCAAGAGGCGGAAGAAAATCCATTACCGTTTTTCTTCCTTTATCGTCTTTTACGGTACAAACGCAGCCCTTGGGCTTATTCATAATGTAGTATTCCGGTTTTTTTATTTTCCCGACGGGTTTACCTTCCACGGTAACGTTGTCGTTATATTCGTCTATCTCCGTTCCGAGCGCGCAAATTTTGCCGTTTACTTTAACTTTTTTTTCTTCGATAAGTTTATCGCACGCTCTTCTGCTTCCCACCCCGCATTCGGCGAGAAATTTATTTATTCTCATTTGTTCACCTTAAAAAGCAATATTTTATTATATATTAAGTGTATAGATTTTTTCAGAAAAAATCAACTGTTTTTGACAATAAATTTTAACTTCGCCTATTTCGCCGTTTTTTATTCCCGCAAAATCGAGCCTTTCAGGCAGATCCAACTCTATTTTTATATCGTCGGAATTTTTTATCGGGTAAAAGAAATCACGTTCGGCTTTCAACGTAACGAAACGGGAAAGTTGGTCGTCGAATAATTTATAGTCAAATTTTTCAGCGTCAAAAATTTTTTGGTATGAATACTCGGCAAAGGCGTTGTCGATCAATTCCTCTGACCGCTCGAACATTTGTCCGCTTTTAAGCGCCACGCATACGACTTCCATTCCGTTTCTTTCCGCCGACGAAACAAGGCATCTTCCCGCCTTTACGGTATATCCCGTTTTTACGCCGCTCGCGCCTTCCAAAGTCGTCAAAAGTTTATTCTTGTTTATCCAGACGATCTTATTTCCAGTCGTTCGTTCGGTCGCGATATGTCTTTTAGTAGAAACGATCTTTTTAAAAACAGAATTTCTCATCGCCTTACAACTGATTTTACATAGGTCGTATGCCGTCGTGTAATGCTCGTCGTCGGGAAGCCCGTGAGGATTTTTTAAATTCGTATCCCTCGCGCCGCAACTCAGCGCCGTTTCATTCATCTTTTCGACGAATTTTTCTATACTGCCGGCAAGGCAAACCGCAAGAGTTTCGGCGCAATCGTTCCCCGAACGAAGCATCAATCCGTAAAGCAGGTCTTCTACCGTAAAAACGTCTCCTTTTTTTAAGTAGACGCTGCTTCCTTCCACTCCCACGCATTTCGACGGAACGGTAATTTCCTGTTCGATATTGTAATTTTCGATGACCGTAAGCGCCGTTATGATTTTCGTGGTGCTTGCCATCGGAAGTTTTTCGCGGGCATTTCTTTCGTAAAGTATTCTTTCGCTTTCCTTTTCCATTACAATTTCGCTTAACGACGCTTCAAACGCTTCGGCTTTATATCCGTCGGCTAAAAAAAGGATATCGGCTATAAAAAACATAAAAATCAAAACGAAAGATATTTTTTTAATCTTCATTTACTCTCTCTCCATTTATAGTCAGGCGGCCGTATAAAAACGCGCCGTCTGAAATACTTCAATCAATAGAATGAGTAAAAGACGAGGTTTTATGCTTTATTATCAATATTTTCTTATCGAAAATACGTCCACCAGGAACGCGAGATATTCGCCGTTGGAAGGTTTTTCATTCGGCTCGAAATTTCCGCCTATCGAGTTTGCGACGGAATAGAATTTACCGCTGTTGCAACTCGATTCTATAACGCTTCGAATATCTCTTTCGACGCTTTTCCCGCTTTTACCTCTCATTTTACCTATTGCGGGATAAAGATCGGAAGTCAATTTATTTAAACTTTTTCTATCGTTAAAAGCGTAGACGAACGCGTCGATAATAAATGAATAACCGAGATTGTTCGAATATATTCCGGTAGAAGCAAGGAAGGATCTTAAATCGTTCAATATTTTTTCGTTTATACTTTTACTTTTAAAATAATCCGCGAACGTTTTCAACGATACCCTCGAATTAAAAATCGAGAAATCGTTAAAACAAGCGTAAATTTTGTCGTTTAAGCATAACAACAATTTTACGATCTCGCCGTTTTCGTATTCGATCTCGGCAGATTGAAATCTGAAATTTTTCCATTTGAGTTTACAGACTATCCCGACTATTTTACTATAATCGTTATTATTGTCCGCTATCACGATATTGATCTCGGCGGAGCCGACTGTTTTATCGACGTGATCCGAGTCGGCAAGAACGAATATCTTATCGCTCGCGTCGTTCGATCGCATAAAGTCGATGATAGGATCTAAGTTGCTTTCATTGTGAATAAACAAAACGTTGTTCATATTTTTCTCCAAAGTATTATTTTTCGTTGATATTTGTCGAATTTCGTCGAAAACGCATTATAAAAGCGGAGAAATCAAATTTCGCCGCTTTACTATAAAATTATTCGATAATTTCAACGTCTTCATCTTTTAAATAATCGGGTATTTCCTCTTCGTCTATCGGTTTTAATTCGAAATCTTCGATTTGTTCGTCTGATTCGCTATGCTCGCTCTCTTTCTCGTTCTGACTGCCGTCGGAAACGGCGATCTCCCCTACTTGAGGCATTACCGTCTGCCCGTTTTCCGCGCTTACATAATCGGGATCGTTCGATTCGTCGTAAACGTCTTTCCTGAATAGATAATTGTCGTCGCCGCCGTGCAAAAGACTTATCTGTTCCATTAGTTTATCGTAATCGGGAAGTTCGTCCAACGATGAGATCTGAAATCTTTTTAAGAATTTATCCGTCGTACCGAACATTACCGGTCTTCCCACTGCGTCCTTTCTTCCTACGACTTCGATCACTTCGAGTTTAAGTAGATTTTGGATCGCATACTCGCTGTTGCACCTTCTTATCTCTTCGAGGTCGAGCCTCGTTACCGGCTGTTTATAGGCGATTATAGCGGCTACTTCGAGCATACTTCTCGACAATTCCCTTTCCTTTATGGGATTGAGAACAGTCGCGACCGATTCGGCGTACTTGGTATTTGAACAAAATTGCAATTTTTTATTAAAAACGAGTAATTGTATTCCCGATTCCTCGTCGTATTTTTCCTGCAATATTTTTGCCGCGGCAAGAACCTCTTTGTCCGTGATCTCAAGTTTTTCGGAAATATCCTTTATGGCAACTTCCTTGCCCGATACGAATAATATGGATTCAATTATATTCGCTAAGGTCTCCAATTTCTTCACTCCTGTCTTCTCTTATTGTAATGGTAATATCTTCGTAGGTCCCGCTCTGTTCTACTCTGACGTATTGTAATTTCAAAAGTTCCAATAGAGCCTGAAAGGTGGTAATAATTTCCATTCTCGTCGCGTATTCGGTAAATAAATCAAAAAAACTGCAACTTTCTCTTTCAAGCATAGTTTGTTTTATGTAATTTATTTTATCGGCAACGGTAAAAACCTCTTTCGGAATCTCCTTTTGTTCGTTTTTGATCCTTCTTTCGAGATCGGACTTCGTAAGAAGATCGGTGAACGCTTTAATTAGCCCTTGAAGATTGAAATCTTTATAAATTATCCTGACGTCGCTCGCGCTATCGTCGGGTTCCTTATAAAACCTATCCGTGGTTTCGATCGATTTAAGTTTATCGCTCGCCTCTTTAAAGAGTTTATATTCTTCGACTTTCTGTAAAAATTCCTGCTCGGGATCGATCTGTTCGAAGCCGTCTATATCGTCGAATTCAACCACGGGAAGCAGCGCTTTCGATTTTATTTCAAGCAAAGTCGCGGCAATGCTTAAATATTCGGATTCCCTTTCTATATCTAAATCGTCGGCGTTGTTTACATATTCGAGGAACTGTTCGGTAACCTCGGAAACGAATATATCTTTGATCTCGATTTCCGCTTTATTTACAAGAAACAAAAGCAAATCGAGAGGCCCTTCGAAATTGGATAATTTCGTCGTATAATCGACGACGGATTCAAAGTTTGCGACTTCTTTTTCTATCGTCATATAAAAAGCCCCCAAAAAGCGTTTATAGGATACGCGACTATATCCCTTATAACGCCGATTACGTTTATATAATACAAGCCAGTCCGGTCGGCAATGTAACTTAACAGAAATATTCCCAAAAGGCAATATCTGCCGTATCTATACAAAAACCAATAGGCTCCTCCCCTTCTTGTCGAAAGAGAATCTATCAATCTGAACCCGTCGAGAGGATAAAAAGGAAGAAGATTAAAGACGAATAAACTTATATTGAGGTAAAACATACTTTCGCAAATATACCACAAAAATACTTTTAAATATCTCGTCCAATCGGTCGAACTGAAACCGTTCGCTATCAGATTATTATAAACGATCATGGCGACAGGACAAAACAAAAACGCAAGCGCAAGATTTGCAAGAACTCCCGCTATCGAAACCCATATCGCGCCTTTTTTATAATTTCTGAAATTTGACGGGTTTACCATAACCGGCTTTGCCCAACCGAACCTGAATACGATCATCATGACCAATCCCAGAAGATCGAAATGAGCGAAAGGATTTAACGTATATCTTCCCGTATACTTTGGAGTATCGTCGCCGTTTTTTACCGCAGCGAAAGCGTGCGCGAACTCATGACAGGGAACCGACACGAGAACCGCAATAAAATTAGAAACGTATAAAATAAGTTTTAAAACGTAACTATTCATCCGCTTTACTCCTGAATAATATATCCATTATAATATATTAAGCGATTTTTTGCAAATATTTTTACGGGATTTTAATCATTATCTTTTAAAACGGCGTCGATTTTTATAGTTGCAACGTCTTTAAAATCGATGCACTTGCCGCAATTATCGCAAATTTTAAGTGGGTCGAGATCGCAAATATCACATTCTCCGCAATCGTCGCATTCTTTATCGTATAAAACGCATTGTTTGATTTTTTCACTCATAAACACTCCGACCGTTAATTTAAAATCAGATATTTTATATTATATACCAAAAAACAAAAAATTTCAATAAAATTAAACAAAAAAATACAAACAAACGTTTGATTTTCAAAAGAAAAAATGTTATCATATAATTGTTTACAAAAGAAAAAGTTAAAAGGTGAAAAATGAAAAAAATTAACGATAAAATGCAAGGCGTCCTCGACTTCGTTGAAAATTACGTTTCAGACAACGGATTTCCGCCGTCTGTAAGAGAAATATGCGCCGCTCTCGGCATAAAATCAACGGCAAGTTGCCAATATTACCTTAAAAAACTCGAACAGCGAGGAGATATAAAAAGAGGTCCTGAAAACAAAAAAAGATCTATTTCGATTTCCGATCATAAAAAAGTCGATCGGTTTTTATCGGTTCCCCTTATCGGTACCGTAACGGCGGGCGTTCCAATTTTCGCTTATGAAAATCTCGAAGGCTATTACCCTTTACCGACCGAGTTCGGAAACGAGGACGACGATCTGTTTATACTTAAAGTAAAGGGCGAAAGTATGATAGACGCAGGGATATACAACGGAGATAAAATCATCATACAAAAAACAGACCACGCGGAAAACGGAGATATAGTCGTTGCTTTTTTCGACGACGCGGCGACCGTAAAAAGATTTTACAAGAGAAAGGATAAAATAGTGCTTCACCCCGAAAACCAGACGATGACCGACATAATTTTAGACGACGTTACGATTTTGGGACGTGTTAAGGGTTTGATCAGGAAATTTTAATGGAATACTTAATATTTGACACCGAGAGTTGTACGGGACACGCGAACGACGGCAGCATTTGCAGTTTCGGATACATATTATGCGACGAAAATTTTAACGTTCTGGAAAGAAACGATCTTCTTATAAACCCTCTTCCTTCAAGGTTTTTCGTCGGAGATAAAAAACACGCTAAAAAAACGGGAATAACGTTCGCCTACTCTGTCGAGGAGTTCAGAAAGGCGCCGAGATTCAACGTCATATACGATAAAATAAGAAAACTATTTGACAACAGGATCGCCTTGGGCTTTTCAATGGTCAACGACGTAAGATATTTAAACGACGCCTGCATTAAATATTCGCTTCCAATAATAAATTATTCCTTTTTAGACGTTCAATATCTTTTTAAACTCGTTCATCCCGAAGAAAATGTAGTCGGGTTAAAAAATTTATGCGAAAAATACGGTTGTGAATACCAAGCCCATAGAGCCGATGAAGATTCGTTCGCTACCCTTACCGTCTTGAATAAATTAACAGAAGAAATTTCCTCTAACGTTCAGGGATTAATCCTAAAATACGGCGTTAAATTTGGGAAAAACGACGACGAAGGATACTCGTTAAACTATTGCGACGCGGTTATAAAGCGGCAATTCGGTCTTAAACCGAGCAATAAAGTTTTATTTTCCGTTTATTTGGAATATATAAAAACGCTCGAATTTACGAAAAATAAAAAATCGATCTGTTTTTCCCATAAGATCGAAAGAAAAAACGTAAATTATTTGATCTCGCTTATCGATACGATTTATAAAAAAGGAATGTGCTTTACGAGGGACGCCGACGCCTGCGATATTTTTATCGTTGCCGAGGACGAGGAAGTCGAAAACGTAAAAAGAAAGGTAATGAAAGTAAAAGAATTCGAATTAAAAATCGATTTTAATACTTCATCTTTGTACGACGACGAAATTTTACTTAAAA
>JAFVCP010000034.1 GCA_017479185.1 Clostridia bacterium
CAACCCCGCGTATTCGTCGAGATTGACCGTCCTTACTTTTTTATAACTCGTTCCGTTTTCCCTATGGTCTTTTATCATTTCTTTATATAGACCGATAGGCGTGGAGCCTGTCGCTAATCCCAAGATCGCGTCCGGCTTGTTCTTTACTACTTCCGACATTACTTCGAATGCCTTTTTGCTCATTTCATCATAGTCTTTTGCTATTATTACCTTCATAATCAAATATTCTCCTTTTTTACCACGTTATATGTGGATTTAATAATAGAATTTTTAGGATAAGCCCCTCTCGTCATAGTCAAGGGATAAACTCTCGTTCCCTTTCCTATTACGGTTCCGGGGTTTAAAACGCTTCCGCAACCGACGTCGACGAGATCTCCGAGTATCGCTCCGAATTTTCTCAAATCGGTCGGGTAGTCTTTTTCCGCGTGAACAACGATATTTTTGCCGTCGCCTCTTAAATTCGAGCAGATCGCGCCGGCGCCGAGGTGTGAATTGTTGCCTAAAACCGAATCGCCGACGTAATTATAGTGCGGGACTTGAACGTGTTCGAGCAAAATACAGTTTTTAAGTTCGGAAGAGTTGCCTATAACGCAATTATCTCCTATATAAACGTTGCCTCTGATATAAGCGCCGGGGCGTATTTCAACGTTATTTCCTATGACGGCGGGCGGAAGAATGGTCGCCGTTTCGGCTATTTTTACGTTTTTACCCACTAAAACGCCTTCGGACAACACGGCGTATCCGCTTTCGTTATCGCTTATTATCTCTTCCACTACGTTTTTTATTTTGGGAATTATCTCCCACGCGAAACGGGTTTCTTTAAAATGCTTTTCGAGATGTTCGGGAACAAAATCGAACAGTTCTTCGGTTTTTAAGTCGTATTTACTCACAAGCGTAACCTCTCTTTTTTATGGTCGTATAAATTCTTTCTATATATTCGTCGCATTTCTCTTCGGTAGGGCATTCTATCATTATTCTAATGACGGGTTCGGTTCCGCTTTGTCTTAAAACGGCTCTGCCGTTATCCCCTATTTCCCGGTTGATCTCGTTGAATTTGGCTATCACGGCGTCGTCATGAGCGACGGTCGCTTTGTCTGTAACTCTCACGCTCTTGGTTTTTTGCGGCAGCAGGACAACGTCTTTCGACAGTTCGGATAAAGAGAGTTTGTTTTCTATAACTTGTTCCGTGATCATTATCGCCGTTAAAATGCCGTCGCCGGTAGTCGCGTATTTTCTTATTATTATATGTCCCGATTGTTCTCCGCCCAAAACGTAATTTTCATCGATCATTTTTTCATAAACGACTCTGTCGCCGACCGAAGTCTGAACGTTTTTTACGCCGATCTCCTTCAACGCTTTGTTTAGTCCGCTGTTCGACATTATAGTGGTAACGACGGCGTCGTTATTCAAAGTGCCTTCGGCTTTCATTTTTTTTGCGAGAACGTATATTATCTTATCCCCGTCGACCACCTCTCCGTTTTCGTCGACGGCAATACACCTGTCGGCGTCCCCATCGAAAGCAAACCCCATATCGAGATGATTTTCTTTTACGGTTTTTTGAAGATTTTCTATATGAGTGCTTCCCGCGTTTTTATTTATATTCGTACCGTCGGGTCGATCGTTTATAACGGTAAC
>JAFVCP010000035.1 GCA_017479185.1 Clostridia bacterium
GATAACGATATAGGTCAGAAAAATCAGCGGAAACATCTTCGCGCAATCTATTAAACTGTCTAAAAATATTTCGCCTACGTTCATTTTAGCCTCGAAACGCAATATACTCGCGTCTTATATAATACCCCTTTTTAAAAAGTTAAAGAATCTATTTTCGGCAGTATCTCTTCGATCTTGTTTTTGCAGTTTTCAATTACCGCCCTGCCTTGTTCGGTTTCAAAACCTTTTCTGCGAATAGTCCTTCTCATATTTCTGACGTAACCGATCACCATGGCTTTGTTCGCAACGTCGGCGATCTTTTCCTGTCCCTCGTCTTTGAAATATAACTCAAGGATCTTGTTCCAGAGTTCGACCGTAACCTCTCTTTTAAGTCCGAGGAAAGATTCGGTCATAGCGTGGTCGAGGTCGCTGTAACCGACGTAAGCGTTATATACGCTCGCAAATTCGAACACGGGATGCCCGTAACACAAAGTGTCCATATCGATGAGCAGGCATTCGCCGTTCTGAAGCATTACGTTTTTGACGTGATAATCTCCGTGAAGCATATGATTGTCTTCGGGAATAGCCGTAACGAAAGAATAAAGTTTAGCGTAACTGTCCTCCGGAAGATAGTCCTTTAAGAATTTTACCCAATTTACGCCTATTTCTTTCATATCGGGCATACTTTCCGGCTTTACTACCGTCGAATGTATGGTCTTTAAGAGTTTAACGCTCATCTCGGCGATTTCGTCGAGACTCTTTTCACCGCTCGATAAAAGTTTCGCAAAACTTTTTGCGTTCAACAGTTCGAATACAGAGCCGTAACCCCCGTCGCTTATACGAACGACGTCGTAAGGAATAGCCGTAGGAATACCGAGGACGAACGCTGTTCTCGCAAGTTCTCTTTCTCTGTGTATTTCGGGAAGGGCGTCGGGATTTAAGTAAACTTTTACGATAGTATCTTTATCTATACGGTAAACTTTACCGTTTGCGCCTTGACCGATAACTTCGCACCCGTCGACAGAAATCACTCTATACGCTTTTTTTATATCCATTATTTCGGTAAAACCGGTCATATCGAATATCTCGTAAACGTCCGGAGAAACATTTATAAGAGTAGTATCGGGAGTTTCTTTTTTCAGTCTGAGAATAATACGCAATCCGGCGCTCGAAATATATTCGAGTTTGTCGCAATCCACGACTATCGTATTTGCGGGATTTTTCGAACGGAAATCGGTTATTTCCTTTTCAGCGGTCGGAGCGTTAGCCGAATCTATACGTCCGCTTAAAAAAACCGTAATGATTTTTCCTTCTACATTCATCTTAACTTCGTTCATATTATTTTACTCCTTTAAAAATCAAATTTATTAAATTATTGTATTCTTTCCAAGCGTCGGTGTTGTCGAGTTCAATGGTTAACTCTGCGATGGTTCTGTAATACCATGCCTGCTTCGATGCGTCTTTTTGATGAAAATCCAACCAAAGGTCGTTTCCTTTTTCTCTCCATGCCCGATAAAAAGATCTTACGTTTGCGAGTTTATCTCCCATCCAAAGTATCTTTACGTTTATATCGTCGCTTCTACGGAGAACTTCAAGCGATTCTTTTTTCCGTATTTCCCAACTGTCTTCGGGCGTCATTTCTATTCTTTTATTCTCGGTTTCCGAAGCGACAAGCGTCGCTATGCGCTCTCCGAATTTTTCTTTTATTTCCTCAGCCGTTGCGGATGTGTCTTCTACCGTATCGTGTAAAATCGCCGCCGCAAGAACTTCTCTGTCGCTCGTCATCGTTCCGACGATAGTCGCGACTTCCATCGGATGAAGGATATACGGCGTAGTCTTAGTCTTTCTGACCATGCCCGAATGCGCGTTTACAGAGAAAATAATTGCCTTGTCAAAAATATCCATTGCGCGTTCCTTTAATTACATATTCTTTTTTATTTTTAATATATTTTGTCCGTCTTTATATTCGTAAACTATATCGTCCATAGTTTTTTTGACGATAAAAATCCCGAGTCCGCCTATTTTTCTGTCCTCGACCGACGCGTTTACATCTGGCTCGGCGTTGGAAAGGGGATCGTAAGGCTTTCCGTTATCCTTAAAAGTGATTACGACTGCGAGCGGATCTTCTTCGGTCCTGACCGAAACGGTCGCTTCGCCGACTTCGGGATTATAAGCGTAGTTGGCGATATTTGCGAAAAGTTCGTCGATAGCGACGTCGATCTGCATCTGCGCTTTTAAGGGACAATTGAGTTTTTCAAGTTCGCCGTTTACGAATTCGGTTACTTTTCCGAGATTGTCGAGAGTTGCTTTTACAGTGATTTCTTTGCTCATCTTTGTTCTCCTTTACCGTTATATTGTAAGCAAAGCATTGTTATATCATCGAATTGCGGAGCGTCGCCCACAAAAACATCTATTTCCTCTCTGACGCGCTTTAAAACCTCTTCGGGATTGTCATTTTCCGCTTTTGCGAGAGCTTCCAAAAGCCTATCCTTGCCGAACAGTTCGCTCGATTTATTGGTAGCCTCCAAAACGCCGTCGGTATATACGAATAATTTAGATCCCGGTTCCATTTTAAGTTGATATTCGGAATATTTAAGCGATTTCATACCGCCGATAACGAAACCGTGTTTATCCATGACGTATTCGAACTGCCCGCCTTTTTTCTTCATTACGGGATATTCGTGTCCCGCGTTCGCCGCCGTGAGAACGCCGCTTTTGAGGTCGAGCATTCCGAGCCAGACCGTAACGAACATATCCTCGCGGTTATTTTCGCAGATCTGACGGTTGACCGCTTCTAAAACCGCTTTGGGCGAACTGTACGTCATCGCGTAATTCTGCACTAAAATTTTGGAAACCATCATAAACAGAGCCGCGGGAACGCCTTTACCCGAAACGTCGGCAATGACTATCGCGAGCGTATCGTCGTTTATAAGGAAAAAGTCGTAGAAATCTCCGCCGACTTCTTTCGCGGGTTTCATCGACGCGTAAATATCTATCTCGTTCCTGTCGGGGAAAGGGGGAAATATGTTTGGAAGCATATCCGCCTGTATCCTCGTCGCGAGAGCGAGTTCTTTGCCCGTTGTCGCGAGTATTTTTTCGCGATCGGAAAAAAGTATGCCGTATATGAGGACGATCGAAACGAGCGTCGCGGCGTATTGAGTCGAAATACCGAAAGACGAGCGCGTAAGTATCTGATTTATTATCGGAATGGTAACGAACGAACCGGCGACGAGTTTAGTCCTGACGTTAACTTTGGAAAAAATAAACGCAAGTATCGCAGATATGACCCCGACCGCGAGGTAGACCTGACTCAATATCCAAGTTCCGTCCGCCCTCACATAATTCCCCGTCTGAAAATCCACGCTGAAATAAAGAGGATAGAAAAAGTTTACGAAACAAGCGATTATCGCGGGTATAAGCGCTATATTCATAACGTTATTGAGAAAACCCATAAAGGTTCCTTCAAGATCGAGAACGTCGGTTACGTAACGCCAGAAAAAATACACTATCATCGCGCTGTTTGCGTAAAACAAGACGTTGACGACGAGATTGAACGCCGCGAAAGAGGGTACGCCTTGAACGAGCCAACAACATTCGTCCAAAAACATTGCCATAGCGTTTATGACGAGCAAAGTAACGAATACGCGGGTATATCCCCCCGTCGCTTCGGAATTTCTGCTCGACGAAACGCAACTGAAAACCAGTGTCGCACTGACAGCCATTCCGAACAGATCCGCCCCGACGCTGAACGCCCATTCTCTGTTCATTCCGTCAAATCCCCTTATCATTATAAAGGTTATACCCAAGACCAAAAGTAGCAGTGAAAAGACGAAACAAAGAGGCATTATCCATTTCAATTTGTTTATTTTTTTAGATAATTCCGTTTCAAAAGACATTTTCAGACATCCTAAAATTTTTCTCCTTTTATTGTATCAAATTATTCGGTTTTTAGCAAGCGAAATGATTTCATCTTTTTATAACTTCGTTATAATTTATTGATAATTATTTTTTTATGTGATATAATTTAAAAAACGAAATTCCATTGCGAGGAATAAAATATGGAACTCAACGAAAGACTTACAGTTAAAGTCAGACCGCGGGCGATAGCGGAAAATATCGTAAAATGGAAAAACTATCGTATAACGGTCCTCGGCGACAGGGTTTTCAGGATCGAAAAGAGCAAAAAAGGCGTTTTTCGCGATCAAGCGACTCAATCGATCTGGTTCAGGGACGCGGAAAAACAGGATTTCAGCGTAACCGAAAAAACTTCTTCCCTTGAAATAACCACTTCACGTTGCGTTTTATATATCAGAGATAGGAGAAAGGATTGTCTTATAAGTCTTGACGGTAAAAAGCCGCAAAAAATAAATAACGCGGGAAATCTTAAAGGAACTTACCGCACTTTGGATGGTTGCAACGGCAAATATTACGCTCCCGACGACAAACGATCGCCCATACGGCTCGGAAACGGCGTTTGTTCGAGATCGGGCGTCGCCGTGATAGACGACTCCTCTTCGCTCTCTCTTTCCGACAAAGGCGAAATACTTCCCCAAAAAGCGGACGGCTCGGACGAATACGTTTTCGCCTTCGGTAACGACTACAAAGAGGCGGTAAAGGCTCTTTTCGCGCTTACGGGCAACACTCCTTTGATACCCCGTTTCGCCCTTGGAAATTGGTGGTCGAGATATTATAAATATACGCAGGACGAATATTTAAAACTTATTTATAGATTTATAGATAACGAAGTTCCTCTGACAGTTGCGACGATAGATATGGATTGGCATTGGTCGGACTTCGTCGATAGCCAGAAAGGAATAACCCGATCGGGCAGAAACACCGAATACTTCGTCGGAAAATCGCAAAATATCGGCTGGACGGGTTACAGTTGGAACACCGAACTTTTCCCCGACTACAAACGTTTTTTAAAAGATCTTAAAGCGTTGGGGCTTAAAATAACGTTGAATATCCACCCTGCGGACGGAGTGAGATTTTGGGAAGACCGATACGCGGAAATGGCGAAAGCGATGGGAATGGATCCTATTGACGGAAAACAGATAGAATTCGACATTTCCGATCCTCGCTTTATAACCGCCTATTTCGACATCTTGCATAAACCGCTCGAAAAGGACGGCGTAGATTTTTGGTGGATAGATTGGCAACAGGGAACAAAGACCAAAATAGAAGGGCTCGATCCTCTGTGGGCGCTCAACCACTATCATTATCTCGACAACGCGTCCGACCACCTCTCTCCCCTCATTCTTTCGAGATACGCGGGCGTAGGCTCGCATCGTTATCCTCTCGGTTTTTCGGGCGACACCTTCATTACCGACCTTACCCTTTCTTACCTGCCTTATTTTACTCTTACCGCAAGCAATATAGGATATTTTTGGTGGAGCCACGATATTGGCGGTCATTTTTGGGGAAGTAAAGACGACGAACAGGCGGTAAGACATATTCAATTCGGCGTTTTCAGCCCTATAAACCGACTTCATTGCTCCAACTGGGAAACTTTGAGCAAAGAACCTTGGCTTTACGGCAACGGCTCGGGAGAAATAATTAAAAACCAATTAAGGTTAAGACATTCGATGATACCCTTTTTATATTCGGCGTCTTATAGGGCGAATAAAGAAGGGCGCGGACTTATCGAACCCGTCTACTACTATTTCGATAGTCCCGAAGCGTATTCTCATAAAAACCAATACTTCTTCGGAAGTTCGCTCCTCGTCGCTCCCGTAACGACGAAGATCGGTTCGGGCGGCTATTCGAAAACCGAAGTGTTTATACCCGAAGGAATATGGACGGATATTTTTACGGGCGACAGGTACGAAGAAAAAGAGGGCGGTAAAAACAGAGTTTTATTGAGAAAACTCGATTCTATCCCCGTTCTGATAAAAGCGGGCGGGATCCTTCCGTTATCTCTCGATAAAGGAAACTCGCCCGACAACCCGCGTAGGCTCGAAATAGCCGTATGGAGAGGAAACGGAAAATTCGATTTGTTCGAGGACGGTAGGGAAAAGGGAAACGAGCGCGAATTTATAACGACGTTTATATCTTCTCTCGAAGAAAAAGGCGGCAAAGCCGTCCAGAAACTTTTAATTTCGGCGAAAGGAGACAGTTCGGTCATTCCGAAAGACAGAACGTTGAAAATATCTTTCAGGGATATTCCCGAAGGTAAGATCTCTTTGCGGCAAAACGGAAAGGAGATCGGATTAGACGTCCATCCTTCCGACTCGGTTTACGCCGAGTTTCCGTACGACGGAAAAGCCGAATACCTGATATGCGTGGAATTTATTCCTCTTTCAAAACTCGACGAGATCAAAAAAAGAACGCTCGAAGTATTATTGCGCGCCGAAGAAGACAACCATTTAAAGTTACGGACTTACGAAAAGATAAAGTCGAGCGAAAATACGGACGAATTTAAAAACGCGATAGACGAAAGCCAACTGTCCGAATATACAAAAGCGAGATTATTCGAAAACTTTTAACCGCGATCAATTTAAAACGGCTGTCGTAAGCGGAGAAATCCACTGCGACAGCCAAATTTTTATCGGTTGTTATATCGGTAAAATTTCTATTTCGTTGAAATAGTGAAGATAGGTGGGAGCGCATACGCTCTCTATTATATTTTCATACCACACAGTTTGCGCTTCGAAATGATTATGCCCCGTCATTATCGCTAAAACTTTTCTATGATTTTGCTTGATGAGTTCTATCGTTTTTTTCGTCGTCGCGTCGGGAGCGTGAGGAGATAGCAGATCGTAATCGCCCCCGCAGGCGTCCGCTATTTGCCCGACCTTTTTCTGCCCTATTTTATCTATATCGGGATGATAAAGGGGAATGTGCATAAACAAAATAGCGTCGTCATCTTCCGAGAGAACTCTTTTCAGGTTTTCGTATTGACTTTCGTCGAATTGGAAACGCGAATTATCCATAACGACCATATTTACGCCGTTTACCTTTTTAACGGCGAAAGAAAGGTCGTTTTTTATTCTCTTTTTAAACATACCGGAATTTTTTTCGTACTGCGACTCCGCCGTTTCTCCGCTGTTCCACCATATTAAATAATCGTGGTTGCCGAAAGTGTACAGATAATCTCCGCATCTGTCGAAATACTCCATCATCCTGTTCACGTTGGTTTCGGTCGCGAACTCCACTATATCTCCCGTAAAAACGGTAAGATCTGCGTTTTTCGAATATTCGACGGCTTCCGAAAGTTCTTCTTCGGCGTATCTTACCTCGCCCGTTCTCGCCAGAGATTCCCTTTCGAAAAAGAGTTTTCTTTCTTTTTCGATTTTATAGAGATCGCCGTCGTTCTTGTCCGCGACTATCAGATGAGAATCGGATATCTGGACAACCTTGGTTCTTTTTGAAACGCTTCCGCTTTTTAAAATGATCTTTCCTATCATAAAATAATTATACAACATTCAAAATAAGAGTGTCAATGAAAATATTTGACCTGATATTATTCTCCATTGATTTTTTAATTGACAAACGGCGAAGACGGAACTATAATATACGCAGGTATAAATATGCGCGACCTTTTATTTTCGGTTTCCGATCTGTCGAAATTCGTCGTTTCATCGCTCGAAGGCTCTCTGGGGATCGGTTACCCCATTCTTTACAACGCCATCGGCGCGATCTCGATAATAATTCAATTTCTTATCTTTCAAATGCGTAAGAAGAAACAAATCGTTTTGGTAAGCATAATGAGCAGCGTCGGTTGGATCTCTTATTTTGCTCTTCAAGGCGATTTTATAAGTTGTACTTCGAGCATTATAGGCATAATGAGCAAGGTAATAATACTTCTCGGAGATAAACGCAAATTTGCGAGAAGTAAGTTCTGGAACGTCTTTTTCGTTGTTTTCGCCGCGGGATTTTCGGCTTTGACTTTTAAAAGGATCGAGGATATTTTCCCGACGATAGGAAGTCTTTTATCTATTTCGGCGTTTTTTATGAGCAAGGAGAAAAACATAAGAATTATTTCTTTGTTTTCATATTGTTTCTTTCTTTTAAACAGCGTTTCGAAATTTTATATCGTCGCGATGATAGCGGATATAACCGCGTTGATATCTATAATAATATCCCTCGTGAGGTACGGTAAACAAAACCCTACCGAAGTTAAATAAAAAGCGAGCGGACTTCCTAAAAGAATAAAGGGCTGTCGGAAACGGAGATTTTTCCGTTTCCGACAGCCCTTTTTATCGTTTAACGTTCGGAATTGTATTTAGGACAATGAGAAATTATATAATTTCTTACGAATAATATATCCTCTTTTTGGGCGTACACTTGATTGCGGCTGAATACCCCGTTCACTTTGATAAGGTTGCGACGGGGATACGCCTTCACTTTTCTTACGGAATTAAAATCCGAATACATTTCGGTCCTCGCGGCGCTCATTCCCGTCCCTATCGCGGAAAACCTTCCCACGCCGACTCCCGCAAGCGCCGTAGCCTTAGCCAATTTTTTGGCTTTTTTCGCCTGTTTGGGCGTTTGTTTATGGTTGACTCCCTTCTCGTCCATCTCGAACTCGACGATATACTTGCCGCCCATCATCGCGGCGTAAAGCAAATAGCCGAGCAAAACCAAAAACGTCATTCCGCCTAAAAATATTCCGAAAAATTTAAGGTCGATAAGAAATATCTCCGTCTTTTTACCGATATCCGTAAGAAAAATTATCGCGAAAATACCGACCGATATAATGAATAATATTTTCCACACGAGAAAAAACACGGTTGGATTTTTAAAAAGATCCATTTCGTACTTCCAACGGTATTTTCCGTCGTCGTAAAAGGTTACCCGATCATTTAAAGGCTCTTCGTTTTTTTTCATATATCACCTGTTTTTTTATTTGGCTGTAATTTCGCTCGGAAGTTCAGGATCTTTCGGGATCTCGACTACGGAGTTCGCCGTCGGAAGATCTCCGAATAATTCTTCGAAAAGCCAACCGAAAATACCGCACGAAGCGTTAGTAAGTATTTTCGTAAGGTTCAACTGACAGCAGAAAGGTTCGCGCCCTTCCCATTCCCATTTGAAATTGTAAAGTATCTCGCCTTTCGGGCTTAAAGAAAATCCGAGGGTGGGATCTTCAATGAATTTCGCGGCGCCTTCTCCGCAGAGTTCGGTGAAATATTTCACGAGCATAAAGCGCGTCTTATAAATAAAGCCGTCTCCGCTTATAGCGCGAAAACTCTGCTTATTACCGAGATAACTTATAGTTCCCGCTTCGCTTCCCTCTTCGATAAATTGCAAATAAGGATCTTCAACGAGGCGGAACACGACGGTGTTTTCAAATAACGTATTGGGGTCGAGTAAATCCCGACGACGAACTATAAGAAGTATATTGAGTAATATCCCAAAGGTCTTTGCGGAGATTCTGCGATGACCAAAGAGATATGAAAGTGTCCGCGGAAGCGGTTACAACGGTCGAAGATAGTATTAAGACCAATAAAACGAGCAAGGAGGACAACGCCGAGATCTTTCTTTTCATTTATCGCTTTCCTCCTTGACTATCTTGATAACAAACTTCGATTTAAGTATAACAAGCGTTATCCCGACCGCAATAAGGTGTACGAGCCAAACCCCTATAAGTCCGAACAACGACGCCGCTATAAACCCCGCGGACAGTCCTCTTATAAGACCTTGTATATTGGGAGAAGATTTTGTCTTTCCTCTTGTAAAAAGCGAGAGAAAACATTCGGATAATTTTTGTAAAAACCCGCGTTTTATCGCCGCTTTCGCCGCAAGATACGAGGCGGCGAGTCCTCCCATAAAGGCAAATCTTACCGCTCCGCCCGAAATAAACAAATAGAACAAGAACGCGATGCCGATACCGACGATATAAGCCCATACGGTTTCAAGCGATACGCCGAACGATTTTTTTAAAGTCCCGACAGGTGAAAATTTTCCCTTTGATCCTTTGTTCGTAAAAAACAAAACTATCGAAGAGATAAATGCCTTTTCCGATAATACCGCCGATAATTCCCATCACGCCGCCATTCATTCCCGCGTCGGCAAACGTCATAAACGACAAAATTCTGATAGGTACGATATTTATTCCCGCCGCTTGGAGAGTATTGAGCGTGATCCACACGGCAGCCAATATCAATGCGGGAATAAGCCTGACAGGCGATTTGAAAATTGATACTACGGAATACAATAGCGATTTAAAAGATCCCGATAAGAGTTCGGGAAATGAATCGGTTTCTTTACGTTCGGCGTTTATTTCGTCGGTCGTAAAAGAACTCTCCCCCGCTTGCTATCCGCCGAAAAAGAATACTTTCGCGCTTTTTCTGCGTTATTAAATTGAGCGTTTTGAGTAGAACTGTCCACTTTTTCTCCTTATGGCGAGCGGAATAAAATACAAATTCATTACGCGAATACACGCCGAAAAGAGCATAAAAGACGACGTTCGAAGCGTAGTTCGTTTTATTGGTTCTAAAATAAACGGGTTTTAAAATAAATGTTGAAGTGTAGAAAGAATACACCCCAACATTTGTATATCTCGCCACAGACGAGTATCTTGCCGAGGCTCCAAAACAGGGCTCCCGAAAATGGTTTCGTTTTTGGGAAGAGGAGCAACCGACGTTTTAAGCAAGAAATAATCTTCAGATTATTTCGGCTGTTTCCGTCGAGTTGCGACGAGCCAAGTACTTTCAGCGCCGCTGAAAGGCAGGCGGGCAATCTTAACTTACCCCAATAATGGATATATAAGAAAAAAGACTTGAATTTATTTTCAAGTCTTTTTCCTGTTTGGAATGTGGCAACAACTTATCCTCCCGGGCGGTTGCCCGCCAAGTACTTTCAGCGCAGTTGAGCTTAACTTCTGTGTTCGGAATGAGAACAGGTGGATCCTCAACGCCATCGTCACCACAATGGTTATATATTTTCTATCTTACGATAGTATATATACTTATTCTTTCAATCTTCTTTTTCTTTGAAGATTTACAACTGCATAGAATTTCCTTTAAAGTCGGCGTGAATTTTCGTTTACGCTAAAATTCTCATATTGTTCTTTCTTTTCCTTTTCTCTTTCGAGAAAATAAGCTTTCGACCTATTAGTATCGGTCAACTCAACGCATTACTGCGCTTACATCTCCGACCTATCAACCCGATCGTCTTTCGGGGGTCTTCAACCCGAAGGTTTGGATATCTTATCTTGAGGCGAGTTTCACGCTTAGATGCTTTCAGCGTTTATCTCGTCCGCACTTCGCTACCCTGCTATGCCGTTGGCACGACAACAGGTGCACGAGCGGTGCGTTCATCCCGGTCCTCTCGTACTAGGGACAAAGCCTCTCAAATATCCTACGCCCACGATGGATAGGGACCGAACTGTCTCACTACGTTCTGAACCCATCTCGCGTGCCACTTTAATCGGCGAACAGCCGAACCATTGTGACCTGCTTCAGCCCAAGGATGTGACGAGCCGACATCGAGGTGCCAACACACCCCTTCGATATGAGCTCTGGGGGGGGATCAGCCTGTGATACCCGTAGAACCTTATA
>JAFVCP010000036.1 GCA_017479185.1 Clostridia bacterium
AGTTTGTAAAGGGGATCAAATTCCCCGCATTACCGCCCGCAGGGCGGGCTGCTCCCTTGCAATAAGGCAAAAAAAATTTCTGCGGCTCGCTTAGTCCCCGGCACCCGCCTCCAACCGGATCATCCTTTGCGAACCTCTATGCTCTCTTGACGAGCATACGGCATCCACCCTCCACATTTTAATTCGCTTTGCGCTGCCGGAGTGGTCCACCGGTTCGACGTGCCGCGCCTCTGTCGCGGTCGATATCCTGCTTTAACGCGCTCTACAAGGGATAAGTTTACCGTTTTTGATTTTCGCAGAACGGCGAGGGCGCGTGGGAAACTGCTTTATTAAATTGAGATAAAACCTTAAATTTTGCGTATGAAAAAATAGAGGAACGCTTTTATAGTTTTCCAAAAAAGTTTTTTATATACGCCCTTTCGCGACAGGGCGTTTTTTGTATGCTTTTGCGTAACGTAAGACGTTACGTCCGTATTATCAATTAAATTTAAAGAATATCAAAATCATCTGAAGCGAGAACGTCTAAAATCGGGCGCCCGTCGGGGAATTTATAGTTTAAATACATTTCCTCGACGCTGTCAAAAAATCCTGCGCGCCGACAATATTCGCGTTCTCTTTCATCACGATCTTCGATCAGATCAAGGTCATCATCGTTATTTGCTATACAAGGGCGAGGTCTGTTAGTAAAAACGTCAAAATCTATTGTAATATTATATTTATGTCCGCCATAACTAAACTGTAGATCGCCACAATTAAACAATTCAAGTAAACTATTAAAACTTTCGGTTTTACCAAAATATAGTTTTTCATCCCTATTCATAATGGTCTTCCTTTCTAACTTTATTTGCAATCATTAATTCTTCAGGAGTTGGATCCCTTGCTTCAATGCTCCGTCCTGTTAATATGTTATAGTCTTGCACATGAACAACTCCAACGTCATATTTACCATGTTTATGTCCCCATTCAATATCCTTAATCTTCTTATTGTTTTCATAAACTGCTATTTGAACAACTTTCCCCTTGTCGTTTCTTCGAGCATACATTGTGTTCGGTGTATGAGAATAAAACGGGGTATTGTCAGATTCCTTTGTGTTTTTATGGGCTTTTGTAATCACCTTAACCCCGGCGACGTATTTAACCGTAACGTATTCATCGAACTTGCCGATCATAAAAGACGAGCCGTTACCCATTTTCGCGTTCCCCCCTTTGTTGGGAAAACCCCGGGAGAATCAAGACGTCGGAACGGGTTTTCAGTTCTTTGGGAAGATAACCGACGCAGACGATCAGATCGGGAGCAATGCGCTCCGTCATCTCGTAAAAGCCCGCTATAAAGAGTTTCCTCGAATAGGGGTTGAAATAACAACCGTTTGCGGAAACGGCAACCGTTCCGCCGACGGGAAGTCCGTCAAAACACCATTCGAAACTATCTTTGTCAGCCCAACTTACCGTAGGGATCGTTTTTATGCCGTTTTGTTGAAGCCAAAATGCGACGGCTCTATTCCGAAAGCAATTCCATATCTGATACGCCTTCGGAAGATCTCCGTAAAGGCTGAAATCGGGAGTTATAACACCGGCAAACTGTTGAAACAATTCGAGATACTTATTAGGGCATTTCCAAACGCATTCGAAATTAAAATCTTCGGCAAAAAAGTGTAGCCATTTGTTATCAAGCCGACGTTTCGTTCGGCTCTCAACGAAAGACACGGGATTTGCCGGCGTTTCTTTGGAAGGCTTCAAAAAGGGAAACCCGAATTCGCCGTCCAAAAAGGCGCCGTCGAACATAAACGCTTTAAAATATTCGTATCGTCTGTTTTGCTCTTCTTTTATCATAGCGATTTTAACACAATATAGTAAAATTGTCAATCCGAAACGAATAAATCGTATTGGATCTTTCTTGCCGGAAGTTCCGCCGTTCTGACCGCAGGGCAATGCTCGAGGTCGAAGACGTCGGGATTTAAGACGAAAGTTCCTTTAAGGTTGAATTTCAAAACCCCTGCGTCGCGCAAAGTTCTTAAATGCCGTTTAAGCGTATTGTGCGAAACCCCTATATCTTCCTCTATGAGGGCGAGAGGGAGCCCTTCGATGAAAGTTATTCCCCGTTCGGCTTCCCCGTCGAATATTTTTAAAATTTCGGTTTCAGGGCAGATTTTGCCCAAATTTTTCGTCGCTATCATTTTTCGTCAAATTTTGGACGCCTCCACCGTCCCCTGCGACCGAAATTTGCCTTCTACGGCGGCAAATTTCGGAAAGCGGTCGTCTTATATATTGTAATACTGTCCGCCTTAAATACGAGAGAGCGTAAAATTTTCGATTTTTTAAAGCATTAAAAAATTCGAAAATTTTACGCCCGCTCTCTCCCAAATATTTTTTATATTTAAGGAGAAAGCGCTTGCGCTCGATTTTTGGCGTAACGTCAGATTTTAGTCGCCTTTTTCGATCAATCTTTTTTTATTTTCGGCGCGAAATTATACTCTGTCTGAAGCGCTCTCGTGTCGTAAGCGTAAGGTACGTTGTTAGGAAGAACGAGGAACTTTTCCTCGCTTACTTTGCGTCCGACGCGCTCGACGTAGTACAACTTCGTAATCCCCATTTCGAGTTTTATCTTTTCGATTTTTTTCTTGCGGTTCCGAAGTCTTATCGAGGTGTTTTTTCCCTTTTTCAGGATCTTCGCTTCGAGTTTCGCGTCGATCCAGGATATAAGTTTAGGCGTATATTTGTATTCCGATCTCCTTATATCGAGTATAAGTTGCTGACAGTCCCGGACCGACTTATAGATCGCGCCGTTATCGTGCGAATCGGAAAGGAGCGTACCGTCGGTATATTGACGGTCAAGACCGAGAAACTCGTCTATATCGTTCGCCGTCGTGTCGACGGGTTTCTTTTTCTTTTTTTTCTTCTTTCCTTTTTTCTCCTCGATCTCTTCCTCGTCTTCTTCCTCTCCTTCCGCTTCCGACTCCGATACGGGCTTTACGCGGCGGAGCGTATTCGGAAGTATATTATCCGCTTCCGATAAGAGTTTGACGTTTGATTCAAATAAGCGTTTTTTCATCGCGAAGTGATCGCGGGTAAGGGCGTAGGGAGTTTTCCCGTGATACGAAATCGTGATATCGGAATAAACGCCGGGCAATTTGTCGGGGTTTTTTTCAAAATACTCTTCATACGCCTCTTCCCTCGATTTAAACCGAACCCATTGCCATATATTTCCCCCTTGGGCTTCGAGTTCGAGTTCGTCGCGAACGGGATAATCCGTATAGTAGTTTATAAGCATTTTTTCGAGTTTTTCCGGCGCGAGTTGCATTGTCATATATACGAGAAACCTCGTCTTTCCCACGCCCTGATCGCCTTCGACGCCGATAGAGTTTCCGGGATTGCGGCAGAACTCATTCGTATCGGCGATCCTCTTCATATTAAGTATTACGCCGTACAGTTTTACCGCCGAAAAAAAGGCGAAACAAGCCGAAACGATCACGAGAACGCTTTCTCCGAGAAGTCTAAGTCGTATAAAGAGATCTATCCCCGGATAATCTGCAAGCACGAGTGCGACGTCGAGCGCCTTTATGAGCAGATCGAACCCGAAGAATCCCCAAAAAACACTGTTAAAAATCGCAAAATTTATAAAATAATAGATAAATAACTTTTTACAGCATTGCCAAACCGTTATCCGGGGAAGGTCGATAGGCTTTTCCTTTGTTTTTTTCATCTCTTCCGCCAAGCAAGAACTATTATAATTCCTATGAGTATCGCCCCGAACGTAGAGGCGGATAAATTTAATCCAAACGTCGAATTGACCCAACTGTGAGTATTGTCGAAGATCTGATCCGCTTGATTGCTTTCGCCTGATTCATCGGCAGGATCTTCGGGGTTGTCGGGGGTCTCCGGGTTGTCGGGGTTGTCGGGATCTTCAGGATCTTCAGGATCGTCGGGTTCTTCCGGCTCGTCCGGGAAATCCGACAGCAATCCGTTAGAGCGGTATATAGCGCCCTGAGTCCTGTCTATCACTTGCTCGTCCGTCATCATTCGAAGAAGTCCGTTCCAATTATTGGAAGCGGTGGGCATATTTTTTTCAGTGATTTTAAAATATACGTAGTTATTCCCGATATCGACGACGACCCCGTTTAAATAAGAGTTGGTTTTTAATTCGTAATCAAATATTTTTTCGTTATATCCGGCGGTCGAGGTCGGGGCGAAAATATTATAAAGACTAACGAACTCTCCTACTCCCGCAGAAGCGTCGCCGTTTGTCGCAAGTTGATAAACTAACTTTAATGCTGAAGGCAACAAATTATAATCGTCATATCCTCGCCGAACTCTATACCAGGTATTGAGTTGAACGTTATCTCTGTAACCGATCTTGACGTAGTGCTGCTCAGAAGGATCTTCCGAATACCCTTCATAATCTCCGAGGTCATACAATTCGGCGGAAGATGAGTCGGAAGCGATAGCGAAACGCAACATCGGCGAATATAGGAAGTTGTTACGATAGTCATAATGGATCGTAACGACGTCGTCGTCGATTATATCGCTTTCAAGGATTTTAAAATACACGTAATCTCCGACCGTCTTTTCAACGATCATCGAAGCGTCAAGCGTACGAAGCGCGACGTGAGCGTATGTATTCAATGACGCTCTGTATATATTTTCCAATATAATAAACGACGTTATATCCGACGCGCCGCGAACGCGGGACGAATTGTAAGTGTAGTTATATATTACCCTTCGATCTTCGCTAACGTTCATCACGTTGGAACGGTACCAAGTGTTGAGTTCGACTTTATAAAAATACGATCGAGGCTCTTGATAATGACTCACGTCCCAATTTTCAAAATAAACGTATTCGAGACTTTCGGGGTGTTCTTCGCTTTCGGAGCCGACCGAATTTAACTTATTCCCGCCGCTCAAATTCAGGGAATTTGAGATCCTCTCGTCAAAAGTTTCACGGAAGGTCATTCCGTATACGCTCGCCGTTTCGCAACCCGATTCAACGGCGATAAACGCGTAGTCGAAATATACGTTATCCGAATAGAGTAGTCCGAACTCGCTATAATCGAGATTTTCAACGGTCGCAAATTTAAAATAAATAAAGTAGTCAGATATTTGAGTATCGAAAGCGAGATCTTCGATTCCGAAATCTTCGGAATTGTCCGTGATCGTCAAAAATTCCGACATTTTAACTTCGCCGTTATCAACGTAATAGTCGCATTTGTACCACACTCCTTCCTCGATAGGAATTTCAATGCCCGGGAATAGGCATACGTATTCGAGCGTGTTGGGCGTCGATATATTTGTCGGAAGCGTTCCGATCGTAATCTTGCCGAGATTGTCGCGAATAGTTCCGTCGTCGATATCCTGATCGCTGTACGCAAGCGCGGCAGCGCCGAATGAAACGGCGGACAATGCGCAGATGATCGCTAACATAAGAAGCGTTACGTATTTCTTGATTTTTGTCATTTTCTTTTCCCCCTTTTCGCGGAATTCGACGACCTACGCGTTCCGCTCGATCTTTTTGCCGATGACCGAGCCGACCCGCTTGCCGAAACTCCCGACTTATTATTTATATATATGATAAGAGCGATACCGCCGACGACGCCGGCAAATATAAGGATAGTCGGAACGTTGTCGCCAACGGTCGATAAAGTATTCTGAATAACCTTATTGGCGTTGTCTATCGTCGTCATCGCGATCTTCGCGGCAGCCTGCATATCTTGATTCAAAACCGAAGTCGAGTCGTCTACGTCCGTGCTTCCGGTCTGATTTATGCTGCTTTTGGTGTACTGACCGTCGGCGTAAACAAAGTAATGTTTTACGTCGAAGTTCCCGCCGGCGGAGATCGAACTTATAAGATCCGAAAAGACTATCTGTAACCAACCATAACCGTATTCTTCACCCAAAAGTCTGTTATACGCGCCGAGGCTCAAATTTCCGTCTTGCTCGTAATGTTTATAAATCCCGTTAAACGCCGTATCTTTATTTTGGATTGTTGCGAAAAGATCGCTGAAAAGATGAGTTCGCGGAATTACGACGTAGCCCCAAAATCCGTAGATCTCCGTATCCTGATAGGCGGCGAGTTGGGGATAATCTCCCTTGAGCGCTCCGATCATATAACTATAACAATCCGACGTAATGACAGGGTCCTCGCCGATGACGAAAGAAAAGTAAAATTCTCTGAAGGACATATTCGGGTTCAGGTAGTAATTCATAGTCTGACCTTCGGTCGTTACGGCTTTTAAGTTTACAAAATTATAATACTTCGCGACGTAAGCGCTTTTGCTCGAATCGTATATAAACGTTTCGACCGGCGCCGAGTTGAAAAAGATATTATCCTCTCCGAGCGCTGCCGCGACGTCGTCCGGCATAAGCGTAGATCCCTCGACATTCGTCGTTCTCATCGTTATTTGCGCTCGTTCTTTATGAGCGAAAGGCGTTCCTTCGATATTGACAAGGTATTCGATATTTACCGCGTTTCCCTCGTCGTTTAAAAGTTTTATCCAAAACTCTCTCAAATTGGAAGTCGGTTGTAACTCCGAATCGCTTTCGGACTCGGGATCGAAGGCGCCGGCGTTCGTGAGATTGTTTAACACTTGATAATACGACCGCTCATCGCTTTTTATAAGGTAAGATTCCGGTTCGCCGAAGGTGTAATTATACGTTCCGTTCCCCCAATGAATCCATAAAAACCAATCCTGATTTTCGATCTTTTCAACGATAGGAACGTACTCGTAAGAAAAGTAAACTCTATAACTTGTATAAACTCCGAGTTTTTCGAGATCGAAATAAACCTTCATATGATACTTTTGCTTATCCTCCGGAAGGCTTTCTACATAGTCGTCGCCGAAGGGATCTGTTCCTTGACTTTTAAGAGAGTATATCTTTTCGGTGCTTTCTTGCCCCCATTTAAAAGCGTAAGGAATTTCTGAAAAATCTTTCGTCGGGACCTGAATGATGTCTTCCGTCGTATCATACTTGTCTTTATCAATTATTGCCGAACTTCTATAAGTTTTCGCCGTCGGACGCGCATTTTGAAAAACGTATGTCGTTACGCTCAGATCCGTCTCCTTCTGATTGCCGTTTTCGCGGACGAGATAAAACTTATACCTATATATCCCGCCGTATTTGCCCGTCTTTTGGCTTTCGGCGATCTTCCAAGTTTCTTCGGTCCTCGTTAAGTTTATCGTAAACCCTAACCGTTTATTGTTTTGCATATACAGCGCCGCGCCGGGTTCGAACGAAAAAGGTCCGCTCGTCATAGGTATTTCGTCGCGCTTCGCTTGAATAAGAGCGTTGATCTCATCTTCGCTTTTCCCTCTCTTCTCTCCGTCGGTCAAAGCGCTCGCTTTCACAAGCGGGTCGTTTTCGCCGAGCGCGTCGGAAATGTAGCCGAGATCGACTTCTTCTAATACGTTGTTGGGATAGTATCCGGGTTCTCTGAATATATCCCCGGCGACCTCATCGGAATAATTACTTCCGTCGCCGTGGTACGCTTCGCCGTCGCCCCCGACTTGAGCAGCCTTCGCCGATCGCGGCGTTAAGGGAAACAACGCGCAAACGATCCCGAGCGAGAACAAAAATCCGCTCGCTATCGTCTGAATTGCATTGCTCAATCGACTCATTTTCTTTTTCTCCTTATCTTTTTAAATATTATCACTGTTAAAACGACCAAAATTACAAGCCCGATTCCGAACGCTTGCGGGTTTTGACCGATTATATTCATAATTACGTCGTTTCCGGTAAACCTTTTTATAAGCGAATTTATGTAGGCTATACCGAATAATGCTAAAATTGCGATTATCATAACTTATCGTTGATTTTCTTGATGAGATCTTTGATCTTTTCTACGACGAAAACTATTCCGCCCGCCGAAACGACGACTATCGCCATTGCGCCGATCTGTAATGCGACAGTCGGCGCAGTGGAGATCATCGTGAATACCGTCGGCAGTTGAGATAATCCCGTCTTTAAAACTTCATATAAAATTCCGAAACTTCCCGGAACTGTCAACTGTTCTAAAAGCATAACGATTAAAGAACGTATTCGTATTCAACGCTCGCGTTGTTGGTGCCGGAGTTTTCCGTTTCGGTCTTCGTCGAATTGTCTTTGTTGAACAATCCTCTGACGTTAGCGATTGCAGTCGAGCCCATTCCGAAGATGACTACGGCGCAGGTTACTATCAAAAGAATACCTTTCCATCCGAGTTTTTTCATACCTTTTTCTCCTTATTATTTATTTTCAACGGCGTTAAGCGCCGAATGAATCAATACGCGCGCCCGTATATCCGGGCTATTTTTTCGTCGAGTTTCCTCTGACGATTTAACTTTTTGCGCTCGTTTCTCGCGTTTTCCTTTAACGCGAGCGCGTTATCGTACGCTTTGAGCGCGTGCCTGACGTTGTCTATCAATATCTTAACGTCATCTTCTGAATTTTTATAGTTAACTAAAAGTCTGTTCGCTCTGATCAAGTCTTCGAGCGCTTCGTTTTCTGTAAATTCCATTTTTTCTCCTTAATACCATTCTCCCGAATATCCGACGGCGTGAAAGTCGTCGCCATTGCTTATGCTTACGACCGGAAGTTCGTTCGGAAGATAGTAAGGTTTAGTCCATTCGCTTTCCTTCGTCATTCCGTTCGTTTGTACTCCGGTTTCGTAATTTATCGCGTTTACCGCCGTATAGGTTTCGGCGACCACAAAATTTTGCGCGTGCGCCGTAATTCTTTCCTCTCCGAAAACCGCTATAATATTTACACGGTAAGATCCTTCGTCGAGTTTTCCGTAAATAAATTTCACGCCGACGGGCGTTATTTTTTTCTTTCCCTTGTTCGCCCCCGAAGTTATATTCTCGACGGTCGCTTTCGAGAGATCGATCTCTTTTTCCGCTTGACCTTCGAGCGCGTAGATCAACTTGTCCGGTATCGAACTTGCCACGACGTATCCCGACGTCGAAACGTAATACCAGGAATCTTCGGTTATAAATCCACTCCTTAAATTCGACGCTTTCAGCGAGTTCCCTTGTTGTTCGGAAGGCTGTTCTTCTTTAAACAAAGACTTGAAATTTCCGCTTAGAGATATTGTTCCGAGCGTCGAAAAGACTATGAGAGCGCCGACGATTATTATGATTATCGTAAGTTTCGAACTCTTCTTTTTCATATCGTATCATTCTCCTCTACGATCCCGATCTCATAAACGACGGGACCTACGCTATACGACGACGTCGTATCGTGATTTTCATTTACTCTCAAATAATAATTCGTAGTCGCTGCATTGAGCCTTTTCGCGCCATAAACGGCGACGATATTCATTCGATATGTTCCCGGCAATATTTCGTCATAGATGAATTGCGTATTATTAATAACAAAACTTATATACCACTTTCCGTAATACTCATTATTCGCGCTCGTTACTTTTTTTGCTGATGATAAGTCGATCTCTTCGTCTTCTTGCCCCTCGAGGGTGAATAATAACTTGTCCGGTATCTCGTCGAAATAAACCATACCGGAAGTTAGCGTTACGACGTGCTGCTCGTCGACCTTTTCGTAAGTCGCTTGTAAACTAAACGCGTAAACGAAAGGATCCTCATCGTCGTTCGGGTCTGAAGGCTCGCTCTGATCGGAAGAGTCGGACGTAGATTCGTTCGGTTGCTGTTCCGACTGTTGGTTAGTCTGCTGTCCGGTCTGTTTACCCGTTTTGCTTGCCGCGTTGGTCGCGGTTATCGTTCCGAACGCCGACAGAGCGATAATTATTCCGACGATTATTATCACGACAATCGCCGTTTTGTTTTCGCTTTTTTTCATATCCCACTCCTTCCCGACAGTTCGGGCATATATGATTCCCTTCGGGGATCACGTCCCCGCAACATACGCAAAGATCTTCCATTTAAGATCGGGCGTAGAACGCTATAAGACCGTTTATGCTTGCGATTTTCGGCTTTAACTCTTCAAATTTTCTGAAAGAGATCTCATCGTCGCGGTAAGTATCGAGAAAAACCTCGACGTCGGTCGCGACGTCATCGAAGTCGTATCGCGAGTGCATATTGATAAATTCTTTTCCCTTTTCGTCGACCGCATTAAATTCGTCTAAAACGACGCGCAGAGATAATATCGTATCGCTTCCGATATAGCGCCCGCTTGCGATCGCTTTTTCTTCTTCGATACTATGTAAACCGCCCGACCATACGGCGTTACGGAGAAGGTATCTGAATCTCTTCAACGTCATCGCTTTTAAATTATATCCGGAGTCGATATCCGTAAAGAAGGACCTTTCCCCTTCGATATGCGAGCAGACGAGGCGACGGCGTTCGCTTGATAATATAAATTTGTAAACCATTCCGACGACGGGGTATGCGTTTTCGGTGTGCGAAATATGCGTTACCATACCACCTTACTCCCCCTTTATTACCGTTACCGTCGGAGAGACGTATCTCTTTTTTCTCACGCTTTTTAAATATTCGATGACATTTCTTGCGTCGCTAAGTAGCGCTGAAACGCAACCGGAGTGTTTGAAGGCGCAATATTTACATTTAGTTTTACTTATATATTTACAAATCAGTAGCGCGTCGAGAACGTCTGATATCTTATCTTCGCTGACTTTTTCGTCAACGGGTAAAGCCCGGCGGGAATCCGACGGGCTGATAACTTGTTTTTGCTCTGTTAAATTTTTCATTTGGTTGATCCTCCAAAAGTTTTTTGATCCCGAAAACCCGTTTGCCGGAGAGCGGGATCAAGACGCTCTCCGCGGGTTGCCGACTGTCAAACCCTTAGTCGGCAATGGCGGCGCTTTTGCTCGCGTTTCGCGCCGCGAGTTCTGCGCCATATATAAACGCCTGTTCGCTCCTTTGCGCCACCTCGGCGATTATATCGTTTTAAAATCTCCCGTCGTCGGGCGGAAGGGTAAAATCTATCTTTTTCGCCTCTTCCTTTTCGAATTTCACGAGTTGATCGTCGATCTTGTAAAGACTCATCTTTGCGTCGTTCAACTCGTAAAATTCCGCTCGCTTGATTTGGTTTTTTACGCGTTGGCGTAAATCTATCAATACGCCAAGCACAAATTCATTGTCCATTTTCTTGACCCTTTTCGCTTAAAGCACATTCTATCCTCGAAAGGTTTTCAAGAACTATAGACAAAAGTCTATAATCTTGAAAACACCCGCGACCTATACCATTTTTACATAACTCATCAATGCAATTTGCGACTTCTTGATGAGTTGTCCCTTCGTCAAAACTTAATGTTACTGTTACTTCTTTCATTTCTTGATCCTCCAAAAGTTTTATTTTTGCGCTCATAAGCCCATACTCTTATAAGCGCTTTTCATGTTTCAGCCTTTTATCGACGTATGGTCGGCTTCATTTCCTCAGTTGGCAAAAAACGCAACTAAGGAAGTTTTCCCTCGTTGTTTGGTTACAACGACGTTAAA
>JAFVCP010000037.1 GCA_017479185.1 Clostridia bacterium
ACGGTCGATAACGTTTACGTTTCCTGCTCCCGTTCGGGTCCCGCGGCTTACGACGCGGCGATAGCGTTCAGTATTTCTTCGACGACGAGAGTATCAAATACGGTAGTCGAAATGAAGTATTCAAACGTAAGGACGGATCAGGCGGGACACGCGGTTATCGTCAGCGCGGCTTACGATAGCGGCTCGGTATTCAATAACGTTTACGGTATCTCCGATTTCGAAGTGATGGGCAATTCGAGCGCGGCTCCTACCGCGATCGGAAGTCATAGCGATTACGTCGGAACCGAAGGAAACGGCGTAAAAACTTATAAATACACCGACGAAATGACCTTTGACGGACTTACTTCGAGCGTTTGGAATACCCAAGGTATCATACCGGTATTCGCAAAAGACAATACGACTTTCGCCGATTATAAAATAGAACATTACTACAAAAAAGACGGTCGATACGTTCTTTACAAGACGGAAAATAAGACGAGGGGCGCGGTAGGCGGAGTTGCCTACGCTTCGACGATAAATATCGCGGGATACGGGTGCTTCGTCGGCGAAAGCGGAACGGTCGACAAGACGACGATAAAAGCGGACGGGAGTTCCGTACTGAAACTCTATTATCGCCCGATAATAGGTATTCCTTTGACTAATAAAGACGGAAGCGATACCAATTCGACTTTGTCGGTATACGGAAGTACTTACGCCTCTATCGAATATCAAGGGGATTTCAACGGTAAGACCGACGTGTACCGCGTGGATTACGCCGATATAGACGACACTTGGTACAGCAGGTTGGAATTTGTCGGTATAACGGCTGAAGAGTTTTTGAAAACGGGTTGCGATATGTTGGATTTCAACCTCTACGTCGACGGTAAAAATCCTGTCTATCTCAACGTATATAACGGCGTAAACGAAGACGGTACGGGTGCGACGAGTAAATCGGTATGGATAACCAATTCCATTTCCGCTCAAAACGCCGGCAAATATATCACGATACTCGATCCTACTGGCAAGAGCGTCGATAAAATAACCTTCGGCGCTTGGTATAGGATAAGGTGTTACGTCGGAGATCTTTCCGGGGCCTTCCCGACGAGAACGGTCAATCTTTCGAGTCAGAAAGCCAACAAATTGTACGTTAGCGGACTTACGCTTAATAACGCCGACGATCAATACGGCTACACTTTGGAATATTACTTTAAAGACGGCGACGGCGAATACGTTAAAAATGCCGATCTTACCGAAGAAGGTTCCGCTTTCTACGGGGCGCAGATCTCTCCGAAGGCTATCGACGGATACTTGTTCGGAAGTTTCGCGAAAGATAAGGGCGACGGCGAAAAACTCACGATAGACGAGGACGGCTTGACGATCTCTTTGTATTACGACAGAGTATACAGAGTTTCGTCCAACGCGGGAGCGTATCTCATTCCTTACGGCAACAGGGATATAAAGACCGACAAGCCCGACGACGACGGATTCTATAAGATAACGGTAGGCGAGTACTCCGCTAACCATTGGGCAGGCAAGTTCCTCTACACGGCGGGAGTAAACGATCTTACGAACAAATATTCGAGCGTAACATTTAAAATAAGGTTTACCGAATACGCGCTTACAAACGAGGGACATTGGGTAATTTATTCGGGCATTAACGGCAAAGCGTTCGCGTACTCGAATATTGAAGGCGACGTCAAGAAAGGACAAAGAGAAGGCAATCTCGTTTTCTACGACGAGGACGGCAACGCCGTAACCAAACTTATTGCCGACGAAACCTACACCGTATGGGTAAACCTCTTGAATGCGAGCGACTCTTATACCGTTTCGATAGGCGCGAGCGGAGTAAACGTCGTTTATTATATGACCGATCTCACTTTCGCGGAAAAGGTGAATTACAGCGTCGAGATATATAAGAAGAGTTATATTTCCGACGAGTACCAAAAGGACGACGAACTGTCTTTTGCAGGCGTTGCCGAAAAAGGAGAAAGCGTAACCGTTAAAGCCGAGGAGATCGCTCATTATACCTTAAACGAAGAGTTAAGCGGACTCTCGTTCACGGCGGTCGAAGGATACGTCGCTAAACTGTATTACGACGAAGAGGCGACCTACGTATATACCGTAAATTACGTCTTGTTTATCGGGGACGGAACGAGGACTGTTCTCACGACCGAAAGCGGACGCGGTTACGAAGGCGAAAAGGTGGTCGCGGAAATAAAATATTTCGCTAAATACTATTATCTCGACGCTTCCGTCGTCGAGATAACGGTAAGCGCCGAAGGGGAGAACGTAATAAACGTTTATTACGAAACCGAAGAGGCGAGAAAGGTCAAGGATCTTACCGGGGAAGATATTTTCGACTGATATTTTCAAACCGGAGATATAGATAGGAGGTAAATTATGAAACAATGGCAAAAACCGGAATGTATCTTTATTCGGGTATCCGATCGGGACGTGTTCACTCTTTCAGGGGAATCGAACGATCCGAACGATATGTTTAATGAGGATATATTCAATTAAGGAGGAAAAGAAGATGGTAAAAATGAAAAAAATCACAGTATTGATTTTAACTCTGGCGCTTGCTGTCGCGGCGCTCGTAGGCGTTACCGCAACCGCTTCCGCAGATGAAGAGGTTACTCCGGTCGAAGCGACCGAACTTACGACCTTTAATATGGATCACGGCGCGTCGGTAAGAAAAGTAGGTATGAACGGACTCAGGTTTTCAGCGAAAATGTCGAGCGCGGAATATTTGGGACTTGTGGAGCAGTACGGAGCCGAAAATCTTTCTTTCGGAATACTCATATTCCCGTACGATTATCTTTCCGAGTACGACGAAACTTCGTTTACTTGGGGCGCGGACGCAGATGAAAAGACTTATATCGGAGATAAGGAGATCATCGATCTTCGCAGTCCGATAATGGGCGACGACGGCGACTATATGACGATCGCCGGCTCGATCATCAACATTAAGGATAAAAACCTTAACAGATCGTTTAACGGAAGGGCGTACGTCCGCTACGTTGAGGAAGGCGTTGCGAAATACGTTTTCGCAAGTCTTGACGAGAACACGAGAACTATGCTTTACGTCGCTCAGAAGGCTCTTAAAGAGGACGCAGATCTGACCGACGACGATAAAGACGCTATAAATTCGACCTATTTGTCCGAAGAAAAGATAAACGGACTTAAAGCGACTTATAACGTAGAGGTCTATTACGAAGAGTCTACGGACAAAAACAACGTCGCGAATTACGTTCTCAGCGATGAAGATTCATTCGAGTTGACCGCGCAGATAAACGCGGAGATCTCTGTCGAAAAGAGAACTTTCGACGATAACACTTACGTCTACGTCGAAAACGAAAATGAAAAATTAAGCGACGTCGTTATGGCGGACGGAAGTTCGGTTTTGAAGGTCTATTACAGAAAACTTTATCCTTATACCGTATACGTTCTCGGCAACAAGACTTACGTCGGCGACGAATTCGATACGGCGGATCTCTCGAACTTTGTCATAGTGGAACAGAATACCAAATACGGCTACGCGGGGCAGACGGTTACCGAAAACTATCAGACCTACGAAAACAGTTACAGAGATAACAAGGGAATATTATTGGGCTATTACACCAATTCGATCGCGACCAAAACGGTTACGGCGGACGGCTCTGTGGCTATAAGACTTATTTTCAGTATAAATATGGTATATCGTCCCGAAGGCGCGAATTATAGGTTCTACCTTAAAGAGTGCGATTTCAGAAGCGACCCTATAGATACTTACGCGGAGATCGTCGACGATCCTACGGTCGGAACGGCGATAAAATTTACGACGGTTACCGCAAACGATTGGTATTCCCGTTCGACTATAATTTATCTCGAAGACGGTAAGTCGGGCGTTTCGTTCAATAAAACGCATAACGAAACCTTGGGCTATGACAGGATCACTTATAAATTGAAATTCGACGCGGGCGCGACTCCCGAAATGTTCACCTATAAAGGCGGTACGAATATCGTCAAATTAAAGACCGACCTTGCGGATTATTCTTCGGTAGTTAAATTCTACGATCTCGCCGCGTATAAAGCGGGAACGGTAATGACTCCCGTAACTTCGCCCGTCGCAGATACTTGGTACGCCGTCGAAGTTGATATTTCGAACGCAGAATATCTTACGAACGCAACTAGCAATATCATCAATCCTACGGTCAACCCCGTGGAGAATACGGCAATGTATATAGCCGACTTTAAAATAACCAAGTCGAGCGAATATACGGCGGAGTATAAAACGGCTAAATACGGCGAACAACTTGCTTCAAAAACGGCGGCGGAACTCTCGATGCCTTCGACCGTTAAAGTTACGCCTGACGGAACTGTTTTCAATCTTCCCGCAAAAGACGGATACAGATTGTTAAATTATTCGATCGACAAGGCGAATTCTACGGTAACTTTCAACTATCGCGAGATAGAATATGAAGAATATACCGTAAATCACTACGTCGTCGGAGAAAGTCAACCCTTCGCGACTTCTACCGAAACGGGAATACTTGGAGATAGCATAACTGCCGTTAAGAAAACTTCGCGTTATTATACTTACGCTCAAAACGAAAGCGAAGTTCTTTCCGATACTCTTACCGGAGAGGGTAAAGTTCTTAAAGTTTATTACAACAAGGCGGCGGATACCGCTCTTTATTCCGACGACGGCAAAGCGGCTATTGCATACGGTTTGGTAAATACGCAGAATAACAGCGAATGGTTCGCTTCGTATCAAGGCGTAAACGACGTAATAAAAGTAACGAGAAAAGCCACCGATACAAGTACGGGTGCTAACCAATGGGGCGCGCGTGTTCCTTTCGCGACTTACGCTAATGATCATTACGATGCGACGAAAGCGCAGTTTGATGCTGCTTACGGTACGGACACTTACGTTGTAAAAGTAAAAATGTTCTATGAATCGTCCAGCCATCCCTTCTTCAATCCGTTTACTACGGAGTTAGGTAACGGTACGGCAAATATTTATTTCTATGACGCAAGCAACAACGGTAATAATAACCCGGACGGTA
>JAFVCP010000038.1 GCA_017479185.1 Clostridia bacterium
AGAACAGAGAAAACGGCGGGGGGGTGAGTACGAATGGCTAACAGGGGAATGCCGAGAAGAGGCGCGGTACCGCCTATGGGCAAAATGCGTAAAGGCGTACTGAAAAGACTGTTGAAAATTTTATTTACAGATTATAAGCCTCTCGTTGCCGCTATGGCGGTATGTATCGTCGTAAGCGCGATAGCAGGCTCTATTGCGGGCGTGTTTTTGCAAAACGTTTACGCCGTTTTCGGGAAAGTCGTCGATCATACTTACGCCGCTTCCCAAGGTTGGGCGGAAATACTGAAAATCATCGTAACGATGATCGTTATTTACGCTCTCGGCTGGATCTCTTCCGCGACTATGGGTATCGTGAGCGCAACCCTTACTCAACGCTTTTTGAGGGATATGAGAAATAAAATATTCGATAAGATGCAAAGGCTTCCTATCAGATATTTCGACACGCACGCTCACGGCGATATAATGAGTATATATACGAACGATATTGACGCGTTAAGACAACTCGTATCGCAGAGTTTGCCTCAACTTTGTTCGACTGTTATAACTTTGACGACTCTTACCGTCGTTATGGTTTATTACAGCATAATGCTTTGGGCGATAGTCGTAATAGGCGTAATAGCGATATTATTCGCAACTAAAAAGATCGGCGGCAAGAGCGCTAAATATTTTATGGCGCAACAGCAAGCCGTCGGAAAAACCGAAGGTTATATCGAAGAGATAATAAACGGACAAAAAGTCGTTAAAGTATTCTGCCACGAAGAAAGATCCATCGAAGAATTCAATAAAGTAAACGATCATCTTTACGACGTATCGAACAAAGCGAACTCTTTTTCGAATATACTTATGCCGATAATTCACAATATCGGTAACATAATGTATGTCGTGATAGCGTTCGTGGGGTGCGGGATTTATATCGCTACGAGAAACGTGTCCGTAAACTTCGGATTTTACGGTTTGTTCAACGGATACGGCGGAATGTTTTTCCCTCTTTCGGTTTCTATCGTAGTCGCCTTCCTCGGTATGGCGCGACAGTTTGCTAATCAATTAGGGCAGATATCCAACCAAATAAATTCGGTTATTATGGCAATGGCGGGGGCGGACAGAATATTCAGCCTTCTCGACGAAAAACCCGAAGTTGACGACGGTTACGTTACTTTGGTAAACGCCGATATAGATGAAAACGGCAATATTTTCGAAACCGATAAAAGAACGGGCAAATGGGCTTGGAAGCATCCCCATTCGGCAGACGGCAGCATAACGTATACTCAACTTAAAGGAGAGATAGTTCTCGACCACGTCGATTTCGGTTACGTCGAAAATAAAATAGTTCTTCACGACGTTTCCATTAAAGCCGAACCGGGACAGAAAATAGCGTTTGTAGGCGCGACGGGAGCGGGGAAGACTACCATAACCAACCTCATAAACAGATTTTACGATATTGCCGACGGCAAAATAAGATACGACGGAATAAATATCAATAAGATCAAGAAAGGGGATCTCAGAAGGTCGCTCGGTATCGTTCTTCAAGATACCAATTTGTTTACCGGTACCGTTATGGACAATATAAGATACGGCAAACTCGACGCGACCGACGAAGAAGTGTACGTCGCGGCTAAACTCGCCAACGCTCACGATTTTATAACGAGGCTTCCGGACGGATATAATACGATGCTCAACGCCGACGGCGCCAATTTGTCGCAAGGTCAAAGACAACTTCTTTCGATAGCGAGAGCCGCCGTGTGCAACGCGCCAGTTATGATAATGGACGAGGCGACTTCAAGTATCGATACGAGGACCGAACAGATCGTTCAAAAGGGTACCGACAGTCTGATGCTTGGAAGGACCGTGTTTATAATCGCGCACAGGCTTTCTACGGTAAGAAACGCGGACGTTATAATGGTTTTGGATCACGGCAGAATAATCGAGAGCGGTAACCACGAGCAACTTATTGCGCGTAAAGGTAAATATTATCAGTTATATACGGGAGCGTTCGAACTCGAATAATATTGAATAAAATGAGTAAGAAGAATAAAAAAGACAAAAAGGAAAAAATCGTTTACTACGACGACGGATCGACGATCGCGGATATGTCGGCGGTAAACAAATACGGTAAAAAGGACGAAAGACCTCGCAGTCCCAAAAAAAATTCCACGTTCAAAGAAAAATGGAATACCTATTGGGACGCGGTTAGGTTGATGGTGATCCCGATGTTTATCGTACTCGGTTTTCTTCTCGTTTTATACCTCGTAGGTATCTTGATCGCTAATTTTTAAATTATAAGTATCGGCTTAACGCCGGTACTTTTTATTTTTAAAAAAGTGGGCTTAAACGATTGTAAAAAAAAAGGAAATATGTTACAATCTTAAATGATTTTAATTGTGTTTACGCGGAGGTAAAATATGGTCGACGGAAAACTTCTCGTTGAAAAACTCATCGCTTACGCGAAAGATTTTTTATATCTTAACGAACTCGATGAAATATACGTTAAAAATTCCTTGCTCGTGCAATTTAAATTGAGCGCGCCAATGCCTAAAACCCCGAACCTCGATTACGTCAAAGAGATGAGTGTTCCCGACGTTCTTTTTAATGAAATAAAGGAATACGCAATCGAGAACAACATAGCCGAGGACGACCTTCAAGCGACTTTGTTCGCGTCTTACGTCTTTGGTAACCTGACGCAAAAACCTTCCGAGATCAATCAGACTTTTAAGTATCTGAAAGAGAGGATGGGCGCGCAGGCGGCTTGCGATTATCTGTATAAAATTTGCGTGATGAATAATTATATTCAAAAGACCGCGATCTCCAAAAATATCGGTTGGGAATATAAGGACGGCGATAACTATCTCGAAATCACTATAAATTTGTCAAAACCCGAAAAAGACAATAAAGATATCGCAAAACTCGTTTCGGCGCCGAGAAGCGTGGATAAATATCCCCCTTGCGCTCTTTGTCAGGAAAACGAAGGGTATCTCGGCGGGTACGATTATCCCCCGAGGGCTAATTTAAGGACGGTCGCGATCTCAATCGGGGGAGAGAATTGGAAAGTTCAGTATTCTCCTTACGCATATTTCGAAGAACATTGCATCGCTTTCAATACCGAACATACCCCAATGAAAATGGGCAGGGAAACAGTAAGCAAATTGCTTGATTTTATCGAAATTTTCCCCAATTATTTCGTAGGGAGCAATTCCGATCTCCCCATCGTCGGCGGTTCAATACTCAACCACGAACATTTTCAAGGCGGAAAACACCTTATGCCTATGCACAAGGCAAAGCCTCTTTACGTTTTGACCGCTCCCAAATTTCCCGACGTCGAGATATGCGTGCTTAATTGGTACAATTCCGCTATAAGGTTGTCAGGGTATAATAAGAACACCATTTGCGAACTTGCGGGAGATATAGTCGAAAGTTGGAAAGTTTACAGCGACGACAGCGTTGGGATAGTTAATTCTGTAGAAGAAAGGCATAACACCTGTACGACGATGGCGAGATATTTGCCGGACGGTAAGTTCTGTGTGGAAATTATTTTGAGGAACAATTCCACGACCGATCAATATCCCGGCGGAGTTTTCCACGCTCATCCCCAATACCACAATATCAAAAAAGAAGGTATCGGCTTGATCGAGGCGATGGGGCTTTATATTCTTCCGGGAAGACTCAAAAAACAACTCGAAGAGATCTCCGCGATAATTTGCAGGGAAGCCCCGTATAAAGGCAAAAACGAACACGGCGATCCTATGTACGTTCATAAAGATATGATCGAGCAACTTATGAAAGAATATCCCGATTTGAACGACAGACAAAAGGCTGACGAGATTATAAGAGATTACGTTAATAAAACCTGCGTCGCAATACTCGATAACACGTCGGTTTTCAAGAAAGACGAAGAGGGATCCATCTCTTTCAGGAAGTTTTTGATGACCTGCGACGTCAAGTAAAATAATATATAAAAAATTTATAATTTAAGGCGTATTTTTATACGCCTTTTTTGTTGCCTGAAATCGATTAAAGTGATATAATATAATAGAAATTTATAATGGAGGAGTTTTATGAATAAAATAGATTTACTCAATGAAAGAAGAAGTAAACTTCTCGCCGTCGGAGAGGATATCAGGAAGGCGATTTCCGATATTGCCGACGAAAATTCTTTTGTTGAACTCGACGCTTTCAGTTTTTCCCGCAACGAATTTTACGGCGAGGACGCCGAAG
This sequence comes from Clostridia bacterium, assembly GCA_017479185.1. Taxonomy (GTDB): domain Bacteria; phylum Bacillota; class Clostridia; order Christensenellales; family Borkfalkiaceae; genus UBA10281. The sequence goes on from JAFVCP010000038.1 coordinate 4,210, forward strand.
GCGAAGGCGTGGTTACGGGGTACGCGACGATTGACGATACTCCCGTATATATTATCGCTCAAAACGTTAAAGTTTTAAGCGGCGGCGTAAGCGTTGCCAACTGCGGAAAAATCAGGAAGTGTCTTGACAGAGCCTACGAGGCGGGTTATCCCGTTATATATTTGTTCGATTCTCTCGGCGTTCGCGTCGGTGAAGGCGTAAACGTTCTCGAAGGTATCGGCGGAGTTTTGTCTGCTTCTTGCGAATTGAAAGGGGAGGTTCCTCAATTTTCGATAGTTTTGGGCGAATTATACGGTAGTTTTGCCCTTCTTGCCGCCAACGCGGATATGAATTTTATAGTAAAAGACTCGAAAATGGGATACGCAAGCCCGACGGTCATAGCGTCGTCCGACAAAAATCTTTCCGTCGACGATATTGCTGGATTTAAAAACGCAAGTTTTGCGGGAAATATTACCGCCGAAGTTGAAAGCGTTTTAGACGCGAGAGCCAAAATAATTGAAGTGTTGAGCGTTATACCCGGGTATTCGGGTTCGATCGCGGACACGACCGATGATCTTAACAGGGTTTCCGAAAATTTAAACGATAAGGTTTGTCCCGAATGTCTTGTAAAAGCGGTGTTCGACGAGGGTAAATTTATCGAGTTCAATTCTTCTTTCGCTCCTGAAGTAAAAACGGGTATAGGTAGAATAGGCGGTATTAGCGCCGCTTCGATATTGTTCGGCGGAGAAGACAAGGGTGTGGAACTTAACTTAAACGTCGTTTTAAAGATCAAAGAGTTCGCCGATTTTGCAAGCGCCTATTCTTTGCCTCTCGTGATCTTCGTCAATACTTTAGGTATAAAAACCGATCCCGTTACCGCGAGATCTCCGATAATGAAAGAGATAAACAATATGATCGCGGCGTTAAAGTGTTGCGATAGGTTATCGGTCGTCTACGGAAAAGCGATAGGGCTTGGTTATTCGATCTTCGCTTCGAAATCTATCGGCGTCGACTATTCTTACGCTTTTGCAAACGCCAAGATCGCGTTGTTTGACGGAAAGGTTTCAGCGGTCGCTTTCGGTCGGGTAAAAGAAGAGGCTATGGACGCTTTGGCTGAAAAATACGCCGAAGAAAACGCCGATCCTATCAACGCGGCTAAAAACGGATACGTCGATAATATTATCGAACCGCAATTTGCCCGTCAATATATAATTTCGGCTCTTCAGATGCTCGTGAGGTAAATATGTTGTTGAATCTATTGGAATCTTATCCAAAAAATATCGACCCGGGAGAAGCGGCTATCGACGCCTTGATAGGTTTTTTTGTCGTTTTTATCGGCATTTCGATTCTTATCTTTATAGTTTGGCTGGTCGGGCTTATTCTGACTAAATTTTCGCAAGTAAAGGAAAAGAAAGTCGTAACGACCGCGCCTGTCGAAGAAGTTTTGAACGAAGAAACAAACGACGAAGAACTCGTTGCCGTCATAACGGCGGCTATTTCCTCGGTGTACGCTAAAGAAAACAAAAAAGCGGAATTCGTGGTGAGAAAAATCAAAAAAATATAAGGAGTAACAGATAAATGCGTAATTTTATAGTAACCGTAAACGGAAATAGTTATAACGTAAGCGTTGAAGAGGTAGGAGAGGAAGTTTCTCGTCAAAGTTCCGCTCCCGTAGTTAATACACCGGCGGAAGTAAAGCCCGTAAATAAGGTAAATACCGCAAACGGGACCAAAGTGGTTTCGCCTTTCCCCGGACTTGTTAAAAATCTTTTGGTCGCAAACGGCGCGACCGTTAAAAAAGACCAACCCATTCTCGTTCTCGAAGCGATGAAAATGGATAACGATATTACCGCCCCCTGCGACGGAGTAATTACGTTTAACGTCGCTAAGGGCGCCAACGTGGAATCCGAGAGCGTTCTCGCCGTTATCGCATAAGGTGTATCGGAGATTTGTTTATGACTCAAAATTTGCTTTTAGATATAGGGGATATATTTAAAGGTTTGCTTGAACAGTCCGGAATAATGAACGGCAGCGTCGAGAATTACATAATGCTCGGCATTTCATTCGTTTTGTTCTTTCTTGCGATTGTAAAAAAGTTTGAACCTTTGTTGTTGCTTCCCATTGCTTTTGGAATGTTTTTGGTCAATATTCCCGGCGCATATAGAATTGTTTGGGGAGAATACGTCGCAAATATTACGGAACTTTCCGAATTTACTGCGGCAGGAGGAGTTTTGCCTCAGGGGTATATTTTCTCGGACGGAAAAATTGTCGAAGAAATTTCGGGTAATATTGCCGAATTGACTACATTTACAGAGTTAAACGGCGTTATACCGAATGGATTTACGCTTAAAGAAGGTATTGTAGAGGCGTTACATACTTATGATAACGTCATCCCGTCGTCAAGAGGGCTTTTATGGTATTTGTTCTTCGGCGTCGAGCACGTTATTTATCCCCCTCTCATATTCCTCGGAATAGGAGCGATGACCGATTTCGGACCGCTGATCTCCAATCCCAAGAGTATGCTTATCGGCGCAGCCGCGCAACTCGGCATTTTCATCGCTTTGTTCTTTGCGGTACTCTGTTTCGATGATCTTGCCGCCGCTTGTTCGATAGCGATAATCGGCGGAGCGGACGGACCTACGGCGATTTACGTTACTCAGAAAATGAGTCAATATACCGACAAAAATCTGCTTTCTGCCATTGCGATCGCGGCATATTCTTATATGGCGTTGATCCCGTTGATACAAAAGCCGATAATGCGTCTTTTGGTGCCTAAAAAGGAAAGGGCTATCAAAATGACTCAACTTCGTAAGGTTGCCAAACTCGAAAAGATAATTTTCCCGATAACGGTTACTTTGGTCGTCGGTTTGCTTTTGCCGGACGCGATGCCCCTTCTCGGTATGCTTATGCTCGGCAATCTTCTGAAAGAGAGCGGCGTTACGGAAAGGCTTTCTTCGCAGGCGCAGAACGGCTTAATGAATACCATCACGATTTTCTTGGGAATATGCGTAGGTAGTAAAGCGTTCGGCTCGGTATTCCTTTCCGTGGAAACTCTTGAAATAATCGCGCTCGGTCTGTTTGCTTTCGCGTTCGGAACGATAGGCGGACTTTTGATGGGAAGAATTATGTGTAAATTATCGGGCGGAAAGATAAATCCTCTAATCGGAAGCGCGGGCGTGTCCGCAGTTCCGATGGCTGCGAGAATTTCCGAGGACGTCGGACGGGAAACCGATCCGAGCAACCACTTGCTTATGCACGCTATGGGGCCGAACGTCGCCGGCGTTATCGGTTCCGCTATTGCCGCAGGGTTTTTGATTTCGCTTTTCTGATAAAATGAGGTTAAATGATTATGGAAAATAAAAAAGTTTTAATAACCGATACGATACTTAGGGACGCTCATCAATCGCAAGCGGCAACGAGAATGACGATTGAACAAATGCTTCCCGCGCTCGATCAACTCGATGAAGTCGGGTATTATTCCCTTGAGGCTTGGGGCGGCGCGACTTTCGATTCCTGTTTGAGATTTTTACACGAAGATCCTTGGGAAAGATTGAGAATACTTAAAAGTCATCTTAAAAAAACTCCCATTCAAATGCTGCTGAGAGGGCAGAACTTGCTCGGATATAAGCATTATTCGGACGACGTCGTTGAAAATTTCGTTGAATATTCTATCAAAAACGGCGTAAGTATAGTCAGGGTTTTCGACGCTCTCAACGACGTGAGAAATCTTGAAACCGCTATGAAGGCGATAAAGAAATACGGCGGTATATGCGAGGTCGCTATATCTTACACGACAAGCCCAGTCCACACCAACGAGTATTTCGTAAATCTTGCGAAAACTCTTGAAAAAATGGGCGCCGACAATATATGTATAAAGGATATGGCGAACCTTTTGTTGCCGTATACGGCTTACGAACTCGTAAAGGACATAAAGAGCGTTTTAAAGCCCGAAACCAAAGTCCACTTGCATACGCATAATACGACCGGAACGGGAGATATGGTATATCTTAAAGCGGTTGAAGCCGGTTGCGATATCGTCGATACCGCGCTTTCCGCTCTCGGAAACGGAACTTCCAATCCGGCAACCGAACCTTTCGTTGCGACGTTAAAGGGAACTCCTTACGATACGGGAATAGATATAAATAAACTTGTTCCCATAAACGACCACTTCAAGAAAGTTGCCGACGAACTCGAAAGAAAAATTATTTTTATTGCAAGCGGTGATTTATCGCACAAATTAAAATCTGACGGACCATACGGTTTTGCGGAAGAAGGAAAAATTTTTGACGATGAAGTTATGG